>DAIPYL010000058.1:0-8335 GCA_036782755.1 Jeotgalicoccus sp. | reverse complement strand
TATTTAAAAACTCCTGCCTGCTGTTAAGCATGCAGGAGTTTCTCTATATATCAAATAAATTGTTAAATGCTTCGCTCATTACAGGATGATTGTACATCTGATCGCGCAGCGACGTATACGGAATATTATTATCCATTGCGAGTTTGACCATGTTAATCAGTTCCTCTGAATTTACACCGTATAGGTGCACGCCGAGGATTGCTTTCGTATCAGTGTCCACCACTGCTTTAAATAAGCCTCTCAGTTCATTATTAATATGAGATCTCGGATGCCCTGACATCGGCATACTGTTTTCAGCTGCTTTATATCCCTGCTCTTCCGCTTCTTCGAGTGTCAGTCCTGCACGTGAATAAGGCGGGTCTGTAAACATTGTATAATGCACATTCGTGCGTGAGTCATAAGCATACGAGCCGTCATCAAATAAGTGACTCTTCACGATGCGGTAATCATCGAGTGATGTATATGTGAACTGCATACCGCCTTTCACATCGCCCATTGCATAAATATTTTCAGCGTCAGTCTGCAGATGATTATTGACTTTAATGTCACCTTTATCTGTCAGTCCGGCAGTTGTGTTCTCGATACCAAGTCCTTTAGTATTTGCTTTACGTCCGGTTGCAAACAGTACTGCGTTTGAAGTAAATTCACGTCCGCCTGATAATGTTACAGTAATTTTACTGCTGTCTTCATCAGTTACTTTTTCAGCACGTTCATCGAAAATAAAATTAATACCGCTCTCTCTCATATCATTCGTAATCTCTGCTCTGATATCACTGTCTTCGCTTTTCAAAATCTCATCGTCAGGTACAATCACACTGACTTCCGAACCGAATGCGTTATACATCGTTGCGAATTCCAGTCCGATATATCCGCCGCCGATAATTGTCAGTCTGTCGGGCAGTATTTCTTCATCAATCAGCGTCGTACTCGTATATACTTTGTCTGAATTTATATCACCATCTATTGGCGGGATAATACTTTCTGCACCTGTGTTTACGAATATTTTATCTGCACTGAGTACTTCCTTACTGCCGTCAGCAGATGCGATTTCAATTTCATTATCATTGATAAATTTAGCTTCTGCATTATAAACTGCCGCATTATTTAAATCTGCAACACCGTGATAGTTTTTATCACGCAGTCTCTCAATGACACCGTTTTTACGTTCCACAGCAGCTCTGTACTCACTGCCGTTCAATGCATCGTGCATCAGGAGTTTCGTCGGAATGCATGCGATATTAATACATGTCCCTCCGTACATCATTTTATCTTTTTCAATTAAAGCTGTTTTCCAGCCGCGATTTGCAAGGTCTCCTGCCAGCGTCTTGCCGGCTTTTCCGAAACCGATAATTATTGCATCAAAATGTGTCAACTGCAGCCTCTCCTTAATGTTACCCAAACTTCTAAATCAGTTTGTATTTACCCTTAAGACATTGAATTAAAACAGTTCGCGTGCGAGCAGCTTGTAGACATTTAAGCGTGCTTCCTGTGAATGCGGGATACTGCAGATCATCGCTTCATCGAAGCCGTACTGACTCTGTTCCTGCTGCAGCCGTTCAGCGATTTCTTCAGCCGACCCCACCAGGTGCAGCTTCCGGCCTTCCTGAATTTGCATACGATCCATTTCAGTTAAAGGGAAATCCTGTGCTTCTTCAGGAGTCAGCACCTGTCCGCTGTGCCCTTTCATAAACTGGAGACGCCAAATATCCTGCGGTCCTGCCTGAAATTCCGCTTCTTCAGCTGTTTCAGCTGCTGTTACCATATACGACACGTTAATTTCAGGTTTCTCCATAAATGGAGATGCTTCAAAATTGTTTTTGTATGCATCGAGAATTTCTTTTGACAGCTGTCCGTTAAAGAACTGGGCGAAAGAGTAGCCTGCACCTCTCCGTCCTGCTTCGACAGCGCTGTTTCCGCTTGAGCCGAGCAGCCATGATTCAGGGCGCACGATATTCGACGGTGTCGCGATTGTTCTGTTATACAATTTAGAAGAAGGCACTTCATCATTAATCAGCTGGAGTGCTGTATCGAACTTCTCATACATATTGTGCATCATCGGCGTACGTCCTTCAGATAAAGCATAAATTGAAAACTGATCTCCGCCCGGCGCTCTGCCCATGCCGAAATCAATACGTCCCGGTGCAAAGGCACTGAGTGTTTTAAATACTTCAGCAAGTTTTAACGGTGAATAATGCATCATCATAACACCCCCGGTGCCGATACGGATATTTTCTGTTTTCGCAGCGAGATGCGCTGCTGTAATTTCCGGTGCTGAACTAGCATAAGCTGATGTACCGTGGTGTTCAGCCATCCACATGCGCTCGTAGCCGAGCTGGTCCCCGAGTATTGCAAGTTCTTCTGCTTTAATTAAAGCACCTGCTGCTGTGTGACCTTTCGTTATAGGCGCCTGGTCCAATATACTAAGTTTCATAGTTAATTCATCCTTTGAATAATTATTTATCGATAAATAATACCTTCTTCAAAGAATATCAATTAACCGCTCATTAGAGAAACTAAGTGCTTAGTCGGGAGCCGGCCACACGCACGTAAATTTCAGACTTGTTCCATCGTAATCTGCATGAATCTGCCCGTCCATTTTATCCATTAAACTTTTTGTTACAGCAAGGCCAAGTCCGGTACTCCGCTCTGTTCTTGATTTGTCTGCAATGTAGAACCGGTCAAAGAACAATTCCGGGTTGTCTGCTTCATCAATAATTTCCGTACTATTTTCGACCCAAAGAGTGACTTTACCTTCATTTTTCAGAACACCGATTTCTATATCCCCTTCAGAATACTTAAGTGCATTGGACAGCAGATTCTCAAGCACACGAATCACCGCCGCCCGGTCGTTCACAATGAATACAGGTGTGCTGCTGATATTTACAGCAGGTTTAATATTCTTTTCTTTAAAACTGTTATAAAATGATAAAATCATTTCATTAGCCAGTCCGGTAATATTAATCCGTTCATTGTTCAATATATAATCATGAGATTCAATTTTACTCAGCTCAAAGAAATCATTCACCAGTTGCTCTAGATGCACAGAACGTTCCAGTGCAATATTTAAATATTCTTCCTGCTGCGCTTTTGTTAAATCTTTTCCTTTCACCATTTGAAGATAGCCTTTAATTGATGTTAAAGGTGTTCTTAAATCATGAGAGATACTCGCGATTCCTTCTTTTAATTCATTGTCTGATCTTATTTTCTCACGATTGGCGCTGATGTAATGCCCAATAAGTGTATTGATTTCAGCACCGAGTTTTTCAAGCTCTTTATCCACCAGACTGATATCGATTTTCTTACCTGTTGAAAAATTATTGTATGACTTCAGCTGAGTACTGATATTTTTAATTTCTTTTTTTAAGACAAAAAGGCGGATGCCGAGAACCGCCGCTGTAATTAATAAAACTATTAGCATGAAAATCATTCCCGTGCACCTGCCTTTTTAAATTTATTTAATTTCTTTTTTACTGAAAACGTAAATACCGATCAGCAGCATTAAAACTGTTGAAATTATTCCGACAAGTATTGCTGTAACAACTTGACCCGATGTCATTTCCGGGCTCATAACAATGCTGAACTGACGAAAGACAGAATAATCGTAAATACCGGTAATAATATCAGACATCGGCATTTTTTCTATTACAAACATAATCAGCGTAAAGACGATGGTAAATATTATCGTTCTGCCGCTGTCTTCTGTAAGAACCGCAATTAATACAATGATTGCAGTATATCCTGCCATCTGCAATGTAAATAATCCGAATGCTTTCAGTAAATACATCATACTTTCTCCGTCAAATATACCGCCGTTCAGAACCAGGTTTAGTAGAATACCTGTACCGGCTGGAATGATGACTGTAATAATTATGGACGCTGAAGTAAATACGAGATATTTTGCAAGATAAATTAAACCTCTGCTCTTTCCGCTGATAATCTGATTTTTAATTACACCGCTGCTGCCGAATTCCGTTGAAATATAAAATGCCGCGAGTGTCCCCGTCATCAGGTTAAAGAATAACGGCACGATAAACATCGATAATGCATTCATTTCTGCAATGCCGGCTGCTTCAAACGGTGTATTCGTCAGCATCCACCATTCCGTAATCACAAGATAATGCATCAGACTGCTGAGTCCTGAAGATATTATTAAAATCGCCCAGAATGATTTGCTGTGTCTTAATTTAAATATTTCTGCCTGCAGAAGATTATTCATGCGAATCACCTCCGACAAGTTTTGAGAAGTAGCTTTCGAGACTGTCCCCGTTTTGCGAAAGGTGTTCAATAATTAATCCGCCTTTTGTCAGTGCGGATGATACTGTTCTTACATCGTCCAAATGATTATACAGACTGATTGAACCGTCAGGATTGACTTCAAAGTCTGTTGTATTTAACTTCTCTTCAAGAATTGTGACACCTTTTTCTGTGTCATCCACTTTAATTTTCAAATGCTGACGGCATTTATCATCCAGCTCGCGAAGCGTCAGTTCTTCAATCAGCCGGCCTTCATGAATAATACCGTACGTTGTTGCCAGCTGATAAAGTTCGCTTAAAATATGACTGGAAATTAATACCGTTAGACCTTTTTCACGATTTAATTTCTGAATTAATTCTCTCAATTCAACGATACCTATCGGATCCAGACCGTTTGTCGGTTCATCCAGAATTAGAAACTCCGGATCGCCAAGCAGTGCTGTTGCCAGTCCCAGACGCTGTTTCATACCAAGTGAAAAGTTTTTCACTTTTTTGTTCCCTGTATTCTCCAGCTCCACGAGTTTCAATGTATCCGCGATACACTGTTTCCCTGGAATGCCTTTTTGAAGACGGTGAACTTCCAAATTCTGTTCAGCTGTCATATTTAAAAACAATGCAGGATTTTCAATAATCGCACCGATTCTTTTCTGTGCATCATTTAATCTCTTATCGGCATTCTCACCGAAAATTTCAAGCGTGCCGCTGTCCGGAAAACCAAGTCCCGTTACAAGTCTCAGCATCGTTGATTTCCCTGCACCGTTTTGTCCAATGAAACCGTAAATGTCTCCTTTTTTAACATTCAGATTTACCTTATTAACCGCTGCATAATTTTTATAAGTTTTTGTGAGTTCATCAGTTCTCAATATATATTCGCTCATAATATGATCTCCTTTTTAATCGATATATTGATTGTAAAATAGAAATCATAAGAAGGTCTTAAACCAATTCTTAAGAAAGTATTAAGTTTTCATTTTATATCCCATTCCCCATACTGTCTCTATATAATCCGCATCATCTGCTGCATCAGCCAGTTTGCTGCGGAGATTACTCATGTGAACGTTCACAGTATTATCATCGCCGTGAAACGTTTCATTCCATGCACTTTCAAATATATTAGCTTTAGAGAATACCTTTTCGGGATTCGATATCAGAGTGTAAAGAATCGCAAATTCACGTGCAGTGAGTGTTACTTCTGAATCATTCACCTTTACAGTTCTGGCATCTGCATCCAGAACGATCTCTTTATGTACGAGTACATTTGGCGTCGCGTGAGCTGAACGGTTAGTTCTCCGCATAACGGACTCTATCCGCGCTGATACTTCTTCCACATCAAACGGCTTCGTAATATAATCATCGGCTCCAAGACGCAGTGCACTGACTTTTACCTCCTGTGCATCCCGGGCAGAAATAATGATTACAGGCGATGCGCCTGCAGCTGTGATGTTTTTCAATACCTCTTCTCCGGATAATCCCGGCAGCATCATATCAAGAAGGATTAAATCCCACTGCTGCTGATTTATATAAAGCATCGCTTCCGTGCCTGAATATGCAGAGTGAGGTGTATACTGCTGCTCCCTCACAATATCCGACAGCAGTTTATTAATCGCATCATCATCTTCAACAATTAATATGTTTTTGTTCATCACCATATTCTGTCATCCTCCATTTGGCTGGTTAATTAATTATAAACATAAAAAATACTCCGTGTTATTCATTTAAGAATATCACGGAGTATTGACCCATTTATATCTATATCATTTTCAGCTGTTTAATCTAATCCCTTATGCTTCTGCAGGGTTAAATTGTAACTCAAGGTTAACTTTAACGTCTTTAGAAACCATTACGCCGCCAGTCTCAAGAGCCTGGTTCCAAGTTAAACCGAATTCTTCACGGTTGATTGAGAAGTTGGATTCGAAACCGTAAACATCAACGCCCCATGGGTTTAATGCTTTACCGTTGAATTCTAAAGGAATAGTAATTTCTTTAGTTACATCTTTAATAGTTAAGTTGCCGGTAACATCGTATTTAGAACCTGAGCCTTCGATTTTAGTTGATTCAAATGTAATGTCAGAATAGTTTTCTGAATCGAAGAAGTCAGCAGATGTTAAGTGAGCATCACGGTCCGCTACCTTAGTATTGATTGTTGCTGTGCTTGCTTTCCCTGTAACTTTTGCTGTTGAAAGATCTTCAATATTGTCAACATCGAGATTAATTGACCAGTCACCGAACGTACCCTTAACTTTAGTGACCATCATATGTTTTACCGTAAATTCTAATTCCGAGTGTGCTGTGTCTAATGCAAATTTAGCCATAATTAATTCATCCTCCAAGATTTTGTTTGCAGTTTAATATTTCGCTTTCGAACTATCACATTCATTATATTAATACACTTGGTTACAAAAAGCAAGTAACAAACTTAAAATAAATTAAATTTAATACAATCTTCTATTTTAAGAGTCCTCAATTGATTACCTGTTTTCAGAAAATTAAACCTTTTCAACACATATTATTAATTTGTTGACCTTTATTTATTAAGCGTGTATTCTTAATCTCATTAATTAAATAATTTCTTATCCAGAGAGGTGAAGGGACTGGCCCGCTGAAGCCTCAGCAACAGACCGTAAGGTACTGTGCTAATTCCAGGAGCAGCATCTTGCTCGAAGATAAGCCGAGGATTTCCCCATCTCTTATCTTTGCAGATAAAGGATGGGGATTTTTCAATAGGAGGAGTTACATGTCTAAACATAAAGGCAGTTTTGTATCGCTGCTGCCATTAATTATATTCGTAGCATTATTTATCGGCACAGGACTGATCGCCGGAGATTTCAATGCGATGCCGATTACTGTAGCCGCAGTTATCGCTTCAGTCTTCGCATTCTTTTTATATTTTAAAGAACCTTTTAAAGATAAACTGTCGGCGTACTTAAAAGGTGCAGCACAGGAAAATATTATACTAATTATAGTTATCTTCCTGCTGTCCGGTGCGTTTTCCGGAGTTGCCGGAGCAATGGGTGCTGTTGATTCAACGGTTAATATGGGATTAACATTCCTTCCGGGCAGTCTTTTACTCAGCGGGATTTTTATCATCTGCTGCTTTGTTTCGCTGTCGATGGGAACGAGCATGGGCACAGTTGTTGCGATTGCGCCGATTGCGATTGGTATTGCTGACCAGACAGAAATCGGAGTCGCGCTTGCTTTAGCTACGGTTATCGGCGGCGCGATGTTCGGTGATAACTTATCGTTCATTTCAGATACAACAATCGTTGCTACACGCACCCAGGGCGTAAAAATGATTGATAAGTTTAAAGTGAATTTTTGGATTGTACTGCCCGGAGCACTGCTTACAGTAGTCATTCTGTATCTGCTCACTGCGGATGTTTCGCTTAGTGAAACAGGAAATTATGACTTTAGATTTATAGAAGTACTGCCTTATTTAGCCGTATTGATAGTCGCACTCCTTGGAGTCGACGTCATCATCGTGCTGCTGAGCGGTGCAGTATTTGCAGGCATACTTGGACTGTTTACTGGTGCATTTGATATATTCACACTGATTACAGCGGCCGGTGAAGGCATCGCAGGAATGCAGGAAATAGCAATTATTACTATTTTAATCGCTGGTATGATCGGCCTGGTGAGTCATTACGGCGGTATTACCTACCTGCTCGATACAATTATGAGCAGAATTAAATCTAAAAAAGGTGCAGAACTTGGTATCGCAAGTCTGGTCAGTGTGACCGACGTATCAACAGCAAACAATACGATTTCAATTATTATGACCGGGCCGCTGGCGAAAAATATTGCCGATGAATACGATGTGGACCCGAGAAAATCAGCGAGCATCTTAGATACTTTCGCAGCAGGATTCCAGGGATTAATACCATACGGCGGACAAATGCTTGCCGCTTCAGGACTCGCCGCCGGTATCTCACCTGTTGAGATTATGCCCTATTCGATTTATCCAATAATATTAATAATCAGCGGGATAGTTGCTATATTAATCGGTTTCCCGAGAAAGTATTCAAAAGAAAATGTTAAATAGATTTATATTGGTCGGATGCAGCGGTGCTGTGTCCGATTTTTT
>DAIPYL010000057.1:0-8421 GCA_036782755.1 Jeotgalicoccus sp. | reverse complement strand
TGCGCGCCACCGAGAACTGACGGTGGCACAGAACAGGAGATTGCGCGCCACCGAGCGCAAATCAGCCACTCTTAAAACAAAAAAACGCGCCGACAGGCGCGTTCCCTCAATCAAATCTTATTTCTTAACTTTAATTTCTTCGTATTTCGCGTGCCATTCGGGGAATACGCGTTTAAAAATAACGGGCTGGAAGTCGCCGTCGACTTTCTTCACAACAATCAGTGTTGTTGTGCCGTGTGTGCAGACTTCACCGTCGCCATTGACGATTTCAAAACCATAAATAGTACGGACGCCGGTATTTTCTTCGACCCATGTGCGGACGAATGCACGGTCGCCGTATTTTAATGATTTCGCATATGTGATGTTGACGTTATGGACGGGAGCGAGGTAGCCTTCGCGTTCCATTTTTAAATAGTCGTAGCCGATATCTTCAATCAGCTGCATGCGTCCAAGTTCCAGCCATTTAATATAGCTGCCATGGTATATAACACCCATCATGTCAGTATCTGCATATAATATCTGTATTTCTTTTTCTGCTACATAAGCGCTCATGAAAGTTCCTCCTAAAAATAACTTAATGTTATTATATCACTCCGTATCCGCATTTTTCTAAAGGAGTTTATCGTTTTTGCTTAAAGGGGTATGATAGATAGAGAAGGCAATCAGAAATGGGGCAAAATGGACATGAAATTACTGACTTTTGTAGATGAGATAACGGGAAAGTATCATCTTGGTGTACTGACAGCGAAAGGTGTGCTGGATATTTCCGGGGATTTTGAAACGCTGCAGGATGTCATGGCGAACAAAGAAAAGGCAGAGGCTCTTATTGAATTTTACCTGGAAGCTGAATATATCGAACTGAAAAGTATAGATGAACTCAAGCTTGGGCCGGTTGTGCCGAACCCGGAGAAAATTATTTGTGTGGGTGTGAACTATAAACGTCATGCAGAAGAAATGAAGATAGATATTCCGGAACTGCCGATTATCTTTTCGAAGTTTAATAATACGCTGGCGGCGCACAACAGTACGATAAAAATTCCGGAAGACACATACATGATTGATTATGAAGGGGAGCTCGCGATTATTATCGGTAAAACAGGGCGCAACATTCCGCGCGAAGATGCGATGGATTACATCTTCGGTTATACTAATGCGAACGATGTGTCCGACCGCAGCGCGCAGTTTGCAACAAGCCAGTGGCTGGCGGGTAAATCGTATGACGGTTTCTGTCCGGTCGGACCGTATATTGCGACGCTTGGTGAAATCGGTGAACCGCATAAGCTGCGTATTAAAACATATGTGAATGACGAGCTGCGCCAGGATTCGAATACGAACGATATGGTATTTAAGAGCAGAGGACTCGTGAGCCATATTTCAAAATACATG
Source organism: Jeotgalicoccus sp. (assembly GCA_036782755.1). GTDB lineage: Bacteria > Bacillota > Bacilli > Staphylococcales > Salinicoccaceae > Jeotgalicoccus. Next base: position 7,035 of record DAIPYL010000057.1, on the reverse strand, counting down.
ACACTGAAACCCGGAGATATTATTCTGACGGGCACGCCGGAAGGTGTGGCGTCGGGTTACAAAACTGCGGACAAGCCGTGGATTAAAGCGGGCGATACAGTAACGGTAGAAATAGAATCGCTCGGCAGTCTGACGAATCGTTTTGAAAAGGAATGATAATTGATGTCGATATATGGAAAAGTTCGTACACTTTATACAGGCAGTGTTAAAACAGTCGGAGATCCTGAAGCAGAAAGCAAAATGAATCAGCAGTGGGAAACGGGAGCGTTTAAAGAAAAAACGGACAAACCTGTATTTTTATCTGAAGAAGGTCTCAAAGGAGATGAATGCGCAGATAAGAAAAATCACGGAGGCCCTGAGAAGGCATTGTTTGCATACAGTCTTGCTCATTATGACGAATGGCAGCGTGAACTCGGCAATCCGGACATTAAAGCCGGCGGCAACGGTGAAAATATTTCGGTCATTCATATGGATGAAACAAGTGTGTATATCGGAGACATTTATGAACTGGGTGAAGCGGTTGTCCAGGTGTCTCAGCCGCGCCGTCCATGCTGGAAACCGGCACGCCGTCACGGTGATATTGATCTTGCGAAAAAGATTGAAGACTCCGGCCGTACCGGCTGGTATTTCCGTGTGCTTAAAGAAGGAAAAATTAAAGCGGGCGATACATTCCAGCTTATTGAACGTCCATGTCCGGACTGGACGATTGCCAGGATGAACGAAGTGCTGTACCATAACCGCGACAATATCGGGCTGATGGAAAACCTGAGAGACGGCGAATACACGCCGCCAAGCTGGAAAGCCACACTCGGTAAACTGCTGGCGGGCGAAGAGATAGACGACTCTAAACGTCTGTACGGTCCGAATATATAATATAAAAAGGAGCGCGGCTGAATTCAGCCGTGCTCCTTTTTGCTTAGTTCCCGCTCATCCACTGCATCGCCCTTAAAATGCCCTGATCCCAATATGCATAGTCATGTTCGCCTGGTCCTTCTTCGTATTTAAATGAAATATCTTTTGATTCAAGATATGCCTTGAACTCAACGTTATCATCATAAATGAAATCTTCAGTCCCGCACATCATATACAGATCAGGCAGTCCGTCAACTCCAGCCAAATCAATTCCCCGCTCAACAATCTGTTTAATATCGAGCGAAGTGCCGGAAGTTGTATTAACGTCACCAATAATACCGTGCATTTTAAAGTCGGGCCAGTTGTAATTTAAGAGACGCTCAATATCTGTCGCACTCGACATAAAGCATGCTTTTCCGAACAAATCAGGATTTTCAAATGCAGTTTTAATTACACCGAATCCGCCCATCGAATGTCCGGCAAGGAAATTATCCTCCCGCTGTTTTGACAGGGGGAAGACCTGGTGGGCATAACGCCAAACTTCAAGAATATGGTCTTTATAGCTGTGTCCGTATAACATATTCGCATAAAAACTGTGATCGCCGTCCGGCAGAATCACTGCGAGATTATGTTCATTCGCGTAACGTTCAGCATTCGTAAACCGCATATATGAATTATTGTCGCTCGATAATCCATGAAGTATCATAACCGACGGCAGGAGCGGCGGTGCCGCATTTATATCGTAATGTTCATTCTGTTCCGGCAGTATTAAATTAAAATGATGATGCTTGCCGAGAGCTTCCGAGAAAAAGTTAATACGCATTAAAGCCATAGAGAAATCTCCTTTTATAATGTAATGATAAAAAAAGCCCCGCCAAAAGACGGGACTGTAAAATTTTAATTGTTAACTGTCTGAGCTTTCGGTTCTTTATCGTCTGGATTATGTGTCGGGTCGAGCTTGCGTTCAAGGAAGCGCAGCGCGAAGTCGATAATAACCGCGATGAGTGCAATCGGAATTGCACCGGCTAAAATATATACCGTACCATCAGTCGCATTCGTCCCGCGGATAATTAAATCCGACAGTGTCGGCGCACCAATGAATGAACCGATTGCAACGATACCGATTGCAACAACGAGGGCGATGCGCAGTCCGCCGATAATAACGGACAGTGCAAGCGGCAGCTCAATCATGCGCAGCACCTGGTTGCGTGTCATCCCCATACTTTTACCGGCGTCGGTAATATTTTTATCGACACCTGTAATACCTGAGTAAGTGTTTTTAATAATCGGCAGCAGCGCGTACAGAAATACCGTTACAATAACCGTATTCGTTCCAAGTCCCATAACGAGCATTAAAATCGACAGCATCGCAAGTGCGGGAATCGTCTGAATAATATTGGCGGCTGTAATAATCACACCTGAGAGTTTTGCATAGCGCGCGATAAAAATCCCGATTGGAATACCGGCGATTGCGGCAAACAGCACGCCGTAAATACTCATCAGCAGGTGGTCTGTAAAAAGACTCAGCAGATAGGCGAAGTTGTTGACGAAATAATTATATAAATCTGTTAATAAATTACCTGTCACGTTACTCACCATCCTTTTCAAAGTAGTTGTGTTCTTCCAAAAATTCTTCCGCAACGAGCGCAGGCTCAATGCCTTCCTCATCTGAACGGTAGTTTAAGTTCTGCATTGTTTCTGTAGAAATTGTACCTGTCATACGGGATAACGCTTCGTCGATTTCCGGATATTCTTCAATAATTTCATGTGTTGCAAACGGTGATGCGTCATAAGGCGGGAAGAACTGCATATCGTCCTCCAGCACGACTAAATCATAAGCCGGAATACGGCCGTCAGTCGTATAGCCGAGTGCAAGGTCCAGACTGCCTGTGCTTAATGCTTCATACACAAGACTGATCTGCATTGCACGGATGTTGTCGAATGCAAAACCGTAAGTTTCCTGGAAGGCAGGGTAGCCGTCACCGGGACGGTTAAACCATGATGTATCGACACCGACTGCGAATTCATCTGTATATTCTGCTAAATCTGATGTTGTTTCAAGGTCGTACTCTTCGGCAGTTTCGCGAGTCACCATAAAGGCATATGTGTTATCGAAACCGTAAGAGTCATAGAATTTCATATCGAATTCTTCATCAAACGCTTTTTGCGTCTGTTCAAGTGCAACTTCCGGATCACTTTCCGCCTCTTTGTTTAAGACACCGGTAAGTTCAGTACCGGTATAGCGTACACCTGACACTTGTGCATCTCCCGAAAGAAGTGCGTTGTGCTGGATTGTTGATGAACCGAGGTTGTTAATCATTACCGGTTCGATTTCACCGTAGCTGTAATGTTCAATCATTAAGCGCGACATATGAGAAACAATTTGCGATTCTGTTGTCGTCATTGATGTGATTGCAATACCATCGCTGGAACTGCTGCTGAGTCCGGGCAGGCTGCACCCGGCAAGGACAGTCAGAGATACCAGTACGACGGCTAATAATTTTTTAGTTTGTCTCATGATACTCCTCCTATCTTGATACTTTTAAGCCTTTCGGCGTTGCCCATTTTTCTGTAAGCGATAAAATATAGTCAGCAATTAATGCAAGCAGCGTTACCATGATTGCAGCACTGATAATCAGTTCAGGCTGATATGAGTTCAGTCCGTTAAAGACGAAGTCGCCAAGGCCGCCTGCGCCGATGTAGCTGGCAAGCGTTGCCCATGAAATAACGTAAACCGATGATAATCTGATGCCGCTTAAAATCAGCGGAATCGCAATCGGGAGTTCAACGTTCCACATCAGCTGCATGCGTGTCATACCCATGCTTTTAGCTGCTTCCCTGATGTTCGGATCAATATTTTTAACACCGATAATCGTATTATTTAAAATCGGCAGTAAAATGTATGCACTGAGTGCAATGATTGCAGGCACGCGTCCAACTCCAAAGAGCGGAATCATTAATGCGAGCACTGCAAGTGTCGGTACTGTTTGAAGCACGCCGGCAGTTGTTAATACGTAACCGCTCAGCTTTTTAGTGTTCGCCATTGCCATACCAAGCGGAACGGCAATCAGAATACCGATAATTAATGAGATGATTGACAGATAAAAGTGCTCCCATGTTTTAACGAGCAGCTCTGAACCGTTGACGCTTAAAAATTCCATCATGCCTCATCAGCTCCTGACGTAACCGGAGCGGACGTCTCCTCGCCCCAGATTGTGTCGTATACGATATCTACTAAGTTAGAACGCGTAATTAATCCGATTAATGTATTATTGTCATCCACTACAGGAATGATTCTGACGTTTCGCTTTAAAATTGTACGGACCGAATCCTGAAGTTTGGAATCGATGCCGATTTTATATATGTCTCGGCCCATTAAATCAACGATGTTCATACCTTTGCGGTAACCTTCGTTAATATCTTCAATGTCGATAAACCCGAGCAGTTTTTTATGACTGTCGGTAACGAGAATCGTATCGATACGTTTTTCACGCATCAGTGCGATACAGTCGTTAATCGACTTGTCGACTGTAATACTGACCGGCGTAATCATAGCATCTGCAACAGTACGCATATTCGGTCTGTCCTGAATCAGGCGGCCTTCGCCGATGAAGTCGCGGACGAAATCATTTGCGGGATTGCGCAGAATTTCGTCAGGTGTATCAAACTGCACGATTTCGCCGTGGCTCATAATACAAATTCTGTCTGCCAGTTTAATCGCTTCATCCATATCGTGTGTCACAAAAATAAATGTTTTGCCGAGTTTCTGCTGGAGTTCTTTAACTAAATCCTGCAAAGTATCACGGGTAATTGGATCGAGTGCACCGAAAGGTTCATCCATCAGTATAATGTCCTGTTCAGCAGCAAGTGCCCTGATAACTCCAATACGCTGCTGCTGTCCGCCCGAGAGTTCGGAAGGATAGCGCTCTAGAAATTCTTCAGGCAGGTCAACGAGTTTAATTAACTCTTTTGCCTTTTTGTCTTTATCTTCTTCAGTCCATTTTAATAGTCTCGGAACGAGTGTAATGTTCTCTTTAATCGTCATATGCGGCAGCAGACCAATCTGCTGGATAACATAACCGATCTTGCGGCGGAGTTCCACCGGGTTTTTCTTGGTGATATCCTTGCCGTTTATCGCAATTGTTCCTGATGTCGGTTCAACCATGCGGTTAATCATACGAAGCGCAGTCGTTTTACCACTCCCGCTCGTACCGATAAATGCAATAAATTCACCTTCCTGAATATCGAGGGAAATGTCGTTGACGGCTTTCTTATTGCCGCCGTAAATCTTAGTTAAATTCTTTATACTTAACATAGTCGTCTCCTTTACTTTATAAAGTTGAGCAATTTTCTACTTAACAATTATAACATAATAAGTGAGAAATTTCACATTTATCTCTTATTTCACATATTAAAAACTTGATTTGACGCTCTCAAAGCAATACATTGTGAAAATATTAATTAAAATTATATTGATGAAAAATGCGAGCTAAAATTTCAGTTGCTTTTGATACTGATGATAAAAAATATTCATCCTTATATAGAAGGGGAGCGCCACTGCCTGTCAGGCTGAGGATGCCTGGAATCGGGGAAAATCTGCATTAAATACTATTATACAATATTAACAGAGTATTCTAATAATTATTTGACGAAAATATTGTATTGATGTAGCTTTAGGGAAACTCAAACATTAAGGGGATGCATAAAATGGAACAGGAGAGTACTTTGTCAAAAGCAAATGAACTGAAGGATAAAATTATCGAATGGCGGAGGCATTTACATAGGAATCCTGAATTATCTTTTGAAGAATATAAAACATCAGAATTTGTAAAAGAAAAACTGGAGAAGCTTAATTTTGAAATTGAGTACCCGGTAGCAAAAACGGGTTTAGTTGCAACGCTGAAAGGTAAATCAGAAGGACCGACGGTAGCATTGCGTGCTGATATGGATGCTCTGCCGATTCAGGAAGAGGGCGAGACGGAATATAAATCAACGGTGGATGGTGTGGGACATCTCTGCGGTCATGATGCACACACTGCAATACTGCTGGGTACTGCTCATATTCTCAGTGAAAACCCGCCTGAACGCGGTAACGTCAAGCTGCTGTTTCAGCCGGCTGAAGAAGGATACGGCGGGGCGGAAGTGATGGTCCAGGAAGGGGCCTTAAAGAACCCTGATGTAGACGCCGTTGCCGGGCTCCATGTTCATCCGACAATTAAAACAGGAGAAACATCGATTACAGAAGGATTTGCGACAGCATGCACAGATGCCTTCGATATCAAAATCATCGGTAAAGGCGGCCATGCGGCACACCCTCATTTATCTGTAGATCCGATAGCGATATCATCTACTGTAATTGCATCACTGCAGCAGATTGTCAGCAGAAATATAGATCCCCTTGAAAATATTGTCCTTACGATAGGAAAAATTGAAGGCGGATTTGCAAGAAACGTAATCGCTCCCGAAGTAAGACTGGAAGGGACGGTTCGTTTATTAAACCCTGAACTTCGTCCGAAAGTAAAAGAGACGATGGATAAATATTTAAATGGAGTAACCAGCGGGATGGGGGCATCATACGAGATGGAGTACACATACGGCTATCCGTCTGTGTATAATGAGCCGTCACTGATTCCAGTATTAAGATCCACAGTCGATAAAATTCTTGGAAAAAACCAGCTGCTTGACGTCAATCCAAGCATGGGCGGCGAAGATTTTTCTTACTTTGCGCGCGAAGTGCCCGGTGTATTTTTCAGGCTTGGGACAAATAGCGGGGAAGATACTGCATATCCGAACCACCATCCGAAATTTAATGTGGATGAAGATGCACTTCCTTATGGTGCAGCGATTCTGACTCAATTTGCGTATGATTATATAGAGAAGAACTAACTTATCTAAACTTTCAGAATTTATATTGACTGTAATAACAAAGTAGTGGTATTTTAGGTCTAATCTACTTTTGCTTAGCTGATTCAAAACATATAACCCCTTAGCAGGCGCTTTCCACACGGGAAGGTGTCTGCTCTCTCTTTTCTGATAGATTGCGGGAAGCTGATTTTGGGTATACTTAATTATTAAGCGATATAAATACAGGAGGCGTTATTGTGAAGAACAGATATAGTGCTGACATTGAATACTTAACGGTGGGGCTCGAGAACGCATCGATTGAAGTGGAAGCTTTTGTGA
>DAIPYL010000056.1:1451-8710 GCA_036782755.1 Jeotgalicoccus sp. | reverse complement strand
AAAAAACCGAATTCATCAAAAATGAATTCGGTTTCCAATCTATAACTTTTCAGCTTGCTCTATCGCTTTGTATCCGACCATATTAATTACGTCTTTCGGACTGGAGAAGGGCGGTGAATAACCGATTTCGATATTAATCAGATCGTATACTGTTCCGCCGAGCCGTGTGTGGGCTGATAATACGTCGATGCGCTTATCAACGCCGCTGGTGCCGACGACTGCTGCTCTTAAAATAATTCCGGTTTCTGTCGAGACGTAAACCCGTATGTGTATCGGTGCGGCATCGTTCATATAACCGGATTTATTTTTCTGTTTCTGATCGACAACGAAGTGTGGCACGTCAGCTACTTCTTTTTCAGATAAACCGAATGTTGCAATGTGATAGTTAAAAAATTTAACGATATTTGTGCCGAGAAATCCTTCGTGTGTAATGGTGCTGTCCCCGGAAATCTGGTTGGCAATAATATGTGCCAGTCTGTGTGCCGGCCATGCGATTGCTGCCTGCATCGCCATGGCCGGCATATGCTGATAGTGTGTAACTGTAGCGTCACCGAGAGCGTATATATTATCGATATTCGTCTGACCGTTTTTGTTAATAGGAATCTGACCGTTTTTTAATAGAATACCGGAATTATTTAAAAAACCGGTATTCGGTGTAATTCCGATGCCGCTGATAATCAAGTCGGCATCAATCGTTTCGCCGTTAGATAACACTGCCTGATTGCCGTCAACATGGTCGATTTCCGTATTCAGCTTAAGTGTTACACCATTTTCGGTCATCGCCTCATAAAGTACACCGTTCATATCCGCTTCAATATTTTTGTAAATGCGCTCATCGTGTTGGAGTATCGTAACATGAATGCCTTTTTCAGTTAAATTCTCGGTCACTTCAAGTCCGATATAGCCCGAACCAATCAGCACCGCTTCGTTAACATTATTATCATTAATATAAGACATAATATAATCCAGGTCAGCGATTTTATGAAGTGAAAATACCTGTTCTGCATCTTTAACAGACGGAAGTTTTTTCGGTGAGCTGCCCGGTGATAAAATCAGATAGTCATATGAATCAGTAATTTCTTTATTATTTACTTTGTCGAGCACAGTGACAGTATTGTTCTCTGAATTGACTTCAGTAACTTCATGTTCCGTTTTTACAAAGATATCTTTTTCTCTGAATTTCTCAGGTGTCATGTTCACCAGACTGTCGCGACTCCAAACTTCGCCGCCGATGTAATACGGCATCCCGCAGGCGCCGTAGCTGATGTCTCGATAGCGTTCGTAAACGATGATTTCGATATCAGGATTTAATCGGCGCAGCTGGGATGCAGCAGTGGCACCGCCTGCAACGCCTCCAACTATAATCACTTTAGTCATTATTTTTCATCTTCTTTGAAGTAGAACAAAGCGATGGTGCCGTCGCCTGTATGCGAGCTGATTGTCGGCCCGATGCCTGTAATATGAATGGTCTCAAGGTCAGTGTTTTCAAGAAGCTGTTCTTTAAGATTATTAGCCAGTTTTTCAGCATCTGCATGGACGATATGACCTGTACCTGATGCTCCTTCTGTTTTAGCCAGTTCATTCATGCGTTTAAATACTTTTTTCAAGCCCCTGTGTTTTTCGAGCGGCACTAATTTTCCATCTTCAACATGCAGCAGCGGTTTAATATTTAAAAGTCCGCCGAGAAATGCCGAACCTTTCGATAAACGGCCGCCTTCAGCTAAATAATTTAAATCGTTAACCGTAAACAAATGTCTGATATGTGACATATCATTTTTAACTTTTGAGATAATAGTGTCCTTGCCGTCACCTTGAGCTAGATACCCTGAAGCACGTTCGACAATCAAACCGAGACCGTAGCTGACAGCAGATGTGTCAATCAGTGTAATATCAGCATCAGGATATTCTTCGTATATAGTATCGCGTGCAATTACTGCACTCTGATATGTTCCGGATAGTGCACTTGATAAGCCCAGGTAAATAATACTTTCATTTTGCTCGGCATACTTTTTGAAAATATTGGCGAAGCTCTCAGGGTTTGGCTGGCTCGTCATTGGACGCTTGCCGTCTTTAATTGCCTGGATTACTTCTTCACTTGTAATTTCAATTTGATCAATGTAGCTTTTGTCGTCAATCTGAATAGTTAATGACTGCATGTCAACATTCAGTTCATTTGCTCTCTCCAGTGAAATATCAGCACAACTGTCGATTATAAGTTTCATTATGATGTCCCCTTTATGGTTTCAGACGCAGGTCAAAGAATTCATTTAAGAAGTGACCAATACCGTCATTATTATTATTCGCTTCTGTCACATAATTGGAAATACTTTTAATATCGTCGATAGCATTCTTCATCGCAACACCGTGTTCAGCGTACTGAAGCATTTCAGTATCATTATCTTCGTCTCCAAAAGCGATAGTGCGGCTTTGCGGAATATTTAAATACTCTCTTGCGTAGTCGACACCGACTGCTTTGTTAATTCCTTTTTTGATAATTTCAAGAACCGGGTACGGTGCCCCCCAGCGGCGCTGTTCAATTACTTCGGCGAACAGATCGTCCAGTGTTTTCCGGATATGCGGCATTTCAGACTCCTCGGCCTGGACGAGAATGCTCGTCACATCTTCTGACACTGTGTCGTATAAATTACCGACGCTGATTTTAGGATCGCCCATTTTAAATGCATCGAAAAGTACGCTGTCATGATAGTGTATATATATATTATCTTTAATTTCAGCAACAATATTTTTAATATTAAGTTCAGGTACTTTTTTGGCAATTTCCTTAGTCACTTCAAGATCCAGTGTTTCGTGTTTCATCTGGAAGTTGAAATCTGTCGGATGATGGACAAATGCACCGTTAAAGTTAACGACCGGTGTCGTCATTTTCAATTCTTTATAATATGGAACACTTGCACGATAGGGACGACCCGTAGAGATCATCAGTTCGTGCCCTTGTTGTTTAAGTGTTGTGAGCACTTCTTTAGTGTACGGAGTAATTGTTTTTTCGTCCGTCAGCAGAGTGCCGTCTAAATCTAAACAAATTAAATGCTTGTCCATATAAATCTCCCTTTTATCTGTGGTTAATTAAAATGTTTCTTCTTAATAATAGCATTTATATTTATTGAATGTATAATTTTTGTTATAGTTATAATATATACACTACAGTAAGGAGTGATTAGTTTGGATAAAGCAATGGAAGAAAGCATGTACGGTGCGTTAGAGAACGTTATTGACCCCGAACTTGGTATAGATATAGTCAACCTTGGTTTAGTTTACGGAGTAAACCTTGACGACGAAGGTAACGCAGGTGTAGAAATGACATTAACTTCGATGGGTTGTCCTATGGGACCTCAGATTATGGGACAGGTGGAACACTGCCTGTTAGAACTGCCTGAAGTTAAAGATGTACAAATCGCAATTGTCTGGAACCCGCCATGGGATAAAGACAAGATGACACGTTATGCTAAAATCGCACTCGGCGTCAGTTAGTTTAACGCAGAGAAAAGCCGCGAAGAATATTCTTCGCGGCTTTTTTCTATGCCCATATAAACTGGTAAAGTATTGAAAATATACCAAGTGCAAAACAGTAATAAACAAATATAATTAAATTTCCGCGTTCCATTACATACTGCAGCCATTTAACTGCAAAATAAGTTGCGATTATTGTCACGATAAATGCAAGCAGATATGCAAGCCATAATGTGTTCATGTTCGGATCATTGACAATGTCTCCAACTGAAATCATTGCAGTACCGACAGATACCGGAATGTATAACAGAAATGCAAAACGCAGTGCATTTTTCTGACTCAGACCAACGGCAATCGCACCTACAATTGAAGCGCCGCTTCGACTGATACCTGGTGTCAATGCCATACACTGTGAAATGCCGACGATGATTGAATCTTTGATTGTAAGGTCACCGTCACGTTTAGCGCCGCGTTTATTTTTAATGAATAAAAGAGCAAGCCCTGTTACAAGCAGCATTAAACCAACGAATCCAACTGAAATGTTTTCTCCGATAACATCTTTTAATAACAAACCTGCAACACCGACTGGAATAGTAGCGATAATAAGACAGATTGTATACTTAAAATCGGTTACTGCATCGTTATCTCTGGCACCGTGAAACACAAATCTCCATAAGTTCTGAATGATACTGATTATATCTTTTCTGTAAACAAACAAAATTGCAATCAGTGAAGCTGTATTCAAAAATATTTCAAACGACAGTCCCGAAGCTTCAATGCCGAAAAGTTCACGCGCAATGACCAGGTGACCGCTGGATGAAACTGGAATTGGCTCAGTAACACCTTGAAGTAATCCCAAAAATACATATTTAATAATAGTAATGATATCCAACTTTTAAATTCCTCCTTAAATGTCCATCAATAAATATATGATAAATTGCCGGATATTGCTATTAATTACTTGATTTTAACATGGAAAAGCGTATAATTAAGTTAAGGTCAAAAAAGGTCAAACATATTTTGGCTTTAATTTTACTTAACTGAGGTGAAGTAAATTGGATATTAATAAAATGACATTGAAAGTACAAAACATTATCGAACGTGCCCAGCAATATTCAGTTGAACTTAAACTGCAGTCCATTGAACTGGAAGCAGTGCTGAAAGCAATGCTGACCGCAGATGAAAGTATGAGTGCGGACATACTGGACCGCGCCAATATTAAAACAGATAAAATTATTAAAGAGTATGATGAAAAATTGGAGAAGTACAATGCAGTAACCGGAGACAACGTTGAATACGGCGTATATATGTCAAACGGTTTTTCGCAGTTGTATAACAATGCTGAAAAGAAAATGGCTGAGATGGAAGATTCCTTTATCTCACAGGAACACATGCTTCTTGCTGCAATTGAAGAAGACAATATACTAAAAGAAGCAGTCGGCAATAAGGCGGACATTGTTAAAGAAATTATAAAGAAAATCAGAGGAGGAAACCATGTGACAACACAAAATCCTGAAAACCAGTATGAAGTGCTGGAAAAATACGGCCGCGATCTGGTCGAAGAAGTAAGAAACGGCAACGTTGATCCTGTAATCGGACGCGATGAAGAAATCCGTGATACGATTCGCATTCTAAGCCGTAAGCGTAAAAATAACCCGGTTTTAATTGGAGAACCCGGTGTCGGTAAAACAGCAATTGTTGAAGGTTTGGCACAGCGTATTGTACGTAAAGACGTACCTGACAGCCTGCTTGACAAAACAGTGTTTGAACTCGACTTAACATCACTTGTAGCAGGTGCAAAATACCGCGGAGAATTCGAAGAAAGATTAAAAGCAGTATTAAAAGAAGTCAAAGAATCAGACGGCAGAATTATTCTCTTTATCGATGAAATTCATATGCTTGTCGGTGCAGGTAAGACAGACGGGGCTATGGATGCCGGCAATATGCTGAAACCGATGCTTGCCAGAGGCGAGTTACACTGTATCGGTGCAACAACGACGAATGAGTACCGCGAGTATATTGAAAAAGACTCGGCACTCGAAAGACGTTTCCAGAAGGTTCAGGTGCCGGAACCTGACGTGGAAGATACAATTTCAATTTTACGAGGGCTTAAAGAACGTTATGAAGTGCACCACGGCGTAAGAATTACCGACCGTGCACTTGTAGCAGCGGCAGAGTTATCCGACCGTTATATTACAGACCGTTTCCTGCCGGATAAAGCAATCGACTTAATGGACCAGGCAAGTGCGACAATCCGAACTGAAATGGGTTCGAATCCTACTGAACTTGATCAGATTAACCGCCGTGTCATGCAGCTTGAGATTGAAGAGCAGGCATTAAAAGGCGAAAAAGATACAGTGTCGGCAAACCGTCTGGCTGAATTGCAGACAGAGCTGAGTGATATTAAAGAAGAGCAGAAAACGCTGCAAAACAAAGTTGAAAAAGAAAAAGAACAGATTCAGCAGGTTAATGACAAACGTGCCGAAGTTGATAAAGTGCGTCAGGAACTTGAAGAAGCTGAAAACAATTACGAACTGGAACGTGCAGCAGAACTCCGTCACGGCAAACTGCCGCAGCTGGAAAAAGAACTTGCAGAGTTCGAAGCTGACATGGAAGAAGCAGCAGCGGATGAAGGACGCATTATCAGAGAAGTTGTTACTGAAGAAGAAATTGGTTTTATCGTCAGCCAGTGGACGGGTATTCCTGTAACGAAACTCGTTGAAACTGAAAAAGATAAACTGCTTAAACTTTCAGATATTCTGCACGAACGCGTTGTCGGCCAGGATGAAGCTGTTGATCTCGTTGCCGATGCAGTGATTAGAGCCCGTGCAGGCATTAAAGACCCGGACAGACCAATTGGAAGTTTCCTGTTTTTAGGACCAACAGGTGTCGGTAAAACAGAACTTGCCAAAGCACTTGCTGCAACGATGTTCGATTCAGAGAAACATATGATTCGCATCGATATGAGTGAATACATGGAGAAACATTCTGTTTCAAGATTGATTGGTGCACCGCCGGGATATGTCGGTCACGAAGAGGGCGGACAGTTAACAGAAGCAGTGCGCCGCCAGCCGTATTCAGTAATTCTGATGGACGAAGTGGAGAAAGCACATTCCGATGTGTTTAACATTCTGCTGCAGCTCCTGGATGAGGGGCGTCTGACAGATTCGAAAGGCCGCAGCGTCAACTTTAAAAACACAATTATTATTATGACGTCGAATATTGGTTCACAGCATCTGCTGGACACAGTGGTAGTCGACGGCGAACTGAGCGATGAGACGAAAGATATCGTAATGAGTGAGGTGCATCAGCACTTTAAACCGGAAATTATTAACCGTATGGATGATATTGTAATGTTCAGCCCGTTAACACAGAAAAATATGGGAGCGATTGTGGATCGTTTGTTAGTCGACTTAAACAGACGTCTCGAAGCGCAGCATATGACACTTGAAGTAACAGACAGCGTTAAAAACTGGGTCGCGGAAAGTGCATATGAACCGCAGTTCGGTGCACGCCCGCTGAAACGATTTATCCAGAAACATATCGAAACACCGCTTGCTAGAAAACTTATCGCAGCTGATATGACAGAAGGACTGCATATTAAGGCAGATTATGCAGATGATGAACTGGTATTTGATATTAAGTAAAATAAAAGAGCGCCTGAAATGAAAATTTCAGGCGCTCTTTTTGCTGTTTTTTTAAAATTTATTGGTATGGGCAGGTATGACTGTGCTTCATGTGAGTTTCGGATTGTTGGGGTTCATATGACCGTGTTTCATGTGAGTTCCAGG
>DAIPYL010000056.1:0-1351 GCA_036782755.1 Jeotgalicoccus sp. | reverse complement strand
ATGTGAGTTTCGGATTGTTGGGGTTCATATGACCGTGTTTCATGTGAGTTCCAGGATGCTGGGGTTCATATGACCGTGTTTCATGTGAGTTCCAGGCTGCTGAGGTTCATATGACTTCACGAGAACGTTCTAACCAAAACATTTAAATATTATTATTTAAACTGAATTTATATATATCCTATTAAAAGATAATAAGATATAGGAATGATGAAAAAAGAGAATACATATATTTACAAAAGTATAGAAGTTTGTGTAATAAGTAAATCAATTTCACAAAAATTGCTTAAACATGAATTTTTTAAAAGGAAATCGCACTTTTGCCCTATATATAGGGTAAGAGGTATTTTTTTATAAAAGGAGGATTTAAAATGTTTTTAAATAATCGTGATGTACCATTTGAGATTTATCACTACAAAGCTATTTCTAAACGTAGGTCACTGACAAGTCATGAAAATCATAAGCTTCTAAATTTGGAGAAAGGATACGAAGGGGAATGTCTGTACGATGATGTATTCAATTTTATAGGTCACAAAAATTTATATATCTTACGAGATCTTTATCTGTATATTAATAATTCAATAACGCAGTATGACAGCATTATTATTATGAATAATCGGATTGTGGTTAACGAAGTGAAGAATTTAACAGGGATTTATGATTATAAAAACAATAGCTGGTATAAAGAGAATAGACAGATGGAAAGTGATCCGTTTATTCAACTTAGCCGTGCGAAAAGCAATCTTATCAGTTTAAAGAAAAACAGCATGCTGGATTTCCATATTGACAGTAATATTATTTTCACGAGCGATGATTTTTATTTTTCTTCAGATAATGAATATATGAGTAATCAGTCAGTATTGCGTAGCAATCTAAAAAATTACTTTAGAAGTTTTAAGTATGAAGAAGCAGGTAATGATGCGAAAAGAATTGTAAAGCTGATAAAAAGTGCGATTACAAACAAAAGAATCTTGCCGAAAAAAGCTGATATTTCGAAATTGAAACTTGGATTGTATTGTGGACAGTGCAGCGATTTCAATTTAATAAAAGGACGATTTCAGTTCAACTGTATGAAATGCGGGAGTATTGAAAGTTATGAAACACATTTATTAAGAGCTATGTATGATTATAAATATATGTTTCCGGATGAAGCGATGACGAGAGCATCGATATTATATTTAATAGATTTTAAGATTAAAAAAAGCACAGTGTATTATGCATTGAAAAAGCATTGTAATGTTGTAAAAAAAGGGAATCAGACTTATTACTCGCTAAAATATAGTAATTTTGAACAGCATATACAAGCAGCGAGAAACAATCAAAGGTATAAAGATAAAATTATTCAATCTTGAAT
>DAIPYL010000055.1:5113-8810 GCA_036782755.1 Jeotgalicoccus sp. | reverse complement strand
ACAGCGGTCTATCTCACACATGAAGACTTCTCATGTCAGAGACAGCGGTCTATCTAATACATGAATGGACCTCATATCAGAGATAATGCACCATATTACCGGCATTCCAACATCAACATCGCCTTCACCTTTTTATATATATATTTTACAGCAAAAATGATATGATAATTATAAGTGCCAAAGCTAAGGAGAGAAAACAAATTATGAATGAACAGACTAAACAAGTGTTTGAAACTGAGTGGGGCGGTCGCCCGCTTATTATAGAGTACGGGGAAATGGCTAAGCAGGCGAGTGGTTCTGTACTTGTGCGTTACGGCGATACAGTAGTACTCTCTACAGCGACAGGGTCGAAAGAGCCGAAGAACATCGGTTTCTTCCCGTTAACAGTAGCTTATGAAGAAAAAATGTATGCAGCAGGGAAAATTCCCGGCGGCTTCAACAAGCGTGAAGGGCGTCCGAGTGAAGATGCTACGCTGACGAGCCGTTTAATCGACAGACCGATTCGTCCGTTATTCCCGGACGGTTACCGTCATGACGTACAGGTAATGTCTATGGTATTATCTGTGGACAATGATGCTTCTCCGCAAATGGCAGCAATGCTCGGATCTTCAATGGCGTTAAGCGTATCTGATATTCCGTTTGACGGACCGATTGCCGGCGTTACTGTAGGTTTAATCGACGGGGAGTTTATCATCAACCCGACAACTGAACAAATGGAACAATCGGAACTTGAACTTCAGGTTGCGGGTACTTACGACGCAGTAAACATGGTAGAGGCAGCGGCACAGGAAATTCCTGAAGATATTATGTTACAGGCAATTCTTTTCGGTCACAAAAACATCCAGGAGCTTGTACAGTTCCAAAATGATGCGATTGCACAGATTAACCCTGTTAAACGCGAAGTGACAGTCGAACAGATAAACGAAGAGTTCCGCGCACAGGTTACAGCTCAGGCTGAAGCTATGAATCTGTACGCTAAAATTCAGGAGAATGACAAGCAGACACGCGAAGAAAATATTACTGCAGTAAAGCAGGATATTATTGCGAGTTTTGACGAAGATGCTGAAGACTACGACACATTAGTTGCAGATGCGTCAACTGTATTCGACGAGCTTGTTAAGGCTGAAGTACGCCGTCTGATTACAGATGATAAAGTACGCCCTGACGGCCGTGAACCGGCAGAAATCCGTCCGCTTAACTCACAGGTTGGACTGCTGCCCCGCACGCATGGTTCGGCTTTATTTACACGCGGACAGACTCAGGCTTTATCAGTAGCAACGCTTGGCGGTCTTGGTGAACATCAGATTATCGACGGCCTTGGCATTGAAGATAACAAGCGCTACATGCACCACTATAACTTCCCGAATTTCTCTGTTGGTGAAACAGGCCCGATCCGCGGGCCCGGCCGCCGCGAAATCGGACACGGTGCACTTGGGGAACGTGCATTGCTGCAGGTGATTCCAAACGAAACTGAATTCCCGTACACAATCCGTGTAGTGTCTGAAGTACTTGAATCAAACGGTTCATCTTCACAGGCATCAATCTGCGGTTCGACACTTGCATTAATGGATGCAGGTGTGCCGATTAAAGCACCGGTTGCAGGTATAGCAATGGGTCTTGTTAAAAAAGATGAGAACTACACAATTCTGTCTGACATTCAGGGTATGGAAGATGCGCTTGGAGATATGGACTTTAAAGTTGCAGGTACGCCTAAAGGTATTACTGCAATCCAAATGGATATTAAAATTGACGGACTGGGCGAAGCTATTCTTCGTGAAGCGCTTGAACAGGCACGCATCGGACGTCTGCATATTTTAGATAACATGCTTGCAACAATCGATACGCCGCGCACTGAGTTATCAACGCACGCGCCGAAAGTTGAAGTTATGCATATTAAACCTGCCAAAATCCGCGACGTTATCGGACCGGGCGGTAAGAAGATTAACGAAATTATCGACGAAACAGGCGTTAAACTGGATATCGAACAGGATGGTACTGTATACATCGGTTCAAGCGATCAGGATGCAATCAAAGCTGCACGTAAAATTATCGAAGACATTACGCGTGAAGCGGAAGTCGGCGAAATTTACGAAGGTGAAGTACGCCGTATTGAAAAATTCGGTGCATTCGTTCAGCTCTTCCCGGGCAAAGATGCACTTGTACACATTTCACAGCTCGATAATTCACGCGTCAACAAAGTTGAAGATATCGTTAAAGAAGGCGAAAAAATGCGTGTGAAGGTTACTGAAATAGACAGACAGGGCCGTGTTAACGCCTCACGTAAAATTTTGCTTGAAGAAGATAAAGAAAAAAAAGAAGACTAAATATAACTGCCGGAAATTAACAAGGAGGACATCAATGTGAAGAAAGAAAATAAAAAAGCACATGTGAAAATCGTTCCTCTCGGCGGCGTTGGTGAGATTGCAAAAAACATGTATGTTGTTGAAGTTGACGACGATATGTTTATTCTCGATGCGGGTCTTATGTTCCCGGAAGATGAAATGCTGGGTATCGACATTGTCATACCTGATATTTCATACGTTCTGGAAAACAAAGATCGCCTGAAAGCGATTTTTGTAACACACGGACATGAAGACTCAATCGGTGCAATTCCTTACATTATTCAAGAATTAAACGTGCCTGTATACGGCTCCCGTTTAACGCTTGCTTTAATTAAAGAACGTCTGAAAGAGAAGAACGTTAAAAAGAAAGTTAAGTTTTACGCAATCAACAATGAATCTGTAATGAAGTTCGGTGATACAAATGTGGAGTTTTTCGAAACGTCACACAGTATTCCTGACTCATACGGTATCAGCATGAATACACCGTATGGTGCAGTCGTTTACACAGGCGAATTCAAATTCGACCAGAGTTTAAAAGGCAACTACGACTACAACATGTCGAAAATGTATTCACTTGCAGCTAAAAACAAAACGCTCGCACTGATCAGTGACTCAACAGAAGCTGAAAAACCAGGCTATAACGTAGCAGAAAACCTGATTGAAGGCGCAATTTTAGATGCGTTCCAGAAATCAAAAAACCGCATTATCGTATCATGCTACGCATCAAACTTCGTACGCATCCAGCAGGTGCTGACTAATGCGGCAAAAGTTAACCGTAAAGTATCGTTCCTCGGACGTACGCTTGAATCATCATTTAAAGTGGCAAGAAAACTCGGATATTTCGATATTCCGGACGGACTGCTTCTGCCAAGTCATGAAATTAAAGACTATCCGGATAATGAAGTCGTAATTATCGCTACAGGTTCACAGGGTGAGCCGATTGAAGCACTTGGTAAAATGTCACGCGGCCAGCACGAAGTAACGAATATTAAAGAAGGCGATGAAGTTTACATTCTGACGACACCGTCATCTAACATGGAAGTTGTACTGTACACGACGCTTAATGAACTCGTTAAAGCCGGTGCGGTAATCAACACACCGTCGAAAAATATTCACGCTTCAGGTCACGGACTTGCTGAAGAGCTTAAAATGATGCTGAACATTTTTAATCCTGAGCACTTCATTCCTGTACAGGGTGAATTCAAAAACCAGATTGCACACGCGCGTCTCGCGACTGAAACAGGCGTTAAAGCGGAAAATATTTTCCTGCTTGAAAAAGGCGACGTTGTTCAGTATGACGGAGAAAAAATGTACAGCACTGAAAAAGTCGAAGCAGGCAACGTACTGATCGACGG
>DAIPYL010000055.1:3203-5013 GCA_036782755.1 Jeotgalicoccus sp. | reverse complement strand
AAAATTGAATGGAGTGTCTTAAAACAAAATATCAGAGATGACCTCGGTAAATTCCTATACGATGAAACGAAGCGTCGTCCGATGATTATTCCAATCATTTCTGAAATATAATATAGTATAAAGCGACGGAGATATTAGGATAACCTTATATCTCCGTTGTTATAATTAAAAAGTGAAAATGAAGGTGGTAAAAGATGGCGACTAAACGAAAGCGCACTGCGAAAAAGAAAAACAATGATAAGAAAACGTATTATGCGAGTTTTGCTTTAATCATTATTATTTTACTTATCATTACAGTATTCCAGCTGGGCCTCGTCGGAGAATATACCGATGCAGTGTTTAATTTTCTTTTTGGCACAAGCCGCTACTTTACATACCTCGTGTTATTGCTCGCGAGTTTCTATTTGGCGACACATTTAAAATTCCCGTTTACAAAACGCATGCTCGGCTATTTAATGATGCAGTTCGGCCTGTTGTTCCTGCTTCACTCGATACTTTATTTATCGGACCGCGGCAGAACAGATAATTATTATGCATTTGCAGATATGCTCAACATGACGAGAGAGCCCGGATTTGACTTTACCGGCGGAGGAATTATCGGCCAGACGCTGTTTAATTTTTCAGCAACAAGCATCAGTTTCTTCGGTACGCTCTTAATCGGCTTAATATTTATTTATCTGAGTGTAATTATTGTCCGTCATAAGAGCATTGAAGAATCACTCCGCAATGACTTTAACTTTGTTATACGCGGATTGACTGCAATCGGGGCGGGCATCGTCAGCCTGTTCGAAAGATTTGCTGAATGGTTTAAAAACCGTCCGAAGAAAGAAAAAGAACCGAAAGCTAAAAAGCCGAAACAAAAGTCAGAACCGATTATCGAATCACCGGCTGAAGAAAAACCGGTTGAAAAACGTACTGATAAGAAACGTAAAGCACGCTTCAGTAAAAAAGAGGAAGAGCCTGAAACGGATTCTCTTCTTGAAGAAGCTGATGAATACGTTGAACCTGAAGTATACGATTCGGAAATCCTGATGGAAGAATATAAAGAAGAACCGGTACCTGATAATATGACGCCGGAAGAACATGCACTGAAGATTGAAAAAGAAGTTGAAGAGAAGAAAGAACTTGAATACGATACACCTGACGATGAGGGTCTTGCGCATGATATTCCTGAAGGCGGGTCCGCCGACAGTGAATTTGAAGAATTCGACGATAAAGAGCTTAAGAAACTGATTGAGTACAAGCTGCCGTCGCTTGATTTACTGAACGATGCTGAACCGGCAGAAAAAGTCAGCAACAAAGAAGTCATCCAGCAGGGCCGTGTGCTTGAGGAAACTCTGAAAAACTTCAATGTCAATGCAAAAGTTTCTAAAATCCGTATCGGGCCTGCAGTAACACAGTTTGAAATTCAGCCGGATGTCGGCGTAAAAGTATCTAAAATTATTAACCTTCAAAACGATATTGCACTCAGTCTTGCAGCAAAAGATATCCGTATTGAAGCGCCGATACCAGGTAAATCCGCAGTGGGTATTGAAGTGCCGAACTCAGTTGTCAGCATGGTGACACTGCGTGAAGTCATTAAACGTAAAACGTCGGATAATCCGCTTGAAGTGGCACTTGGCAAAGATATTTCCGGAGCACCGATTATGGCCGAGCTCAACAAGATGCCTCATCTTCTTGTAGCCGGGTCTACAGGAAGCGGTAAATCCGTATGTATTAACGGTATTATTGTCAGCATTCTGTTAAATGCGAAACCGCACGAAGTTAAAATGATGATGATTGATCCGAAGATGGTTGAGCTGAATGTCTA
>DAIPYL010000055.1:0-3103 GCA_036782755.1 Jeotgalicoccus sp. | reverse complement strand
CGCGGGGACATGCTGTTCCTGCCGTCAGGACGCTCCAAGCCGATCCGTGTACAGGGTGCATTTTTAGATGACGATGAAGTGACGGATATCGTGAAGTTCATTACAGATCAGATGAAAGCAAATTATGAGAAATCAGTTATAATGAATCAGAAGGAGACAGTAAGTGCGCCGGTTGAATCGGAAGATGAACTTTATCCGGATGCAAAATGGTTTGTAATCGAAGAACAGCGCGCGTCGGCAAGTCTGCTGCAGCGCCAGTTCAGAGTCGGCTACAACCGTGCAGCGCGTCTCGTCGATGATTTAGAAGCGAACGGGGTTATCGGACCTGCCAGCGGCTCCAAGCCGCGCAGTGTCCTGATTGAAAACCATGAAGATTAGTTAGGAGTTTTTTTAATGCAGGGTGTAGACAAAAGAGTCATTAATAATGTGCCAATTGTAAAAATATATACAGAAAAATTTAAAACAGTCGTCGTGAGTGTGTACTTCAGAGCACCGCTCACAGGCACTGATGTCACTGTGAGAAGTTTACTCAGCCGCATGATGATTAAACAGACGGACAGTCTTAAAACAAACGCGGTACTGCTTGAATATTTAGCAGAACATTACGGTGCGCATTTAACATCGAATGTTGTGAAAAAGGGCAGTGACCATATCGTCAAGTTCTCAATTGAATTTGTTAACGATAAATTCATTATGGAAGATATCGATATGCTTGGTGATATAACGGCACTCTTAAAAGATGTGCTGAACACACCGTTTAATTACGATGAGTCGGATGAAGCATTTTTCCAGCGTGAAAAACGTCTGATGGCGAACCGTCTTAAGAGTATGAAGGATAACCACGCACAGCGTGCATTTGAATTGCTGCTCGAGACGATGTTTGACGACGAAGATTATAAATATTTATCATTCGGTGATCTTGAAGCACTTGAAAAGCTTACGCTCGAAGATGTAAAGGATGCACACAGCCGTATGATGGCCGATGATGATATGTCAGTCCTCGTTGCGGGTAAAGTAGAGGATAACGTCTTTGATTACTTATCCAAGCTCCATAAACATGATGAAGCGAAGATGTATCCGTATAAAGGGTATCCGGTACGCCCTGTTGGTGAAGTGAAATACGAATCGGCATATGAACGTATTGAACAGGCTAAAGTAAACCTCGGTTTCCGTGTACAGTATTCACAACCGGGCGACATTATGGCGCTGAATGTATTTAACCAGCTGTTCGGCGGCAGTGCAGCATCACTGTTATTTACGAATATCCGCGAAAAAATGAGTCTGGCTTATTCGATTCATTCACAGGTCGACGTGAAAAACGGCTATATGTTCGTACTTGCAGGTGTCGACAACGGAAACATTCAAGTATTCGAAGATGCAGTGAAACGCGAACTTCAGCGTGTGATTGATGGTGACTTCGAAGAATCTTTCGTTGAAGAAATCAAACGCAATATGCTCTCAAGCCGTAAAGAATCGATGGATAAACCGCGCGGATTAATTTCATTAAATTACAACACGCTGTTAAAAGAACAGTCGATTAAAACACCGGTGAAAAGCTGGACGGAACAGCTTAATGAAATTACGAAAGACGATGTAATTAAAATTGCTGAAAAAATTAAGCTGGATACAGTATTTACGCTGAAAGGCGGTATAGATAATGACAAATAAATATACTACAATCCGCTATGACCATCTGGACGAAATTGTTCATAAGCAGGTTATGGATAACGGACTTGAGGTCTTTATCATTGATAAAAAAGGCTACAACAAAAAATTCGCAACGTATACGACGAAGTACGGTTCTGTGGATAATCACTTTAAGACAAACGGTGAAGTGCACAATGTACCGGACGGTATCGCACACTTTTTAGAGCATAAGATGTTCGATAAAGAAGCGGGCGATGTGTTCAACAAGTTTTCTGAAATGGGTGCGAGTGCGAACGCATTTACATCGATCGACAGAACGAGCTACTTATTCAGTACGACAGAAAACTTTTTTGAAAATCTGCAGCTGTTAATGGATATGGTTGAAATTCCTTATTTCACACCTGAAAAAGTGGAGAAGGAAATTGGTATTATTAATGAAGAAATTAAAATGTATCAGGATAACCCGGGATACCGTCTGTACCATGAAACGCTGAATGCAATGTATGAGAACTCTCCGGTTGCGATCGATATTGCGGGAACACTTGAATCGATTTCGGAAATTACGGCAGAGCATCTGTACTTATGCCATAAGACGTTTTATGCGCCGGACAATATGGTAATGATTTTAGCGGGCGACTTTAATATAGAAGAAACTTTCGCGTATATAGAAGCGCATCAGAATTCACGGCCGGATTTCGAGCCATCGGATATCGAACGTTTTATACCGGAAGAGCCCTACGCGGTTAAAACTAAAGAGAAAGTAATGGAGCTTGCGGTATCGACACCTAAAGTGATGCTCGGCTTTAAAACACTGCCGGATGACAGCGACAATGCGGTCAGAGAGCGCCGAGATGCAGCGATGCTCTTTGCCCTCGATATGGTCTTCGGTGAACAGTCGCCATATTACGAAGATCTTCTTGAACGCGGCATCGTCGATGATTCATTTAACTTCGCCTATCAGGAAGAAGAAATGGTGAGACATACGCTGATGGCAGCGGAAACGGATGATTATGAAACGTTTACGGCGGAAATCGTGCGTATTATCGACGAAGTTAAAACGACTGACTTCTTTTCTGAAAAACGTCTTCAGAGCCAGAAACGCGAGCTCATGGGAGATTACTTAACGAGCCTGAACTCGCCTGAGTATATTGCCAACCAGTTTACGAAATATTATTTCGACGGTTATGATTTATATAACGTGCCGAAAGTAATCGACAGTATTACACTGGAAGATATTAAAAACTACTTTAACAGTTCAATCGATACGAAAAACATGGTCGAAGTGATTGTGAAAGCTTATGAGTAATGTCGTTTTAGTCGGTGCAACGGGTGATATCGGAAAATGTATTCACGAATGTTTAAAAAATGATAAAATTATTACATTCTCACACAAAAACACGCCGGAATTTGACAGTACGCACCACTATCTCGACTTGTCACAGCCGTTTTCAGAAAG
>DAIPYL010000054.1:0-8973 GCA_036782755.1 Jeotgalicoccus sp. | reverse complement strand
ACGTAAAGAGGGTAACAGCATGAACGCATTTGACGCATTGAATATTTTTTACCGGGAAGATGTAATATCGGATTTTTTGAAAAACTGCTTTGAGGATTCAAGACATTTTCTAAATCAATTTTTAAAATCGGCAGATCTTAAAATGGATAACAATTATAACTACAAAGTGATCAACCGACTGGGACTTGGCAAACCAATCGGTACACCTGACATGGTTATATATGAAACAGAAAAACAGGTGCCGAAGATTATCATCATTGAAAATAAATTGGGCACGGGTGAAGGGATTCAGCAGACGCTCCGCTATGAATCGGAACTGGCCCAGCAAAGAATTTTAGGAAAACTGAATCTTGAAGCGGCTGAGTTTCATTTTATCTTTTTAACACTTGATACGACGGTGCTGCCCGGCAGTTCGAAATTTAAGAGTGTCCATTACAGTTCGTTTCTAAATGAAGGCTCAAGTGTGAATAACGCTGCCTTGAATCGGCTGCTTGAAGATTTTAAAGAGAAGCTCAATGAATTCTACATACCTGTCAGTGATCCTGTGAAAGCTCTGACGGAAGGAATTCCCATGGATACAGTGCAGCAGAAGATATGCTGGCAGAATATTTTAATGGAGAAATTTAAAGATGAGACAGAACTCAATATCAGCTGGGGAGAAGCCGGCGGTGCAGGGCGCAATAACTTTATCTTTTTAATTTCAAAGCCGAACTGGAAGTCCGGCGAGTCATTTGAAGAAACCGGGCTCGACAATACATTTTATATTCATGTGGATACATACATCAACTTGCTTTCCGAGAATGGGAACACTGTCAAAGATATTGGCATTCGTTACGAAACGAATCCATACAAACCGCACAATCAGATTAAAGACCTTCCAGGATACGATAAATTTATCGAGAACAAGAATAACTTCGCTGCAGTCTTAAACAGAAAACTGCAGCAGGTCATTCCGGACGCGACACAGAAGAGAACTTCACTCTTAACCGCGGCAGTACCTGTTAATCAAAACAGTCTCGAAGAGAGCGTTGATGATTATTACGAGAAGGTAAAACTAATCGAAACGGTTATAGATGAAACAATATCGGAAATTAAAAAGAACACTTATTGCATTAAGCATTAAGTGTTCTTCGTTATTAGTTTACAGTATTGGCTTTAAATATTTTTCTGTCGCCGCGTTCAAGTGGTGCATTTCTCATCATGAAATAAGATGCTGCCAGCAGTACTAATGAACCGAGCGCAAGCAGATGAAGAAACAGCAGATATTCATTGATAATAAATTCAAACAGCGGTGTTAAATTTATAAAGAAGTATGCTGATACTGAGCCGAGTATAATTATTGCCGCTAAAATCAGTGTGCGTAGTGTACCGAGATTGAAGTTAATAACTTGAGCGAACATTCCTATTCCGAATAGGATAAACAGCCACAGAAAATCTACCCAGAAATACATTGCAGGATTTGCATCATTGAGTATGTCTGCCATGTGAAATACATACCCATCTTGAAATGTTACTTCACCGATATAATGCAAAGCGGTTAAAACAATAGTTCCTGCGGTAATGTACAGAAAAGCCGCGATAAACGATGACAGCATAAATTGCTTGCGTGTTCCGCCGAATGACAGTATTAATTTATAGCTCTTAAAAAATATAAACGCATATGTCAGAAACACAATGTAGAACGGTCCGAATATTAATCCGAGCATTTCATTTCCATCAAGCTGAGTGCTGAGAAAAATATAAAGTGCGAATAGCGCGATTGTAATTCCGGTATTAATATAAAATGTCAGTTTCATTTCTTTAAAGACAACACTAAAAGGTCCTTTAAGCGTGTTCATTTAATTCAGCCTCCTTTGTAGTTAAATTAACAAGGTAATCCTGGAATGGTGCTTTTTCTATCATGACGCCTGCTTGTTCAGCCTCGCGTTTTAAGTCATCTGTCAGCGGCGTATCCAGCATGATATTCAGCTGTTTACCGAGTTTGCGTTCCTCAAGCACCCGCTTACTGCCAACTACGGCGCGTACTGCTTCTGCTGTCCCGCTAATATGAACTCCGTTATTTTTCAAAACATCAGTTTCTTCATAGTGCATCAGTGTATTGTTATCGATAATTGCAATCTTTTCACATAATGGTTCTACTTCTTCAATGTGATGGGACGACAGTAAAATCATACGCGGGTGTTCATCGTAGGAATCGAGCAGCACATCATAAAACTGCTTTCTCATATGTGCATCGAGACCATTTGATGGTTCATCAAAAATTGTCAGCGGTGCTTTACTCGCAAGACCGATAGCAATCGTAATCATCGTCTTCATACCTTTTGAGAAGGTACGTATTTTTTTCTTCCTTGGCAGCTGAAAAATATCTATCAGTTTATCAGCCAGCTCCTGATCCCAATTTTCATTAAAGTCACGTCCGAAATTCAGAGCATCGTTTATATCCCACATATCGGAATAGGGATGATCCTCCTGCATAAATGCAACGTGATTCATTGCATCACTATTGTTATATGGCACAATACCGTCTACTTCGACAGTGCCGTCGTTCGGTTGTTCCATACCGGATAAAATTTTCATTAGAGTTGTTTTCCCGGAACCATTACGTCCCCACAATCCGATAATCACCGGTTCAGTTTCTGTTAAATTAACATCTTTTAAGATATTCTTTTTGTCATAGGCAAAAGATAAATTATTTACTTTAATCATTATTGGCCTCCTCTATAAATTTGATTACTTCTTCTTTCGTCATGCGAAGCCGCTTTGATTCTTCAAGCAGCGGTTTAACAAATTGCAGACGGAATTCTTTTTTACGCTGTTCTATCAATTTCTTCGTCGCGCCTTCTGCGACGAAGATACCGACACCGCGCTGTTTATATGCATAACCTTCATCGACCAGCACCCCGAGTCCTTTTTGTGCAGTTGCACGGTTTACCTGATAAAACTTCGAAATTTCTGTTGTAGAAGGAATCTGATCACCTTCTGCAAGTTCACCTTCAATTATGTCGTCTTCTATCATTTCGTATATTTGCTGAAATATTGGTCTGGAGTCATCTAATACGGCTTTCACAAATTCCCGCCTCCTCTGTTGGTGTTCGGTTGATTAGTTGTGTAATCAACTATACTATGTGAAAAAGATTTTGTAAATAAAAATAATGAATTTTCCTGCGAGCGAAATAATTTAATTTAAATTTAAAAGGTTTACAATTGGTAATGAAAAGAAATTACAGGAGGTAATTTAATGACAAAAACAGCTATTATTACAGGTGCCGGGAGCGGTCTCGGTCAGGCAGCGGCATTAAGCCTTGCTGAACAGGGCGTTAATATCGCAGTCGTCGATGTAAACGAAGAGGGCGGTAACGAAACGGTTGAGATGGTCAAAGAAAAAGGTGCTGATGCATTATTCATTAAAGCGGATGTATCTAAAGCCGAAGATGTAAAAAATTACGTTGATCAGACGGTTGAGAAGTTCGGTACAATCGACTACTTCTTTAATAACGCAGGTATTTCAGGAAGCGGCAAATACTTCCTTGAAACAGATATAGAAGAAATCGATAAAATTGTCGGCATCAACATGCTGGGTGCATTATACGGTATCCGCTACGTTGCAGAAGTAATGCTGGAACAGGGCGGCGGTTCGATTGTGAACACTGCTTCAAGTGCGGGTGTCACAGGTCAGGATTCTGTTGTCACCTACTCAGCAACGAAACACGGCATCGTCGGCATGACGAAAAGCCTTGTAGCTGAATACGCAAAAGACGGACTGCGTGTAAACTCTATCGCTCCAGGTCCGACAGAGACACCGATGGTTGCAGCGTTTTACGCAAATAACCCGGAAATGAAAGAGAACGCAGAAGCGGGCATCCCGCAAAAACGTCTCGGTACACCGGAAGAAGTGGCAGAGCTTGTCAGCTTCCTGTTAACATCGAAAGCAGAATATATTAATGGTGAAGTTATCCGTATCGACGGCGGATTCACAAATACCAAGTAATGATTACGACCGGTTTTCCCTTTTTGGAAAGCCGGTTTTTATATTAAAAAAACAAATAAAATACTTGAAAGTCAAAGAAGGTCAATGTATAATAAAGATATAAGGTCAAAGATAGTCAGAAAGAAAGTTATTTGTAAGCATCATATTTGAAAATATCTTTTGAGGCCTTTATACTGTATTCATAGTCAAATATAGTCAAAGTCAAATTGACTGTGAACGCGAATATATCAATAGGAGGAAACACATATGAAATGTCAAAATTGCGGATTAAACGAAGCGAATGTAAACCTTGCAATGAATTTTAACAACCAAAAAATGCAGGTTCATTTATGTGACAGCTGTTTCCAGGATATCCAGGGTCAAATGATGAATTCAAATGACTTCTTTAAAGGATCATCTTTCCAAAATAATAATATGAACAATAAATATTTCAATGGACAAGGAAACAAGGGAACAAGTACACAAACTAAAGAACGTGAAAATAAACGTGACGGTCTCTTAGACCAGCTCGGCAATAACATCTCGGACGAGGCAAGAGCGGGTAATATCGATCCGGTTATCGGACGGGACAAAGAAGTAAAACGCGTCGTTGAAACATTAAACAGACGCAATAAGAATAATCCGGTATTAATCGGTGAGCCGGGTGTCGGTAAAACAGCAATCGCTGAAGGGCTGGCACTGAAAATCGTTGAAGGCAATGTTCCAACGAAACTGATGGATAAAGAAATTTACGTACTGGATGTCGCATCACTCGTTGCGAACACTTCAATGCGCGGTCAGTTTGAAGAGCGTATGAAACAGCTCATTGCAGAACTGAAAGAGCGTCAGGATGTCATTCTTTTTATCGATGAGATTCACCAGATTGTCGGTGCAGGTTCTGCTGAAAGTTCACAAATGGATGCGGGTAACATTCTTAAACCGGCATTAGCACGCGGTGAACTGCAGATTATCGGTGCAACAACACTGAAAGAGTATCGTCAAATCGAGAAAGACGCAGCCCTTGAACGCCGTCTGCAGCCGATTATCGTTAAAGAGCCGACGCTCGAGGAATCGGTTTTAATCCTTAAAGGTATTAAAGACCGCTATGAAAAATTCCACGAAGTCAGTTATTCCGACGAAGTGGTTGAGGCGTTTGTGAATTTATCGCATAGATATATTCAGGACCGTTTCTTACCGGATAAAGCAATCGATTTAATGGATGAAGTCGGTGCACGATTAAATCTTGCGAATGCGGAGAACGATACTGAATCCATTAAACAGAAGCTTGAAAAAATTGCTGAAGAAAAAGATGCAGCAGCAGAGCAGGAAGATTACGAAACGGCAGCACGCCTGAAATATCAGGAACTGCAGCTTGAAAAACAGCTGGAGGCTGCAGCAGACGACAAACAGGTCATGGATGTAGATATCGCTGATATTCAGCTGATTGTCGAAGAGAAAACAGGTATTCCTGTAACGAAACTCCAGTCTGAAGAACAGGCACAGATGAGAGATCTCGGTACGAACCTGAGCAGTAAAGTGATCGGCCAGCAGGAAGCAGTCGAAAAGATCGCGAAGGCAGTCAGAAGAAGCCGCGCCGGTCTTAAATCTAAATACCGTCCAATTGGTTCATTCCTGTTCGTCGGTCCGACTGGTGTCGGTAAAACTGAATTAACGAAAGCACTTGCTGAAGAGTTATTCGGTTCAAGAGATTCAATGATCAGACTCGATATGAGTGAGTACATGGAGAAACATTCAATCTCTAAAATTATCGGGTCGCCTCCGGGTTATGTTGGCCACGAAGAGGCTGGACAGCTGACAGAGAAAGTACGTCACAACCCTTATTCAATTATTCTTTTAGATGAAATTGAAAAAGCGCACCCTGACGTGCAGAACATGTTCCTGCAAATTATGGAAGACGGTCAGTTAACGGATTCCCACGGCAGAACAGTCAGCTTTAAAGAAACAGTTGTCATTATGACAAGTAACGCCGGTACAGGAGATAATAACGCGAGCGTCGGCTTTAACGCAGACCAGCACGAATCAGTCAGCACGCTTGAAAACTTAAGCGATTATTTCAAACCGGAATTCTTAAACAGATTTGATGCTATTATTAACTTCAACGAGCTGTCAGAAGAAAACTTAATGGAAATCGTCGATCTGATGCTGACTGAATTACAGGACGCACTGGAAGAAAACGAAATTAAGATATCAATTACAGATGACGCTAAGAAAAAACTCGTCAGCCTGGGCTACGACAAACGCTTCGGTGCAAGACCGCTGCGCAGAGTCATTCAGGATAAGATTGAAGACCAGCTGACAGACTTAATTTTAGAAGAAGAAAACCTTGAAACTGTAAAAGCTCACATCAAAGATGGAGAAATCGTTGTTGTAAAAGCTTAGATATAGATGAAAACCTTAAATCCACTGTGGATTTAAGGTTTTTTTGCTTTACACAGATTATTATATACAGCACAAGGGTATTTAATATATAAATTGATGCGAAAGAGGAATGTCTATGGGATTTGAAAATATTGATTCGCAGCGCAGAAAAAACATATGGTCGGGAATACTTTTCGGCATTGGTTTAATGGCACTTGTCGACGAAATCATTTTCCATCAGCTGCTGCAGTGGCATCATTTCTATGATCTTTCTACGACGTTTATCGGTATTTTATCTGACGGGCTGCTCAATGCATTTGCGCTGTTTGCACTTGTTATCGGTTTATTTATGTTTGCAGATTTACAGCGGAAACAATCAGTTCAGAAACGTAAATGGACAGGCGGAATTTTTACAGGTTTAGGAGGCTTCCAGCTGTTTGACGGAATTATTAATCATAAGCTTCTGCGTATTCATCAGGTGCGGTATGATGTTAACGTGCTGCCGTATGATTTAGCATGGAATATTTCAGGAGCTCTTCTTTTGATCATCGGCATCGTGCTGCTTTTTAAGTCTAAACAGGAAAGAGCAGGTTCTTAAGCATGCATCATACGAATATGACACATTTTTTAATACTGGAAGTTATTGCAGGTTTAATCGCAATTGCTGCATTAATACTTTATCCGGCGGCAATGTATTATTCGAAAAAGAAAAATCGCAGCTGGCATTGGGGACGATATTTTCTGTTTGCAGCCGGTGTAATCATTGCAGCTTCTGCGCTGACAGGACCAATGGCGCGTCTGTCACATACAGACTTTACTGTCCATATGCTCGGTCATCTGCTGCTTGGAATGCTCGGACCGCTCTTTATACTTCACGGTAAACCGATGACTCTTATAATGCGGACGCTGAATGTTTCCTATGCGAGAAAATTGAGTAAAATACTGAATATAAAATATGTAAAATTTATCAGCAATCCTCTGATCGCTTCTATACTTAATATCGGCGGACTATTCCTCATTTATAAAACCGGGTTGTTTGAATTTATGCATACATCCGTCCTGTGGTTTGCTCTGGTACATCTGCATGTTTTCCTTGCGGGATACCTTTTTACAATGTCGATTATATATATCGATATCGTTACGCACCGTTACAGCTTTTTATATCGGGCCGCAGTGCTTGTCGCTGCCCTTGGATTTCATAAAATATTATCGAAACTGATATACGCTTCACCACCGGAAGGTATTGCCCGTCCTGATGGCGAAACGGGTGCGATGCTGATGTATTACGGCGGAGATATTGTGGACATCGCACTGATTATTATACTCTGTCTCGAATGGTATAAAGCTGCCGGAAGAGGTTACATCCAAAAACTGACTTAACAGATAAAGAGCTCTAGCCCGAATTGGGATCAGAGCTTTATTTATTCTGTTATATCAGCAAATTCACCGCTGGTAACTTCGATTAAATCACCAGGCGGCAGCTCCATCTGCATGCCGCGCTTGCCTGCGGACACAATAATAGTTTCCATCGCTTCAGCTTCAGCTGCAATATAAGTGGGAAAGAGTTTCTTCATGCCGACAGGTGAACAGCCGCCGCGGATATAGCCGGTCGTCTTTTCCAAATCCTTCATATGAAGCATATCAACTTTCTTGTTGCCGCTCGCTTTGGCAAATTTCTTTAAGTCGAGTTCTTTGGAAGCTGGAATACAGGCAGCGATAACACCTGTATTATTCCCTGCTGCAACAAGTGTTTTATAAATTTTCTCAAATGGTATACTGACTTTCTCCGCTGCTGTTTTGGCATCCGTATGCTCTTCGTTCCATGCGTATTCATGCACGTCGTATTTTATCTTATGATTCTCAAGTACACGCATGGCGTTTGTCTTCTGGGTTTTCTTTTTCTTCATATATCTGCACTCCTGATTTGTAAATAAACTTAGTTTCAAAAAGTAAGTGTAGGGTATGTAATATAGTAGTTAAAATCATAACATAAATGGAGGATTTTTAATGAAAATAGGAATCGTAGGCGCAACGGGTAAAGCCGGCAGTTTAATATTAGATGAAGCAGTCAAAAGAGGACATGAAGTCAGAGCGATTGTCAGAGATGCTGCGAGATTAAATAACGATAATGTAAATGTAATAGAGAAAGATGTACATGATACGACGACTGAAGATTTCCGCGGACTGGAAGTGGTGATTAATGCATTCGGTGCGCCGCTCGGTGAGAAAGATGCACACGTTGAAGCGGGACGCGCATTAATCAATGCACTGGCCGGAACCGGCACACGTCTGATTGTTGTCGGCGGAGCAGGAAGTTTATATGTGGATGACAGCAGAACGATGAAAGTCATCGATACTCCTAACTTCCCGGATATGTTTAAACCGACAGCAGGCGGACAGAGTCAAAATCTGGAAGAACTTGAACAGACGACAAATGTGAAATGGACATTTATCAGCCCGTCAGCAGAATTCGACGCGGAAGGAAAACGCACAGGCACATATGAAAAAGGTGAAGATGTGCTGCTCGTGAATAAAGCAGGAGAAAGCTATATCAGCTATGCTGACTTTGCGATCGCAGTTATCGATGAGGCTGAAAATGCGAAACATATTAACGCACGCTTTACAGT
>DAIPYL010000053.1:4039-9298 GCA_036782755.1 Jeotgalicoccus sp. | reverse complement strand
GCCATCGTTTCATAAATATTGTATTCCATTGCCTGATCGTATTCTTCCTGAGTAATAGCATCTTCAGTCAGCATTCTTGAAAGCACGAATTCCTGACGGTTTTTACCGGCTTCAAGTAATTCAGGTTCTTTCATTGAACCGTCCTGGTTAAATGGTGTGTATGCGTAAGGGTTTTGGGGAAGTCCTGCTAAAAATGCACTTTCGGCAATATTCAGCTCTGCCGCAGGTTTGTTGAATACACCCTGTGCAGCAGATTCGATTCCTGCGATATTCTGCCCGTTGGCATTACGTCCAAATGATACTGCGTTTAAGTATGCTTCAAGAATTTCTTCTTTCGACAGTATGTTCTCGACTCTGAAAGCGATCAGTAATTCTGTTGCTTTGCGGTCAAATGTCGGATCGTTCGTCAGCATCTGATTTTTTACAAGCTGCTGGGTAATCGTGCTTCCTCCCGAACTTTCCTCACCGCCGGCAACCTGCTGCAGTGATGCGCGGAGGAATGCTTTTGGAACGACACCGTTATGTTCGTAAAAGTGTTCATCCTCTGTTGAAATTAATGCATTTGTGACGTTTTCAGAGATGTTTTCATAATCGACAGTTTCGCGTATTAAGTCGGACCTCAATGTTCCGAGTTCTTCGCCGGAGCCGAATGTTACAGTCGTACTTTCAGTCATTTCGGTAAGAGCGGTGTAAATTTCTTCCTGTGCGAGCACATCTTCATCCGAGACGAGTGCTGCGAAGTAACCGAGACCGATGCTGAAAAGAAATATCCCGAGCAGGGTGAATGCTAATAGTAAGAATAAAACTACATTCCATATAGTGTCATATGCTGTAAAGAACGACACCCTGAGCGGGGACCCTGCTTTTTTAAAGCGGGCGACTGTATTATGATATTTGTCCTTCGCTGTTTCTCCGTGAACTTTGTCTTTCTTTTTGTCAGGATCTTTCCGCGAGAACATCTTTTTTATATTATCAATAAAGTCATTTTTCTTATCCATGCCAACCTCCTATTAAAAAGATTATATCATATGTCCTTCTTACACTCATAATGATAAAAACCGGTATAAGCATATTGTAATTCAACCATTTAATCGTATCTCAAAACATCGGAAAGTCAAAACAATAAATCCGGTGCTGATGTTTTCGAACTTGACTTTTTATCGCGCTGGTAATATACTTGGTTAAAATTTAATGAATAATTTGAGCGGTGAGAGAAGTAGTATTGTTATTTGATTCAGAGAGTCTGCGGCTGGTGCGAGCAGGTGATAATAATTTTACGAATACACTCATACTGAATGTTCAGATCGTAATAGATGACGTAAATTCTAATTTAGAGATAAATTGTTTGGTGGTACCGTGTCACGCACCCATACTGTATAAGTATGGGTGTTTTTTTTATTCATTAAAATAATATTATTGGAGGAAATTATGACTACATTATTGGAAGACCTGCAATACCGCGGTATTGTCTATCAGATGACTGACGAAGAAAAGATTAACGACATGCTCGAACAGGAAAAAATTTCGCTGTACTGCGGTGCGGACCCTACAGCAGACAGTCTTCATATCGGTCACTTAGTACCATTCTTAACACTGCGCCGTTTCCAGCAATACGGTCATCGTCCGGTAGTATTAATCGGCGGGGGTACAGGAATGATCGGAGACCCTTCATTTAAAGCAGACGAGCGCAAGCTTCTGACAGAAGAAGAAGTGGATGCTAACGTTGACTCAATTAAAGGGCAGATGGAAAGAATTTTTGATTTCAGCGATGACAACGCAGCAGTACTTGTGAACAACAAAGACTGGCTGAAAGATATCAGTTTAATTTCATTCCTGCGCGACTACGGTAAACACGTTGGACTGAACTACATGCTGTCAAAAGATGCGATTCAGTCACGTCTTGAAACAGGAATCTCATACACTGAATTCACATACACAATTTTACAGGCAATTGACTTCGGACACTTAAACAAAGAGTTCGATGTGAGAATTCAAATCGGCGGTTCAGATCAGTGGGGCAATATTACGAGCGGTCTTGAGTTAATGCGCAGAATGTACGGCACAACAAATTCTGAAGGATTAACGATTCCGTTAATTACGAAAGCAGACGGCAAAAAATTCGGTAAAACTGAATCCGGCAATATCTGGCTCGACAGAAAACGTACGTCGCCGTATGAATTTTATCAGTTCTGGCTGAACCAGCGTGATGAAGATGTGATTAAGTTCCTTAAATTATTTACGTTTGTTGAGCGTGAGGAAATCGAAGCGCTTCAGGTATCTGTTGCTGAAGAGCCGCATCTAAGAAAAGCGCAGAAACGTCTTGCAGATGAAATTACTGAATTCATCCACGGTACTGAAGGACTTGAAGAAGCGAAGAAAGTCACAGATGCATTATTCAGCGGAGACATTAAGTCACTTGATGCTGTGCAGATTAAAGATGCATTAAAAGATGCACCGTCAGCAGAAGTGGACGGAGAAGATAACAGTCTGGTTAACGTTCTGGTAAATGCACAGGTGTCACCGTCAAGACGGCAGGCACGTGAAGATATTCAGAATGGTGCAATTTATATAAACGGTGAAAGAATGCAGGATGTAAATCACGAAATTACTGAAGAGGATAAAATTAACAGTGAGTTTACTGTATTCCGACGCGGTAAAAAGAAATATACAATTGTCAGCTATAAATAAAAAGAAAGGTCAGCACCCGAGTGGATGCTGACCTTTTGCTTATTAGAAAATAAGGAATGCTGCAACGATAATGATTGGTAATGTGATAGCTGTTCTTAGCAGGAATATCATGAACAGTTTGCCGATTCCAAGCGGAATCTTCGAACCGAGAATAACACCGCCGACTTCAGACAGGTAAATGAGCTGCGTAATACTCATTGCCCCGACGATGAAGCGGGTCATATCACTTTGTACATTTTCAATCAGAATTGCCGGAAGGAACATATCAGTGAAACCGATAAAAATTGTTTCACTCATTGCCTGTGCTTCAGGAATCCCGATCATCTCCAACAGCGGAACGAACGGCATACCGAGCCATGAGAATATCGGTGTATACTCTGCGAGAATAGTGCCAAGCGTACCAATTGCCATAACAACCGGAAGAACTCCGAACCATGTATCAAATACTGTTTTAATTCCTTCTTTAATTAATGGAATAATACCGGGTGATTTTTCAGCCTTCTCCATTGCCTGTTTGTACCCCCATGAGAACGGGTTGTAGCCTTCAGGAATTGTTTCTTCAAGTTTCGAACCGTCATTGTAATACGTATCTTCAATTCTCGATAAAGGCGGGATGCGCGGCATGATGAATGCTGCTGCAATACCTGCAATGATAATTGTTAAGTAAAACTGGCCGAACATGTTCATCAGGTCGATAAGATCGAGAATTACAATTGTAAATGTTATAGAAACAACTGAGAATGTTGAAGCGATAACACTCGCTTCACGTTTTGAGTAAAAGCCGTCTTCATACTGCTTACTTGTTAAAATAACACCGACTGTACCATCGCCGACCCATGATGCAAGGTTATCGACTGTAGAACGTCCCGGCAGCGTAAACAGCGGGCGCATTACTTTAGCAAAAAGCGTTCCGATGAATTCAAGCAGTCCGTAGTTTAACAGAAGCGGCAGGAAGAAACCTGCAATAATGAATACTGTGAATAATGTCGGCTGCAGATCATTTAAAATCATCGCACCTGTATTTCCGGAAATAATCATTTCAGGACCAGCCTGTGTATATGCAAGAACTCCGAATACAGCGCCGACTGTTCTGAGAATTACCCAGAAGTTTGATGTGCTAAATACATCGTGCATAAAGCCTGAACCCGATTTAACAAACCAGCTGTATATAATACTGAAGATTGCCGAGATTACAATCGTTATTACTGTTAACAGTGTAATAGTTTCGATTGTGACGAAATTTATAATTGTGTTAGCGAGAAAGGCAACGGGAACAGTAGTCTCTCCAT
Source organism: Jeotgalicoccus sp. (assembly GCA_036782755.1). Classification (GTDB taxonomy): domain Bacteria; phylum Bacillota; class Bacilli; order Staphylococcales; family Salinicoccaceae; genus Jeotgalicoccus. The sequence goes on along the minus strand of DAIPYL010000053.1, from coordinate 5,321 downwards.
CAATCTGAAGCGGTACAAGGAACATAAATATACCGATAACAGAAGGAATAAAGAACTTTAAAAATGTAGGAAAACGCGACATAATATACCCTCTTTTTATTGTGAATTTAAGATTTAATATGAATATACTAAATAATTATACAATATAATGAATAATAGTAAAGTAGAAAACGTTTTCATATGTATTGTTTTCTATTATAATGGAATCAGAGAGAAAAGGGGAGATATTTATGAATATTATTGATACACATTGCGATGCTTTATTGAAACTGCAGGGTGATGCCCGTGCGACACACAGTTATTTTCAGCAGGAGCGCAGGCTGAATTACTTAAACTCGAACGAACTGGAGATGAATATGGAACGCAGAATTAAAGGACGGGTAAAGGTGCAGTTCTATGCAGTATTCATTTCTCCCGGTATTCCCGATAATGAAAAGTGGCAGCATGCACTGGAGCAGATTGATGCATTTTACGAAGAAGTGCTGACGATGGATAATATGGTACATATTAAACAGCTGTCGGATATTAAAGATTTAAAAGAACATGAATACGGTGCTGTACTGACGCTGGAAGGATCCGATGCATTCGGCAACGATTTAATGAAGCTTCGGACACTGTTCCGGCTTGGAGTGCTGTCACTTGGACTGGTTTGGAATAACGGCAACCTGGTTGCGGACGGTGTAGGAGAAACACGCGGCACAGGTTTAAGTGAATTCGGTCTGAAAGTAATAGAGGAATGTAATAAGAATAATGTGCTGATCGATGTCAGCCATTTAAATGCTGAAGGATTTAAAGATGTTATTGAACATGGAAAACTCATATTTGCCAGCCATTCAAATGCACGCAGCATACATGACCATCCACGAAATCTTCACGATGAACAGATTGAACAGCTGATTGATAAAGGCGGCATGATTAATATTGTCTTCTGTCCGCCGTTTATTGGAGAAGGAAAAGTAACGATTGATGATTTATTAAAGCATGTCGATAAAATAATTGAACTGGGCGGTGAAAAACATATCGGTCTCGGTTCGGATTTCGACGGGATAACTGAATTTGTCGAAGGATTGGAAGATGCATCGAAATACGGTAATTTAATAGAAGTTTTACGTTCAAAATACGGTGAGGAATTTGCAGCAGCCATTACTTCATGCAACTTTATAGAAAGATTTTGTTAAAAAGAACTCCGCAGATTTTACTATTTGCGGAGATCCTATTTTGTTGGAAGGTGGTTGTGAATCGAATGCTTCCGGTTAACAACGGCAGTTCTCTGTTGTGAATC
>DAIPYL010000053.1:0-3939 GCA_036782755.1 Jeotgalicoccus sp. | reverse complement strand
CCGGTTAACAACGGCGCCTCCCTGTTGTGAATCCATTTATTTATTCCTGCTTATTATCTCCAATCAGCTGATTGACCTGATTTTTCGCTGCATGCATCTCTTCTTCCTGAGCACTGATGTCATCTAATGCACTGTTTAATTTCTCATCGATTGAATCCTCACCCAGAGGATTGACGAAAAAGAACTCTTCATTAAAATTGCTGTACAATTCCATCAGATCTTCAACTTCATTTAAATAATCAGTCATCGCATCCTGAACCTCCAAATGATTTTCATCTGTCAGCGTGTAATTGCTAATCGTTTGACGGAAGTCGCCGATGCTTGGAATTATATCTTCATTAATACTTTTTAAAGCTTTCTCACGGTTTGATTCACTGCTAATGTTTTTTGCCGTTTCATCGAGTTTCGTATTCAGTTCGCTGTCGTTCCGTTCAAATGCGCCGAGCATCTGAGTATAGTTTTCTGTAGATTCACTGCTGCACGCACCGAGGAACAGTACGATAAAAGGCAATAAAAACATTATTCTTTTCATAATTACACCTCATATATAAATTAGAAACAAAAAGTCATTTGAAACGTTTCTACTTTAATTGTATAATAATCAAGTTGCCTTTTTAAACTATATTATCTTAAATGTGAGGAATACATATGAATAAAAAATTAATCGTTACCTTTACAGTGGGTATTTTCCTGCTTGGAATGATGGAATTAATCGTTTCCGGAATTCTTGAATTAATGAGTAACGACCTTGGAATTAGCCACGCTTTAACCGGACAGCTGATTACTGTTTACGCAGTCAGTTTTGCTTTATTTGGTCCGATTTTAATCCGCTTAACTGAAAACATGCCGACAAAGTTAGTTGTGCTGCTTTCACTGGTAGTGTTTATTATCGGTAACGTTGTGTTCGGCCTGGCCAACTCGTTTTTAATACTGTCACTCGGACGTGTCATTACAGCGATGGCGGCAGCGGTATTTATCGTTAAAATACTCGATATGACAGTTGTGCTGTCAGAGCCGCATGTCCGCGGTAAAATGCTTGCACTTGTCTATATGGGCTTCAGTGCGGCAAACGTCTTCGGAATTCCAATTGGTACAATTATCGGTGCACAGTTCGGCTGGAGAGTAATCTTTGCACTTGTAATTGTACTCGCAATTTTAGTCGGCCTTGGAGTGCTTATGTTCGTCCGTTCGGAAGCACTTGTGGATCAGACTCCTGAAGGAGTGCAGAAGAGCAGAATTAAATCGAGAAAAAACGTTGCGTTATATATTGCGGTGACACTTTCGGTGTTAATCGGAAACTACATTATTCTCGGTTATATTTCGCCGTTAATGACGTCACACGGCTTTACACTTGAAAACGTGTCGTTCGCGTTATTAATTACAGGAATCGGCGGTATGACAGGAACGTATCTCGGCGGTAACTTAATCGATAAAATCGGTCCGAAGAAGACTGTCATGATTATGATGTCGATGTTCCTTGTGAGTCTTGCAGTAATGCCGTTCCTTTACGGCACACCGGTACTGTTCTATATCAATATGTTTGTGTGGAGCTTATTCCAATGGGCGACTTCACCTGCAGTGCAGGGCGGACTTGTTGAAAACGTTGAAGGTTCAAGCTCAAACGTATTTAGCTGGAACATGTCGGCACTGAACCTCGGGATTGGTGTCGGGGCTGTAATCGGGGGGCTGTTTATCAGCAACTTCGATATCAGTTACGGCCCCTGGCTTGGATTTGTAATCGTGCTTTGTGGTCTGATTGCGGCAACACAAATCAAACCGCAAACTGTTTAAATCTTTGAATAATCCGGTGAATGAATTATAATTAAAAGACGATAAGAGGGAGCGGTTAATGTGTTAATGCGTTTAGTAATGATAGTCTTAGCCAGCGTCGCATCAATTTTTGTTATTAATTATACCGGTTTTTACATTCTGGATTATACATGGCAGAACATACTGTATGGCGCACTAATTATTATCGGCATCATGATTTTATATAAAATACTGACGAAGTTTTTAAAACTGTTTTTATTTGTAGTCATAGTAATACCGGTACTTGGTATTTGTTTCTACTATATATATTCATATATTACAGGTGAACCGCCAGCGTTTATGCAGTTTTGACAGGTAATCCCGGAAATCTCTTTCAGATTTCCGGTTTTTTTATTTTAGGCGGGGCTCATGCGGTCGAAAACAATATAGTGACCGCATGTGGCTGTTTCATCGGGTTGATGCGGACTTATTAACCGCATGATGATACTTCATGCGGCTGCAACGAAATTATTAACCGCATGAGACCGTTTCATCCGGTCGCAATGATTCTATCAGCCGCATGTGAAATATCAATCTGATAAAACCGCCCATTCCTGCATCTGTTTTAATTTTCTGCGGTTAGAAGTATACTTATTTTAAATGGAGGGTGAGTTATGGGAGAGAATAATCCGGTAGAATTTAACAAAAGGGTTTTTGAAATTGACGGCATCCGCGGATTTGCACTGCTCGGCATACTGATGATGAATATCATGTCATTTGCCGGACCGGATCTCGATGACAGTTTTGCAGGAACACGAAGTGAGATTTATTCCGGTTTCTGGAATGAGTTATCATTATTTTTTATAAATACCTTTGTCACGACGAATTTTTACACTATGTTTTCATTTTTATTCGGACTGGGTTTCTTTATATTTTTATCGCGTGCTGAAAAGAAAACACAGTCGACATCCGCTCTGTTTTTAAGAAGGCTTGGACTGCTTCTTGTATTCGGTCTCATGCACGGGATTCTGCTATGGTACGGAGATATTTTATGGACGTACGCAATTACAGGACTGTTCCTGCTGTTATTTTATAAATTTAAACCGAAAGTGAATTTAATTATTGCCGCAGTTCTGCTGGCTGTTACATCGATAATAGTGATTTTAGGTTCAGCGGCAGTGTATGTAATGAATGGAGCTAATACGAGCAGCGGACTGGAGTCGGAAGGTTTTGTTTTTTCACTGAACATGACGGAAAGAATATTAAACGGCACGTACGGTGATATTGTCAGTATGAACGCCATCGTCTTAGGATTGTCTGCAGCCGGTGCTATTTTTGTGATTCCGAATGTTCTGGCAATGTTCCTAATCGGCTTGTATGCAGGACAAAAAGGTTACTTTACTAATCTAAGTCAGCATACACATCTGTTAAGAAAAGTGGCTGTTATCGGTATCGGTATCGGCTTGCCGGTGAAAATATTTACAGGATACTTAACAACCTATCAATCCCATGATGATGTATTTGTTCAGCTTGCACAGCTGTCGAGTACAATCGGCGGACCGTTGATGTCACTTGGTTATATTGCAGCATTAGCATTAATTTTATTGAAACTGCCAAAACTGGTCAGTGTGCTTCAGCCGGTCGGCCAGATGGCACTGACGAATTATATCGGACAGACAGTCATTATGCTTGGAATATTTTACGCCGGCGGGCTGTTCAACAGCATCGATGCTGTATGGTTTGTGCCAATTGCGTTTCTGGTCTTTATCCTCCAGCTGATTTTAAGCAGTATCTGGATGAAGTTTTTCGCATACGGACCGCTCGAATGGATCTGGCGCAACTTTACGTATTTAAAAATTATGCCTGTCAGAAAGCGGTAAGGAGTTTTTAGATGAAGTTACTTATAATTGAAGACGATCCGGTACTGATGCAGGAATTGGCTGCGCGTTTTAAAGAGTGGGATATCGATGCATACGGCGTAACAGATTTTAACGATGTCATGAATGATTTTATAAAGTATAATCCGGAACTCGTTATTGTCGATATTACGCTGCCGAAATACGACGGCTTTTACTGGTGCCGTATGATTCGAAACGTGTCCAGCGTACCGATAATATTTCTGTCATCGAGAGACCACCCTGCAGATATGGTTATGAGTATGCAGATGGGGGCGGATGATTATGTACAGAA
>DAIPYL010000052.1:2518-9580 GCA_036782755.1 Jeotgalicoccus sp. | reverse complement strand
ATTATATTCCCAACTTATAACACCTTTGTAAACAGATTCATTTCCCTTATACAGCTATATTCATTATAATTAATATTGATAAACGATACTTTTCACATTAGAGGTGCATAATTATGAAAATCGGAATTACATGTTATCCAAGTGTTGGCGGCAGCGGCGTCATCGCGACTGAGCTTGGTATTCAAATGGCCCGCCGCGGACACGAAGTGCACTTTATTTCATCGAGTGTGCCGTTTCGGCTTGAGCATAATTATGATAATATATACACGCATCGTACAGAGGTTAACGATTACAGCGTTTTTAAATATCCGCCTTACGATATTACTTTATCGAGTAAAATTTCAGAGGTCATCGACCGTTATGATTTAGATGTCATCCATATGCATTACGCAATTCCGCACGCGGTTTGCGGCATCCTGGCAAGACAGATGTCGAAGAAGAAAGATGTCGGCATCGTCACGACGCTGCACGGGACTGATATTACAGTGCTCGGACACGATATGTCACTTGTCAGCGCGATAAAATTCGGCATCGACCATTCCGATATAGCGACGTCTGTCAGCAACAGTCTGACGGAAGAGACGTATCAGCTGATTAATCCGGAAAGCGAGATTCAGACAGTGTATAACTTCGTCGACGAAACACGTTTCAATACAGACGAAAGAACTGAAATTAAACGTAAACTGAAAGAAAAATTAAATATTCCTGAAAGTGCGAAAGTGCTCATGCACACTTCAAACTTCAGAAAAATAAAAAATGTGGATGATATTGTCCGCACATTCCATGAAACAGCGAAAGAAATCGACTGTCATCTCGTATTAGTTGGAGACGGTCCTGATATGTACAGCATCAGACAGCTGGTTGCAGATCTCGGCATTGAAGACCGCGTTCATTTCTCAGGCCAGCAGTCTGACGTCAGCTCATATTACAAACTGAGCGACGCGTTCCTGCTTTTAAGTGCCAAGGAAAGTTTCGGTCTTGCAATGCTTGAAGCGATGTACTGCGGAGCGATTCCGGTCGGTTCGACAGCAGGGGGGATTTCGGAAGTAATCCAGCACGGAAAAACTGGCTATGTCGTTGAAATCGGCGACTACAAACAGGCAGCTCAGCATTTAATCAAGCTGTTTAACGACGACGCATTGTACGAAGAGATGCAGGCGAACATGCTGAAAGACGTTAAAGAACGTTTTAATATGGACAGCATCGTCACTGAATATGAAAATTTATATACTAAGCTTTTGGCGGGTGCAGATAATGACGGAACAAAATCTATTTAAAACCGGTGCAAAAATTATAGAACGCTTTGAAGAAAATAATTATGAAGGCTACTTCGTCGGCGGGGCAGTGCGCGATTACACGCTCGGCCGAAACGTGAGCGATGTCGATATTACGACGAATGCACTGCCCGATGAGATTGAGAATTTATTCGAAAAAACAATCGACGTCGGCAAAGAGCACGGCACGATTATCGTGCTAATGGACGATACTCCGTTTGAAGTGACGACATACCGTGTTGAAGGTGAATACACCGATCACCGGAGACCGGACAATGTGTACTTCACGCAGCATCTGACTGAAGATTTAAGCCGCAGGGATTTTACAATTAACGCAATGGCAATGACTGCCGATATGGAATTGTATGATCCGCATAACGGTATTAAAGATCTTAATAACAAACTGATAAATACCGTCGGCATCGCGGAGGAACGTTTCGATGAAGATGCGCTCCGCATGCTGCGTGCTGTCCGTTTTATGTCACAGCTTGATTTTGAGCTGGCGACAGCTGCTCAGGATGCAATAGAAGAACATGCAGCGGCACTGGATTACGTTGCCGTGGAACGGATTACTGCAGAACTCGAAAAACTGTACCGCGGTATCAATGTTAAAAGTGCGAAAGAGATGATAGCGCGGACCGGGCTTCTTCAGTATATGCCGTTTTTTAAATATATCGATAAAGACCAGTACGTGAATTCAGCTGCAAAATCTCTCGGGCAGGAAGCTGCAGTTCACCTGTATAAAGACAGCAATCTGAAAGACCATCTCAGCACACTGAAGCTGTCCAACCGTCAGAAAACAGCAATTAAAGAATCATTAAAGGTCATCAATGCACTGACAGACAAGACAAATGAAAAGCTTATCGCATACCGCTTTAAGACAGACATTTTAAACAGCGTAAATGATATAATAAAATTAAACGACCTGCTTGATACTAAACATATTCAACATCTGAATAAAGCAATCAGCGCCAAACCGAATCTGGTACTTCAGAACCGCGGTGATCTCGACATTAACGGCAACAGCTTAATGGCCGGATTAAATGCACGCGGCGGCCCGTGGCTCCGCGAATGTCTGGATATGATTGAACGGGAAGTACTGCTCGGGAATCTTAATAATAATGAAGCAGAAATAATTAATTGGGTGAAATCACATGTCAAAAACGAAGACGGAAATATTGTCTTTACTGATGGAAGGTAATTACTTATCAGGGGCAAAGCTCGCTGAAATGCTCGGCGTGTCACGTACCGCTGTATGGAAAAATATGCAGCGGTTAAAAGAGGACGGCTACAACATTGAAGCTGTGACAAACAAAGGCTACCGGCTCGTCGGGCCTTCAGGCAGAATCAATGAATCGCTTCTCGCCGGCACCGTGCAGAATTCACAGCTGTTCGATGATCTGATTTACAAAGATACAATCGATTCTACACAGAATCATGCATTCAGGATTTTAGATCAGTATGCTGGTAATATAGTAGTAGTGAGCGGGCATCAGACCGGCGGCCGCGGACGTTTTAAACGTGAATGGCTGTCGCCGGAAGAAAGCGGACTGTATATGTCGCTTGTGCTGCGTCCGAACGTAACCAATCAGGAAATGATTGTGTTCAACTTATTTATGTCGCTCGCAATCAGCGATGCGATTCGCGAATCTACGGGTCTTAAGAGCGGAATCAAGTGGCCGAATGATATTTTTATCAATGATAAAAAAGTGTGCGGGTTTTTAACAGAAGTCATCAGTGCGGATAATATCGTGGAAACGATTGTCTGCGGCATCGGCATCAATATTAATCCGTCAGCTGACACCGAGTCTCTTGGCACCGCGACAGCCATTACAGGCGAGCTTGAAGATGAATTTGATGTAAATCAGTTTACCGGTGTATTATTCAGGAAAATAGAGTACTACTACGATAAGTTTTTAAACGCATCATTCAGCTCGATTAAAGAAGACTGGCTCGAACAGGCGATTATTTTTAACCGCGAACTTACAATAACGACAAGCAAAGAAAAACTGAGAGGCAAAGCTCTCGACATTACTGATGAGGGGTACCTTGTAATATTAGACGGGGACCACAGCATACATAAGGTAATCAGTGCCGATATTGAAATTTAACCTGGTGATATAATGTTAAATAAAACATTCGCAGTCGTCGACTTGGAAACGACTGGTAATAATTTAGAAAAAGACAATATCATTCAATTGAGTATTGTGTTCGTGCGTAACTTTAAAATTACCGGACAGTACAATACTTTTTTAAGTGATGAAACAACTGTGTCACCGTTTATCCGTGAACTGACGAATATTTCATCAGACATGCTGATCGGCGCACCGAAGTTTAAAGATGTCGCAAAAGATATTAAAAATCAGCTGGATGATGCGGTCTTCGTTGCACATAACGTCGACTTCGATTTGACGTTCCTAAAGGCAGCATTTAAATCAGCTGGGCTGACATATAATCCGGTACACACACTCGATACGGTTGAACTCGTCCGTATCTTTCTGCCGTCTGTGGCCGGTTATCAGCTGCATCTGGTTGCCGAACACCTCGGTATTGAACTGTCGCAGGCACACCGTGCAGATGAAGATGCTTACGCTACAGCAGAAGTACTGATTGTTGTCATTAAGAAAATGATCGGCATGCACCGTGAAACGCTGATAAAAATCTACCATCTGTCCAAGATGATGCGGACCAATTTAACGGATTTAATCTTTTCAATATTAAACAGGCATACAGACGATAATGATGAAAATATTATCAGCTATAACCAGTTTTATATTAAAGAAACCGAAGTGACGCATAAAAACATCGATTCAATCTCTGTACACGATCTTTACCATAAATATTTAAGCATGACGGGGAACGAATACCGCGAGGACCAGTACCAGCTTGCACTGTTAATATATGATTCTCTTGTTGACGGCAAGTATCATGCGATAGAAGCGTATACCGGACTTGGCAAGAGCGATGCGTTTCTGATTGCGGCACTCAGCTACTATTCGGCTTATAATGGCCAGGTCGTCGTGTCGACGTCGCGTAAAATATTGCAGAATCAGCTGATTGAAGAGTCGCTGATGCGTCTCCGTAAAGTCGTGTCTTACGAGACGCCGTTTGCGCTGTTAAAAGGCCGGCTGAACTACATCGACCTGAACGCATTTACAGCACTCCTCGAGCTCGATGATTCGAACCCGGAAATATGCTTCCTGAAAATGCGCATGCTCGTCTGGCTGGTTGAAACAGAAACAGGCGATCTGTCGGAAGTCAATCTCCGCGGTCCTGAGAAGTCCTATTATGAGACGCTGCTGATTCAGGCAGGGGATAAAAAGCATCACTTTTACTTTAAACGTGCATTGTCGAACGCGAAGAAAGTGCCGATTATCGTGACGAATCATTATTTCTTAAATGACTGTCTCAATAATCTCGAAGGTATTCAGGCGCTGATTATCGATGAGGCGCACCAGCTGAAACAGGCACTCGATATGAAAGAACGCCGGACGTTTAACTATCCGGAACTGAAGTTTTTTATCGGGCAGGTGGGGTTGATTAATCAGGACAGACTGCTTGCGGGCTACAGTAAAACAAACAGTGCAGTATCTCTTTATCTGCTTGAAGATATCGTCATTAATTTAAATAAAAATATCGATGCTCTCTTCCAGCAGCTGTCACGGAAAACAATTGATGATGCGCTTGAAACACTGGACAGTCTTGTGAAGTTTACGGATATGTTCTTAAGTACAATCCGCGGGACTGATAACTATCAGGCGCTGTACAATCATATGCATTATTTTGATGCGTCGCTGAAAAATCTGCGTTATGCGCTCGCTTATGATGATTATCATATTAAGAGCAGCAGGAACTTCCAGAAGTCGGAAGTGACGATTCGTACGGACGTGCTCGATACGCTCGCTGACGCGCTCAGGTCAATCCCGTGCCAGATTCTTCTGTCGGGCACGCTCGAAGTGCACGACAGCTTTAAACATTTAAAATACTGGTTCGGCGATTACGAATTTAAAACGACGGTAATGAACAACGATGCGATGTACAGCGACATCAAGCTCTTTATTCCGAATGATATACAGAGCTATGATGTGAAAGACGACAATTATATTGTTGATATTCTCGATTACATTGCGCTCTATTTAAGTGAAACGAACTCGAAGCTTGTCGTAATATTTTCAAATTACGAGCTGCTCGAGCGAGTTTACAGTTTCACGGAAGATATCGAATTATTCGATGAAATTCCGGTACTGCGGCAGTCGCATAACTCAAACAATGAAAAACTGCTCGGCCAGTATAATCAGCTGAGCCAGTGTCTGCTCCTCGGGACGTATACGTTCACAGAAGGCATTAATCTCGTCAGCGATAAAGATAAAGCGCTGATGCTGACAAAACTGCCGTTCCCGGTACCTAAAGGCGACAGTTTCAGAGACTTCTATACAACGGATCTGCCGGAAGCTGTGATTCACTTCAGACAGATCATCGGCCGGGTGAAGCGGAGCAGTGAAGACAAAGGTGTTGTACTCCTGTTTGACGACCGGATAATGACGAAACCGTATAAAAATGCATTTTTAAAATATTTCCCTGAAGAAAATATCATTCATGACACGAGAGAAACTTTTAAAGCGCTGCTTTTTGGTCTATAATAAGGAAAACATAATTGTTAGGAGACTGCAGCATGGAATTATCTAAAAAGGTAAAGTCGATTACACCCAGCCAAACGATAGAAATCACTAATACTGCAAGACAATTAAAAGCTGAAGGCGTAGATGTTATCAGCCTGTCAGCAGGAGAACCTGATTTTAATACTCCTGATGAAATCATCGAGGCTGTATACGAAGCTGCAAAAGCGGGACATACTAAATATACAGCGTCTGCCGGACTTCCTGAATTAAGAGAAGCAATCGCTAAAAAAATGCAGCGCGACAATAATCTGACTTATGAACCGACTGAAGTTTACGTCGGCAACGGCGCAAAACAGGTGCTGTACAATATATTCCTGGCAACACTGGATCAGGGCGATGAGGTTATCGTGCCTTCTCCGTATTGGGTCAGCTATACAGAACAGATTAAAATGGTCGGCGGTGAACCGGTAACTGCGGCGACGACAGAAGAGACTCATTTTAAATTAACACCTAAACTCTTAAAAGCGCACATTACCGAAAAAACTAAAATGCTTGTGTTAAATACTCCGAATAACCCGACAGGCTCCGTTTATTCAAAAGATGAACTTCAGGCGCTTGCCGATGTTCTTGCAGAAACTGAGATAATTATCGTCGTAGATGAGATTTACGAAGTGCTTACATATGGTGAGCCGCATGTGTCCATCGCGTCTTTAAATGATAAAATTAAAGCTCAGACGATTATCGTTAACGGCGTGAGCAAGTCGCACGCTATGACCGGCTGGAGAGTCGGCTACGCCTGCGGTGATGCTGAGCTTATCTCCGCGCTCTCGTCACTGACATCGCAGTCTACTACTAGTGTTGCAGAGCCCGCACAATACGGCGCGATTGCGGCATACAATATGAATCCCGAAAATACAGAAGCATACAGAGCAATTTTTGAGCGCCGACGCGACAATGCGTATGCACAAATTCAAACCTTGCCTCACGTTACCTGCATTAAACCGGAAGGTGCATTTTATCTGTTCCCACATATGCAAAAATGCGCCGAAGCATGTGGTTACAAAACCGTGGATGACTTCGTCAAAGAAGTTCTCCGTGAAAAACATGTTGCATTTGTTCCGGGCTCGGGCTTCGGCACACCCGAATATGCAAGAATCAGCTACTCGCTG
>DAIPYL010000052.1:0-2418 GCA_036782755.1 Jeotgalicoccus sp. | reverse complement strand
GAAATGGAAGTTTCAGGCATTGAAATTATTCAGAGTGCTGAAGGCTATCCGATTACACCGAAAGAACACGGTCCTGAGTTCCTTCTTGATAACAGACACTTGTGGCTGCGTTCAAGAAAACAGCATGCTGTAATGAACATTAGAAACCAGATTATTAAGAGCACGTATGACTTTTATTTCGACAATGGCTTTAAGAAAATTGACTCGCCGATTTTAACGAGCAGTTCTCCTGAAGGTACGACGGAATTATTCCATACTAAATATTTCGATGAAGATGCCTATTTATCACAGAGCGGTCAGCTTTACGCTGAAGCAGCTGCGATGGCACATGGTAAAGTATTTACTTTCGGACCGACTTTCCGTGCCGAGAAATCAAAAACACGCCGTCACTTAATCGAGTTCTGGATGATCGAGCCGGAAATGGCATTCTACAATCACGAAGACAGCTTAGCAGTCCAGGAACAGTACGTTGAGTATCTTGCTAAAAATGTACTTGAAAACTGCAAGCTTGATTTAGAAGCGCTCGGCCGCGACACGACTGCACTGGAAAACATTAAAGCACCGTTCCCGCGTATTTCATATACGGATGCAATCGAGCTGCTGCACGAAAAAGGCTTTGATGATATTAAGTGGGGGGACGACTTCGGTTCCCCGCACGAGACTGAAATTGCGAACAGCTTCGACAAACCGGTGTTTATCGTGAACTATCCGAAAGAAATTAAATCATTCTACATGAGCACAAACCCGGAAGACCCGCGTACAGTGCTGTGCGCCGATTTAATCGCGCCTGAAGGCTACGGCGAGATTATCGGAGGCAGTGAACGTATTTCCGACTACGATGAGCTGAAAGAGCGTATCGTGGAATCAGGACTTAACGTTGACGCTTACGAGTGGTACCTGGATCTCCGTAAATACGGAACTGTGCCGCACTCAGGATTCGGATTAGGTCTCGAGCGCGCAGTCGCATGGTTCTCAGGCGTTCAGCACGTAAGAGAAACTGCACCATTCCCAAGATTATTAAATCGTTTATACCCATAAAAATAATGGAGATGTTAGGTTCCCTAATGTCTCCATTCTGCTGTTGGAGGGAAAAAATATGGTTAACGATTATTTGAAATATATTACAATTCCGGTCAATAAAATACTGCTGGATAATTACGCTGAAATCGGGCTCGATGAACGCGGCGTTATTATTTTAATCAAGCTGCTTGAACGTCACCGCACGCACAGCACACCGCTTGATTTCAGCGAGCTGCTGAGCGGAACAACTTTAAATGAAACCGAACTGACGCATATAATTCAGTCGCTGATAAAAGAACACCTTCTTGAGCTTGATACACACCAGATCGACGGCAAATATACCGAAACGTATAACTTTGAGCCGCTGTATTCGAAGCTCGAGGACTTTATCATGCTGGAAGAAAAAGCGCCGGTCAAAGACGATACAACATTGCGCGAGCTGTTTGAATACATCGAGCAGCTGTATGGACGCGCAATAAGCCCGAACGAATACCAGCGCCTGAACAGCTGGATGAACGATTCGAACTATCAGCCGGAACAAATTCAGGATGCGGTGGATATCGCATATAAAAGCAGCATTACGTCGCTGCAGTACGTTGAACGTATACTGAGCAGCACGTCGAAAAGCGAGCCGGTGAAAGGGACAGGCCTGCCTGTCATATCATGGCTCGATGGAGGTAGCCGACTTGACAACAAGTAAGAAAAAAACGATGGAGTTTATCGACGTCATCGCGGAAATGTTTCCGGATGCGGAAGCCGAACTCAACTACACAAACGCGTTTGAACTGACAATCGCCGTGCTGTTAAGTGCACAGACGACAGACGTCGGGGTGAACAGGGTGACAGAAGGGTTATTTAAAAGATTTAAAACGCCGGAAGACTATCTGGCAGTTGAAGTTGAAGAAATTGAACAGTACATTAAAACAATTGGATTATACCGCACGAAAGCGAAAAATATCCAGAAGTTATGCCGCGATTTAATCGATAAATACGGCGGCGAAATTCCGGGGAACTACGATGATTTAGTGTCACTCGCCGGAGTGGGCCGGAAAACTGCGAACGTGGTGCTGTCTGTAGCGTTCGATACACCCAGAATTGCTGTCGACACGCATGTTGAACGTATTTCAAAGCGGTTAGGTATCGCACGATACAAAGACTCTCCGCTGCAGGTCGAAGAAACACTGATGCGTAAAATTCCTGCCGAACGCTGGAGTAAAACACACCATCAGCTGATTTTCTTCGGACGCTACCACTGCCTGGCGCGTAATCCGAAATGTCACGAATGTCCATTGCTGGCAGAATGCCGGGAAGGGCAGAAACGTTTGAAAAAAGGATTAGTTAAGATGTAGTTGTTTGATAATTATGACCGCATTCCCTGTGACGGGGGTGCGGTTTTTT
>DAIPYL010000051.1:0-10140 GCA_036782755.1 Jeotgalicoccus sp. | reverse complement strand
CCGGCACATCCTCATGGATGTACCGGGGTTTCGCTCTTCTCTATCAGTCTTCTATTTTAGTTAACAGTTTCGGGCCTTCGCTGGTGACCATAATTGTGTGTTCTTTTTGTGCAACGTAGCTGCCGTCTTTTGTTTCAAATGCCCAGTCGTCTTTACCGTCTGTAACAATTGTTGCTTTAGATGATACGAATGGTTCTACTGCAATAACCATTCCTTCTTTAAGGATTGTTCTGTCTGTCGGATCGTAGTAGTTCATAATGTGCTGCGGCTGATCATGCAGGCTTTTGCCTACTCCGTGTCCTGTCAGGTTTTTAATAACTGTCAGACCGTTCTGACGTGCTGTGTTAAATACTGCGCGGCCGATCTGGCTTACTTTCGCACCTGGTTTAATTTTCTTCAGTGCTTCTTCGAAGGCCATTTCAGTTACGTCGATTACTTTCTGTTTTAACGGGTCATCATTTTCTCCTGCGATAAATGAAATTCCCGTATCTGAATAGTAACCGTCTTTCACTGCTGATACGTCGACGTTCACTATGTCGCCGTCTTTAATTACACGTTTGCCGGGAATACCGTGTGCAACTTCTTCGTTAACACTGATACATGTGTATCCCGGGAAGTCATATTCGCTGATCGGTGCACTTTTAGCGCCGTATTCTTCAAGCAGTTTTCCTGCATAGTCGTCAAGTTCTTTTGTCGTCATGCCAACTTTGGCATGTTCAACTGTCGCTTTTAAGACGCGTCCGCAAATCTGGCCGATCTCTTCTAATTTTTGTAATTCTTCTTGTGTTTTTACTATCATTTTTTATACCTTCTTACTTTTAGTCTTATTTAACAGTATAACAAAGTTGCTACATTATAAAATCATATATGGTCATATTTCTGTAGAGTCGTTCTTCTATACCGGATACTGTAACTCCAATCAACCGTATCGGTACATCCTGTTCTTTAACTTCATGATACAAATTGTACGCATAATGATAAATGTCTTCACCTTTAAACACCGGATCCATCGTCATCATCTGTTTTGAATGTGCTTCAAAATCACCGGTTTTTATCTTCACAGTCACCACTCTGCCTGCGAGCTGTCTGTCTTCGAGTTTTACTCCGACTTTGTTCGACAGTTCTTCCAGGACACTGAGTATTTCCTTGTCATCGTTCCGGTCGTAGTTGAATGTTGTTTCTTTTCCTACTGATTTTCGTTCACGCTGTACGGTCAATTCGTTTGTACCGATGCCCCGTGCTTTGTTATATAAACTCTCTCCGCGTTTTCCGAACTTCAGTATTAAATCATTTTTACTTATATCATATAAATCTTTGCCGTTTTTTATACCGAGCCCAAGCATCTTTTCTTCAGTTACTTTACCGACACCCGGAAATTTACCAATCGGCAGTGCATGAAGTATCTTCAGCACATTGTCGTAATGTATAACAGTCGTTGCCTTAGGTTTGTTCATACCTGAAGCTATTTTAGCAAGGTATTTATTATATGAAATCCCGCTGCTCGAAGTCAGTCCGGTCTTTTCAAAAATATCACTCTGGATAGATAATGCAATATCTCTTGAAGACATTTCTTTGCTGACGAGTTCCGTAATATCCAGATAAGCTTCATCCAGGCTCAGCGGTTCGATTAATTCTGTATAGCTCATAAATATTTCTCTGATTTCTGCGGAAATTTCTTTGTACCGTTCAAAGCGCGGATGGACAAATATTCCGTCGGGACATAATTTATGAGCGGTTTTCGTCGGCATTGCCGAGTGCACACCGAACTTACGGGCTTCGTAGCTCGCCGTCGCAACGACACCTCTGTTAAATGAACGGCCGCCGACTATAACCGGCTTCCCTCTCAGTTCAGGATTGTCATTCTGCTCGACCTGGGCATAAAATGCGTCCATATCTATATGAATGATTCGTTTTTCCATAATCTTCACCCATATTCATTATATCAAATAACGAACACACGTTCTACACGTTAAACTGTCTGTTCTTTAGTTTCGTAAAGGCTCATGCCGACTTCCGTGTCTACAGCATACGGCAGATGTTTATGCTTCATAATTAAATACATATAGTAGAAGTCCCCTGCACATGCACCGGTATGCAATGCAATATAATATTTATATGCCGGGTTCGGCAGTATAAACATCATTGCCAGCATAATCGCTGTCAGAATTACAAACGGCATAACGATGATGATAAAAAACTGTCCTCTTGAATACACCGTTCCTGGCGATGTCGCGTAAGCCATACCCGCTTTAAATCCGAATTTCACTTTGCTTTTTGGGTTAAACACCTTAAAAAAGAGTCCGTGAATTGCTTCATGAACGATGATAATAATAAAAAATAGTGCGATAATAAAAAATACTGCACCGGCAATACCAAACTGTTCCCTGCCGACAAGTGCACTGCCCGTCGGTTTAATAACAAATCCTTCAAGCAGATACAGCACTATAAATGTGCCGATCATTGCCAGGATTTGAATCCATGATATGCTTTTCAGTGCAGATTTATTTTCAAAAATATTCAATTCGAGCTTGTCCATGTACATGCCTCTTTCATATTCGTCTGTATTTAACATATCATAATTATAACAGCCATTACACAGGAGTGATTTAATGAATATAACGATTATCGGCGGCGGCCTTGCCGGAGCATCAGCCGGCTATCACCTCGTAAAACTCGGAAACAATGTAACAATATACGACCGTGCTGATAAAGGTCAGGCCACTTTTGCTTCCGCAGGCATTATCTGTCCGTGGGTCAGCCAGCGCCGCAACAAAAAATGGTACCGTCTTGTCACTGCGAGCGCACATTATTATCCAGAGTTTATCAGCACACTGGAAAAAGAAACCGGGATGTCGACGGGCTATAAAAACAGCGGTGCAATATGTCTTTTTAAAGAGAACATCTTCGACAAAGCAACGAAACGCATCAGCGATAAAGGGATTGACAATCCGGATGTCGGTGAAGTCAGACAGCTGACAAAAGATGAACTGTCAGCCCTGCATCCTTCTATTACGACTGAGTATCCGGCGCTGATTGTCGAAGGCGGCGGTCAGGTCCACGGACGCAAACTGCTAGCTGCTGTAAAAGAAGCGTTCATTCAGCGAGGCGGCACGTGGAAGAATGAATCGTATAATGAGACCGGCAATGCAGATTCACTTAAAATTTATACGACCGGCGCCTGGGGTGCTGAACAGAAGTACAAACCTGAAATTGCCCACCAGCGTGCGGAAATCATGCATTTCAGACTAAAAAATCAGAAAGACCTTCAGTCCCCTGTCGTTATGGCACTTGGACCAACTTATATCGTTCATCTTGAAAAAGATGAATATGTTATCGGCACGACTCATATCGATACCGATTCTTTTGATACTTCACCGACTGAAAAAAGTTATAATTACCTGCGCGGTGAACTGTATAAATACTTCCAGCCGGAAGACGTTGAAATTACAGAAATGGGTGTCGGTTTAAAACCGTACACACGTGATTTCCTGCCGTTTATTGGTTACGTCGATGATAATACTTTTGTCGTTAACGGCATGGGGTCCACCGGACTGACAGCGAGCCCTTATGTTGGTCAGGAAGTGGCACGTCTGATTAGCGGACTGCCGACTGAACTCGATTTTGATGATTATAATTATATAGATCCGCAAAATTAAAAAGACTTCCGAGAGGAAGTCTTTTTTATACGAAGAAATTAATCATTGCGTAAATGTAGTACAGGAATAAAATGATGTTAACAATCAGAATACCGAGCCACAGTTTATCTTTTCTGTATCTGTAGTTAACATAGCCGAATACTGTTCCGAGCGATGTCAGCAGTATATTTAAAATCCAGACGATTGATTCGTCCATGAAAAGAGGCAGCAGTAACACCAGTACCGGAATCGCCACACAAAATATTCTTAACATATACTGCCCCCTTAATTAATTTGTTATTCTCAATTTTAAATGATTTATACGAAGCTTACACTGACTGCTACCAGTTTCTGTGAAGAATCCGGGCAACATGATAATCTTCCCGTTTATATAATTTATACATAAAGTACATTAATATAAGCATTCCCGCTTCAATATCTGAAATATCGTCCACAAATATTTTGTGGTCATTCATTGAACCAATTAAATTATCTTCACGGTGCATCGTTAAAGTTACCTCTTTATCATCTTTAAATACATAAGGTGTCTCAAGTACGCTGCCGTCTGCCCTGAAGTTCATAAAATTATGAAGTTTACGTTCTTTAAAGGTAAATCGTTTGCCCATATGTTCAACAGTATATTTTGCCACGTTTAAATCTTTAAATCTTCTTCTCTGAAGACCGAGCAAAATTTCAGTACCATTAACATGCTGAAAACCGTAAGTATTTTTCTCATCACAGCCTGATATCGTCGTAGCGAAAATATCCCCGACAACGTTATTATTACTATCTAAAATCGTTACACCCTGATGTTGTTCCTCGTCGATAACTTTGGCATATAACTGCTGCACAAAACACCCTCCTGTCACACATACTCCATTTCTTTTATTTTACCATAATTTATATTGAAAAGAGTATCCTCATAAATGAAGATACCCTTAAACAACTTGATTTATTCTTAATTTAACTTAAAATCAAATCCGTCAGCTCAGATGCTTCCAGCTTGCCGAAATAGTGGTTTAAATTAAGTGACATCAGCTTTTCATTTAAGTCTTCCTTAACCACTCTCGTGCCTTTCAGTGCTTCTTCAACTTCACTGATATTACCCTGGCCGAAAAAGTCTCCGAATATAGAACACTGATCAATTCTGCCGCCTTCGATTTCCAGTGAAATATCTACTGTTCCTGCCGATAAACGACCATCTCTGTTATATGAATAACGCGGTGATTTACCGTAATTCCAATCCCAGTTTTTATATTTCTCTTCAACAAGCTTGTCGATTTGTATCCAGTCTTCGTCAGTCAGTTCATAACGTTTTGCATCTTTAACATCGTCAATTGACAGCAATTCCTTAATAATTAAATCTTTAAATTCATCAGTTGTTACATCTTTATATTCAGGTGCAAGATGTTCACGCAATGTTGTCACTCTGCTTTGAACCGATTTGATTCCTTTTGATTCGATTTTCTTTTTGTTCGGGTTCAGCACTGCAACCATCGCCTCAACGTTAATGTCGAGCAGCAGTGAGAATCCTCCGTACACACGGCCGTTTGACATTGTCATTGCACCGCCTGATACTTTCTTCCCGTCGATTACAAGATCATTTCTGCCGCTCTGTTCAACATTCGTGACACCCAGATTGTTCAATGCTTTAATAACAGGCTCGTACATTTTCTTGTAGTCGCCGTATACGCCGGTATCTTCAGGAACGAGGAAACATACATTAACCGCGCCGTCATCGACTAAAATTGCACCGCCTCCGGTATCTCTTCTGACGAGCTGAATATTATTGTTTTCAAGGTAATCCTGATTCACTTCTGATACTGCATTCTGGAAACGTCCGATTTCAACTTTCGGCTTACAGTGGTACGGGAAAATAATTCCTTCATCCAAAAAGATATTGTTCTGAACATAGACCTGCATCGCAAGTGCATATGCTCCGTCTGTAACATATTCTCCATTGCGGAATGGTTCGATTAAATACATTTCAGCCATCCTTTACCAGTTAGTTTTTATGTGCATTTAAAATAGTTTCACCGATATCATCTGTTAAAAATACTGTTTGTGATTTAATTGCTTCCGGAATCCGGTAGGACTTCTGGTTCATCGTCACGAACAGTGCGTTTTCATTCTGACGCGTCTGACGCCAGAACGGATGCTTTATAAACTGCGGTGTCGTATGACCGACACCGATTTCGAGATACATTACTTTGCCTTCCTGATGCTCTTGTAAGAATGCATTGTAGTCGTCTCGCTGTGCATTGAATTTCGCATCTTCGACCATGCCCTTTTCTGCTGTGCGCTTATTCTTTTCCATCGGCGCACCGCATTGCGGACAGTATGGTATAAGTTCCTCCGGGATTTCCATGTTCTGCTGCTCCGCTGCCATTTTACGCAGCAGCTCATCATCACGGTACGTTTCATCGTGACAGAAATCCGAGCACTGCATCCGGGCGTACTCGCCCTGGTAATACAGTACTTTATCCATATTATAATCCGCCGCATAAAATGCATTGTCGGCGTTCGTCGTAATGACATGATACGGCTTCTTTTCAATCATTTCTTTCAATGCAATATATGCTTCTCCTGCCGGCTGATCCAAATAGTTCAGCACTATAAAGCGGCTTTGAAACGCCCAGTACTCTTCCAGTGTCGGGAATTTAAACAGGCTCGCCTGCAGCATATCAAACCAATTATACTTTTCGATAAAATCCGGGAAATTATTTTTAAAACGATCTCCGATATAAGTGAAACCGTCAGCTGCCGACATTCCGGCACCGATACCGACGACTACTGCATCTGCTTCGTCGATGAGCCCTCTCAGTATTTCACTTTCAGACGCATTTTGTTCCAGTGTCTTCCAAGCGTTCATGCGAATACAACCTCTCTTAAGTCAAAAGATTTTTATAAATTTTTAAATCGTCGGTTCCGAATACGTTAAATACTACATTAATTTCAGATCCGGTCTTCTGTAAATACTCTTTCACAGTTTCAACAGCAGCTGCTGCAGCTTCTTCTTTTGGATAGCCGAACACACCGGTTGAGATACTGCAAAATGCAATTGAGCGGATGTTGTTTTTATCAGCAAGTTCGAGACAGCTTTTGTAGCATTTAGCCAGCAGATCCTGTTTCATCGGCGATACTTTACCGTTCTGCACTGCAGGACCGACTGTATGAATTACATAATCCGAAGGCAGATTATAAGCTGAAGTAATCTTCGCCCTGCCGACCGCTTCTTTTCTGCCCTGTCTCTTCATCAGGTCAGCACATTCTAAACGCAGCAGAGCCCCTGCCTTCGTATGGATAATATTGTCGATGCAATTATGATTCGGAATAAGACAGCCGAGCATTTCAGCATTCGCCGCATTGACGATTGCTTCAATTTTCAGCGTCGTAATATCTCCCTGCCATATGTAAAGCTGTTTCTGAACAGGCTGGAGGGATTTAAATTCAGTAACGTTTTCAGCGTTATACTCCGATAAAAAAGCATCCTGCACATCGAGAAATTCCCTGCTTACTTTAACTGCAGGGCGTTCATTGGCGAGACCCCTGAATACTTTAAACCGTTCTTCAAAGCTGTCAGGCACCGACTGTTCAATTTTTTGTTCTTGCTGCATATATGATATTAAAAAATGCAGTCTGTCTGTCTGAGTCATCATTTATTATCACCCAATTCCAAAAAAAGGCTCACACCCTATGTAGATACATATGAATGCAAGCCTTTAAATATAAATTTTGCTTTTAATTAAGCATCAGCAAGCGCATTGAATTCTGCTTCGTCCACACCAGTCAGTTTAACAACCCAGCTTTCTTCAGCTTTTGCCGAGTTTAAAAGTGTCGGCTCATCTGTCGCTTTGTCGTTAACTGCAACGATTTTACCTGCAAGCGGTGATGCAAGGTCAAGAACTGTTTTAGATGCTTCAAGTTCAAGCAGTGAATCATTTTTAGCTACTTCTTCAGCTTTTGTGAATTCTACAAATCCTACAGTACCGATATCGTCCTGTAATTCCGGAGTCATGATAAGCGTGTACTCCTCGCCATTTTTTTCAACCCATAAATAGTTAGCAACTTTTTTCATTGTTATCCTTCTTTCTATTCTTTTAATTGAAATTCTGATGAAATTAAATCCAGCGCACGCTGTCTGTTTTCTGCGCCCGGCATCAGCGGTATTAAAAGCAGTTCATCCGCATCGAATGTATCTGCCAGTGTATCCAGCTGTTTCTTTACGCTTTGTGCATCTCCAACGACCATGCGCGAACGGTTAGCCGACAGCTTTTGAAGTTCCTCTACATTATAAGTGTATTTCTCTGCAGTTTCAACTGATGGAAAGCGTTCAAATTCACTGAAGTTCATCTTGCCGAGAAGCCATAAATCAAGCGCTTTGGCGAGTTCTTTTGCCTCTTCGTCTGTATCGGCAACAACGACAAACGGCGAGACCATTACGAGCGGTTTCTGCATAACCGGTGACGGTATAAATTTCTCTCTGTACACGCGTGCAGCTTCCTGTCCCACCGCTGTTTTATCTTTTGAAGCGTGAGGAAACAATCCAAATGTATAGCCGATTCCCTGGCGGGCAGCGAGTTCAGCTGTACGGACGCTCGTACTGAGCACCCACATTTCCGGGTTCGTCTCCCCTGCCGGATTTGCAGTTACTTCATTAAAACGGTGATTTTCGTCATCAGTGTTCGTGACGTATTTTTTTATATCGCTGATATTCTCTTCATAACGCTGTTTACGCGGACGCATTTCGTTCATCGTTCTGTTTACAGCAGGTGTACCGAGCGTATTTCCAATCCCGAGATCCACTCTGCCGGGATATAAGTTCTCCATAACTCTGAAGTTCTCTGCAACTTTCAGCGGACTGTAGTGCGGAATCATGACACCGCCGGAGCCGAGCCTGATTGATGATGTCTGTCCTAAAATATGCATCATCATCATTTCCGGACTGCTCGAGGCAAATGCATGCACATCGTGATGTTCCGCCATCCAAAAACGGTGAAATCCGAGCGTTTCCGCCTGCTGTGCAAGTCTGACACTTTCCTTCAGTGCATCAGCCGGTGACTGCCCTTCATCTATTACGGCATAATCCAATACGTTTAATTTAACCATCTGCACATATCCTTTACCGCTCATTATAATTCAAAAGCATACTCATTATATCGGTGTTAATTTTTATCGTCAATGTAATTGCAATAATATTAAAATAATTCGGCATACCAACTGATTGACAATATTTTTATAGATTGCTACTTTGAAAGTAATGATAAAAAGAACGTACATACTAAGGAGCAGCATGATGAATAAAAAATATTCGCCTTTATTTGAATCTTTACTTTTACCGAATGGAATCGAACTGTCAAACCGTTTTGTTCTGTCGCCGATGATTACGAACTCATCGACAATCGAAGGCTATGTGACTGAAGAAGATGAATTGTATCACGCACGCCGTGCAGCCTCAGCACCGATTCAGGTGACGGGTGCCGCGTATATTGAACCTTACGGCCAGCTGTTTGAATACGGCTTCAGCGTTGCAGATGACCGCGCAGTGCCGGGTCTTAAAAAACTGGCCGCAGCAATGAAAAAAGACGGTGCCAAAGCAATACTCCAGCTGACACATGCCGGCCGTTTTTCAAATCAGGCCATATTGGATCTCGGTGTTGTCTACGGACCGAGTTTTATGGAACTCAATACACCAGTTAAACACCAGGTGCTGCCGATGACAAAACGTAAAATTGATACGGTCATTCAGCAGTATGCCGACGCAGCACGACGTGCAATCGAAGCAGGATTCGACGGTGTTGAAGTGTCGGCTGCACAGCGTCTCTTAATCCAGACATTTTTCTCGAAATTTTCTAATGAGCGGGATGACGAATATGGTGCAAGCTCTCTTGAAAACCGTTCACGCTTTGGACTTGAAGTGATTAAGGCAGTCAGCGATGTGATTAAAGAAAAAGCACCTGAAAACTTTATCTTCGGCTTCAGAGGTACACCGGAAGAAACTCGCGGGGAAGACACCGGCTACAGCGTAGATGATTTTTTACAATTTATCGACTGGGCAGAAGAAATTACAGACATTCATTATATTGCAATCGCAAGCTGGGGACGCAATATCTATCAAAATAAAGTACGGGCTGAAGGACCGCATCAGGGAGAACCCGTGAACAAAGTCGTTTACGACCACGTTAAAGGCAGAATTCCGATGATGGCAACAGGCGGTGTAAATACACCGGACAAAGCATTGGAAGCACTGAAATACGCAGACATGGTCGGCGCTTCAAGCCCGTTCATTACAGAACCGGACTTTGTACTGAAACTCCGCGACGGCCGTGAAGATGACATTGATCTGCAGTTTACTATTGATGAACTCGACGATTTAAAAATACCGAAAGCTGCGTTTAAAGACATCGTCCGCATGATGGATTACGGCGAAGGATTGCCGAAAGAAACACGCGACGAATTGCGCAGACTGGCGGATGAAGAATAAAATTTGAATTTTGCAGACTGG
>DAIPYL010000050.1:0-10464 GCA_036782755.1 Jeotgalicoccus sp. | reverse complement strand
CCGCCTCACAGGCCATTGAATTCATCTCATCTGCCCGCAACACCGCCTCACAGGCAGATGAGCCGGCACAAACCGCCACAACTACCTCCGCTACCCAACTCCACCACAAAAAAACCGAAAACCCAAACGGGTTTTCGGTTCTCAAATCATATTAAATTATTATTCTGCTGTTGCTGCGTCTACTGCTTCATTAACCTCTTGAACTTGAGCTAATGCAGTTAAGTAACCGCCTGCGTTTAAGTACCAGTTCTGAGGATTTAATTCGTAAACGTTGCCGTTTTCAATTGCTTCAACGCCTGAAGTAACCTCATTTTCTAATACGTCTGATGATGTTGCTTCACCTTCAGATACTGCTGCACCGCGGTCCATTAATAAAATAAGTGCCGGGTTAGTTTCTGCGATAAATTCAAAGCTGATTTCGTTACCATGATTGTCTGTGTTTTCTTCCGACTCTTCCTGTTCACCTGCCGAAGTGAATCCGAAATCGTTGTAAAGGAAGTCATAACGTCCGCCGACTCCGTGGAATGATAAGTTTCCGCCGTTAGTCTGTACGAAAAGCATTGGTAATTCTGATGATGTTACTTTTTCGTTCACTTCTGCAAGCTGAGCGTCCAAGTCGTCAACAAGTTCCTGTGCTTTATCTTCTACGTCGTACATTTCACCGATAAACATCGTCATTTCTTTAACGTCTTCGAAGTAGTTTGAGTTATCTGCTGCAACGTGAATAATTTCAGCGTTTGGTGCAGCTTTTTCAAGTTCGCCTACTACGTTTGAGTTTGACTGGCGTCCGTGAATCATAATAATCTCAGGATCAAGAGCAGCTAATGCTTCATAGTCCGGCTCTTTAAGTCCGCCAAGATTTACGTAGTCTTCATCTGATTCATATACGTCTGAAATAGTACCGCCAAGTGAAGCATTGTTTTCACCTTTTGGAAGTCCCATAATATTTTCTTCAAGGCCAAGTGCTGCGAATGTTGAAGCGACACCAAGGTCAAAAATGACAACTTTATCAGAGTTCTTTGGAAGCTCTACAGTTTCGTCGATTTGTGTGCCTTGTCCTTCTTCACCGCGGTTGCCGGTTCCGATTTCGAATTGGTTTTCATAAGCAATTGTATCTGCAGATTCTTCTTCAGAAGCGTCTTCTTCAGCAGTCTCTTCTTCCGCTGTTTCTTCCGTTGATGTTTCCTCTGATGCACTTTCTTCTGTTGATGTCTCTTCTTCTGAACCGCCGCTGCACGCAGCGAGTACCAGGATTACTGCCATAGTCAGCATTAAGTATAATTTTTTAAATTCCATTTTATCTCTGTTCTCCTCTTAATATGTTTTTTTAGCCCCCACTAAAAAAATACTGCGCTACTTACTAAACACATTCGAATACCGAAACCTCACCTCCTTTAATGGCCGTGCTTTTACGCATTGCCGATTAAATAGTTTGCTGCGAGTTCTGTCGAATCACCTTCGATAACCCCATCGAAGTAGAAACAGATTCTGTGTCCGCAAATTGACTCTATATTAATTTCCATTTCATAGATGCCTTCAAGCACTTCTTTAGTAATTACTTCATTTGCTGTTCCGCTGATTGCGATCTTGCCGTCTTTCAGCGCAACGATGTTATCTGAATAACATGATGCGAAGTTAATATCGTGAATAACAATAATAATCGTCTTGTTCTTGTCGCGGCACAGTCTGCGTAAAATCTGCATAATCTGCACAGAGTGCTTCATATCCAAGTTGTTCAGCGGTTCATCCAGGAAGATGTATTCCGTATCCTGTGCAATTGTCATTGCGATATATGCACGCTGGCGCTGACCGCCCGACAGTTCGTCTATATAGCGTTCTTCAAATTCCTTCAGTCCCATATAGCTGATTGCTTCGTCAATGATTTCTTCATCTTCGTCAGTCAGTCTGCCTTTTGAATACGGGAAACGCCCGAATGAAATTAATTCTCTTACTGTAATTTTCAGTTCAAGGTGGTTCGCCTGTTTTAAAATCGTTATTTTTTTCGCGAGTTCACCATGCGGCTGGGTGAATATGTTGTCGCCTTCCAGTAAAACTTCTCCGCTATTTTTATCGAGTAAACGAGTGATCATTGAAATGACTGTACTTTTACCGGCACCGTTCGGTCCGATAAGTGAAGTAATTTTACCTTTTTCTATATCAATTGAGACGTCATCTACGACTGTTTTACTGCCGTATTTCTTAGTGATTCCCTTGACACTAATCATGTACGATTCCTCCTAAGCATTAAGTAAATGAAGTAAATCCCACCTACTAAATTAATAATAACACTTAATTCAATGTTATTCCCGAATACGAACTGCACGACCATCTGTCCGATGACCAGCGTAATAATGCTGATCAATGCTGTACCGAGTATCAGGTATGAATGTCTGAACGTTTTTAAGAGTTCATGCGCCAGGTTGACGACGAGCAGTCCTAAAAACATAATCGGTCCGACGAGCGCTGTTGATACCGAGACCAGCACTGCCACAATAATTAAAAGTGCCGATACTTTGCGGTCATAATTAATGCCCAGGTTCAATGCATGATCACGTCCGAGCGACAGAACGTCCAGCGCGTGAAAGTCTTTAAAGACGAATATCAGCATAAAAATAACGATAATTCCCGTAATGCCGAGCAGCGATTCATCGATTGCGTTAAACGAACCAAACAGTGTGCCCTGCAAAATTGAGAAGTCTTCCGGGCTGATTAAAATCTGCATGAATGTCGATAAATTCCCGAAGAACGTACCGAGTATAATACCGATTAAAAGCAGCAGGAATATGTTGTTTTTCGTTACTTTAAAAAGAAACTTAAAGACAAACAATGTAAACAGCACGAGTACACCCATACTTAAAAAATAGTTGTACTGCGAGTTTAATAACAGCGGCGAGCTCACGCCCGCTAAAAATACAATTGCTGTCTGGATGAATGTATAAACCGAATCCAACCCCATAATCGACGGTGTTAAAATTCGGTTTTTAACAATCGTCTGGAAGATGACTGTAGAAACAGCGATTGCAACTGCAACGATGACTATTGCAAGAATGCGTTTAAGTCTCGACGGCAGCTGATAAAAATAAATGTCCGGATTTAATCCGTAAAGTGTATAGAATGCGAGTAAAGCAATTGATAAAACTGCAAGCATTATAATCGTTTTAGTATTCTTATGCATTTTTAACCCTCCTGAAGATGAGGATTAAGAAAATTGCACTGCCTATTGTGGCAATCATCAGTCCGACTGAGATTTCATACGGTGCGATGATAATTCGTCCGAGAATGTCACAAATCATAACGAAAATTGCACCGGTGACAGCTGTAATGGTGAGTGTACCCTTCAGATGATCCCCCCGGAATATCGAGACGATATTCGGTACAATCAGTCCGAGGAACGGCAGCATTCCGACTGATACAACGACGATTGCTGTCATTGCAGCAGTTAAAAACAGCCCGATGTTAACGATTAACTTGTAGTTCATTCCGAGGTTCGTCGAGAAATCTTCTCCCATACCCGCAACAGTAAACTGCGAGGCATACAGGAAGACTACGATAAACAGCGGAATACTGATATAAAGAATTTCATATTTACCCGATATCAGTGTTGAGAAGCTCCCGTGCATCCAGCCGGAAATCGCCTGGAGCATATCGGCACGAAGTGCCAGGAACGTCGAGACACTCGCGACAACTCCGCCGAGCATCATTCCGATAAGCGGAACAAATATAACATCTTTAAATTTAATGCGCGTAATTATGCTCATGAACAGCATTGTTCCGAGCAGTGCCAGTGCGACTGCGAAAAATAATCTGCCCATCATGCTGATATTCGGGAAAAAAATCAGTCCCAGTAAAATACCAAGCTGTGCCCATTCTGTCGTTCCTGCTGTCGTTGGAGATACGAACTTGTTACGTGTCAGCTGCTGCATCACCAGCCCGCACACGGCGAGGGATGCACCTGCGATGATGATTGACACTGTCCGCGGCATGCGGCTATGTATAAGTATAGACAATTGATTTTCAGTTAACTTGAAAATGTCTGTTATATGAATTTGGCTGACCCCGACAAACATAGAAATTATTGATAAAACGATCAGTAGGAAAAATAATATATCTATCCTAAACAACTTCTGAATCATGTCTTCCCACCTTAATTGAAAATGATTATCATTGATAACCATACATGCATTATACACTGTCAGAATTTGCAATTCAAACTCTTTATGTATATGAATTGCTTATTATAAAAATAAGCTGCCTGAAAGGCAGCTCACCCGGCCGGTATTAACTGATAATAATCGTTTCTCCGGTCGGTATATCTTTATCGTGATCCAGAATTGCTTTAATTTTTTTAATTGCCTTGTGATTTTTACGCTCTTCTTCCGTCGTCTTAAAAGTCGGACGGTAGCTGAGTGCGTATACGTCGACATCCTCGCGTCGCAGTTCAACCGATGTTGAGTGCGTCAGCGCTTCAATCGCTCCTGTCACTGTGTAGTACAGGTTGCGTTCGAATACTTCTTCAAATGCCGGTTCGATAACATTAATAATTTTAGCATCGTTCTCAACTTTTAATAACGGACGCAGCGTGCGGATTCCGAGATACGTCCCCCATACATGCTCGTACATTACTTCGCTGAATTCATTAAAGCTGACGTTATATACTGTTTTATCATCTGTAAAGATCGAATGCACTAATATAATTCCGTTAAGCGAGTCGTAGTTCGCTTCAATTTCATCGACGATATCGATCCAGTCAATTTCCTTCGACTGCTCAAGCAGTACAATCTTATGCTGTCCCGGTGTACCTTCAAGTGAGTTATATACTTCTTCAAGTTCGCTGTACTCCAGCCCTGCCAATATAATGTTCGCATTGTTTTGAGCTAATTCCAGCGCAGTCTCCCTGCCGAGCAAAGTGGTTGCACCCGACACGATATAAGTTTTACTTGTTAGATCCATAATATCCTCCTAGAATTGCCCGTAGTATTACTATAATAATACACTATTATTCAACAGTCACGGATTCTTCAGGCATTGTGTGAAGCTGATACGCATCAACATGTGCAATTACACTGTATTCGCCCGGTTCTTCGAACGTATACTCAAACACATATTCGCCGTTTTCCGAGTGTTCGACTTCAATCATTTCCATTGATTCTTCACCCTGTAACACTTCAAACATTACCTGGTCTGCATCTGTAACATCTTCTTCATTTGAAGTAACGTGTGCAGTAAATTCAGCAGCTTCGCCTGACTGAATGCTTTCAGGAGTCTGTAAATCCACTTCAAGTGATCTGATTTCATCACTCGACGGGCTGTCATGATTCATATCGCCATGATCTTCTCCTTCATCCGAGCATGCCGCAAGAGTTAATCCTGCAAGCAGCATTGCTGATAAAAGACCTGCTTTAATTTTCATTTATGTATCCCCATTTCAAAAATTCTCTCTTCCACTAATCATACATTATTTGAAGGTAACTTTAAATTCCATGTCATGACATTTTTATGACCGGGATGTAAATTTTACTGTTCGCGCGGCAGTAATATGTGCTGGCTGGTTTGCTGTAAATAATGACTTTCATGTATACGCAAAATTGGATATGTAGGCATGAGAGTTCATCATGTACACGCTAAAGCGGATATGCAGCCATGAGCATCAATTGCTGCTCTAAAATATCAGTTATCAGCCCGATGAAAGGCTCACATCCGGTTGAAATCTTTTAGCTGACCGCACGAACACTTCACATGCGGCTGATAATATACAATCGACCGCATGTGCATCTGTCATCCGGCCGGAACTCCAGATTCAACCGCATGAGACCTGCTCATCGGGACGAACAGCATTTTCCGTCTCTCGAGTGACGCTCACTGGGACAAACATTATTAATCATCTCATCGTAAGTTCCACATTGGGCCAAATAATATTAATTGTCCCAATGAACTCCCTAATCTCACACCATTCCCCTAAAAAACAGCCCGCGGTTTCCGCAAATAACAAAAAAACACTCCCCTGACTCAGGAGAGTGTTCAAATATATTAATCGTTAAAAACGAAATCTTCGTCGCGCAGCGGTTCCACGTTTAATGCTAATACGTAGCCGTCACCTTTAACACTGAAGAAGTCATGGTTTTTCGTCGTCGTATCAAGTGCGTTCTCGATAATCGGGTTAAAGCCTTTTTCTTCAAAGTAAGGATCAAAACCTAAGTTAGCCAGCGCTTTGTTCGCATTGTACTGAAGGTAGTTCAGAACATCGTCTGTCAGGCCGAGTTTGTCATACAGACTCTTCGTGTACACTACTTCGTTCTCGTATAAATCGTCGAGCAGTTCGTACATCGCTTTGTCTGCACGCTCCTGCTCTTCAGCAGTCAGTTCGCCTTTCATTTCCTGAGCGTCGAGACCCGTGAATACACCGTGAATCGATTCATCCAGCAGAATCTTGCGGATAATTTCACCGCTCGTCGTCATGCGGCCGTTACCTGCCAGGTACAGCGGGTAGTAGAATCCTGAGTAGAATAAAAACGACTCAAGGAATACCGATGAAACGCGTGCCATATATCTGTCGTAGGCTGACGGGTTTTTATCGAGTAATTTATAGTAGTTTGTAACGATTTTGTCTGCTTTATATTTTAACTGTTCATTTTTCATAACCCAGTTATCCAGTAAATCATCTGTTTCTTTAGTCGGCAGCAGCGTCGTAAAGATGTGCGAGTATGATTTTGCGTGAACCTGCTCCATCATGCCCATAAATGAATAGACTGCTTTTTTACGCAGATCAGGAGTATGCAGCATAATCAGCGGCATGCCGTCATCTGCCTGGTGTGTATCCAGTCCTGTTAAACCTGCCAGCACCTTTTTAAAAGTATCTTTCTCATCTTCAGACAGCCCTGCCCATGATGATAAATCCTTCGACACTTTAAACTCTGTCTCGACCCACATCTGTGAGATGTTTTGGCGCCAGAAGACATTCGTCATGTCATCTTCTTTATTCCAGTTAACTGCAATCATTGTTTAATCTCCTTTATACTGCACAGCTTGTACATTCTTCAACACTGAGTAATTTATTTCTCGTGTAGTAGAGTGATTTCAATCCTTTATGGTGTGCGTAGATGTAATATTTCGCAAGCTCTCTCGTAGAGATATCCGAGTTTACGTAAAGAATCGTACTGATTCCCTGGTCGATATGCTGCTGAATTGTTGCAATCATATCGATTAATTTCATCTGGTCTGTGTTGAACGCGCTCTTGTAGTACCACATTGAGTCTTTGGATAAGAATGGCATCGGGTAGAACGTTTCAGAGTTGCCGTAAGTTCTGCGTTCGATCATATCAACAATCGGCATTACCGAGCTCGTTGCGTTCTGCACGTAAGAAATACTCTGTGTCGGTGCAATCGCCAGGCGGTAAGCATGATAAAGACCATTTTCTTCAACTTTTGCCTGCAGTTCTGCCCAGTCCTCTTTTGTCGGAATGTGAATGTGTTCAAACAGTTCTGCAACTTTAGCCGATTCAGGTTTAATATCTTCAGACACGTAGCGTTCGAAGTATTTACCTGTCGCATAGTCTGAACGTTCGAAGTCTTTAAATGTGACACCGCGTTCTTTTGCGATTTCCATTGATTTTTCAATCGAGTGGAAGTTAAGCATCATAAAGAAAATGTTTGCAAAGTCTCTTGCTTCTGATGATTCGTAAGAAATTTTATTTTTAGCGAGGTAACCATGAAGGTTCATCGCGCCAAGTCCTACTGAGTGCAGTTCATCGTTTGCTTTTTTAACACCCGGTGCGTTGGCGATTGAAGTATCGTCGCTTACCAGTGTCAGTGCTTCGATACCTTCGTGTACAGTTTCTTTCACTTTGCCCGAATCCATTACGTTCGCAATGTTCATCGAACCAAGGTTACAGGAAATGTCACGTTTAATAACGTCGTCTGTACCGTAGTCGTTAATTTCAGATGTTTCCTGCAGCTGGAAGATTTCAGTACATAAGTTACTGATTTTAATCTGTCCGATATCGCCGAGCGGATGTACTTTGTTCGCATTGTCCTTGAACATTAAGTACGGGTAACCCGACTGAAGCTGTGTCTGAGCGATTGTATTTAACATATCACGCGCATCGTATTCACGTTTTCTGACCTTGTCGTTAGCAACAAGCTGATCGTACATTTCATCCATGTCCATATCATCGAGTGCCACACCGTATTCGCGTTCTACTGTGTGCGGTGCAAATAAGTTAAACGGTTTGTTGTCGCGTGCCAGTTCAAAAAACTTGGAGGGTACAACAAGTCCTGTCGAAATTGTCGACAGACGGATATCTTCATCCGCGTTTACTTTTTTAGTATCGAGGAATTCAGGCAGGTCGTAGTGGAAGATGTTTAAGTAAACAGCTCCTGCACCCGGGCGCTGGCCAAGCTGGTCTGCGTAGCTGAATCCGCCTTCGAGTGATTTCGCTACAGGAAGAACTCCTTTGGCTACACCTTCAATACCTTTAATCGCCTCACCGCGTGCACGGAGTTTCGATAAGTTAATCGCAACACCGCCGCCGATTTTACTTAACTGTTTGGCAGTTGAGTCGATGTAGTTGATCGAGTTCAGTGAATCGTCAACTTCAAGCAGGAAACATGAAACCATTTCACCGCGGCGTGCACGGCCTGCGTTCAGGAACGTCGGCGTTGCCGGCTGATAGCGCTGCTCCATCATTGATGTGATGAAACGCTTCGCAGTCTCAATGTTGCCTTTTGCAAGGTACAGACTGACGATTACAACGTGCTGTCTGTAATCTTCAAGGTACTGTTTTTTATCGTTTGTTTTTAATGTGTAGTCTTTAAAGAACTTGCTCGCTGCCATGTAGCTCTTGAAGTTAAACTCAATAGCATCTGCATGATCGATAATATCCTGGAGTGCCGGCTCGCTGTACTCCTGGAATAAATCGTAATAGAAATCGTTGTCCACGAGGTAGTGCAGTCTTTCTAATTCCGAATCAAAATGAATTGTTTTCGCTTCGACTTCTTCCATAAATACCTCAAGTGCTTCAAGGTCTTTTTCAAGTTTGTAAAAACCTGTTTCGTCGCGCTGTGTGACTTCGTTATTCAGTTCAACGTGGTTGTAAGTTTTCTCATCTAATACTTTCATGCATTTCCCCTGCCCTTTCTAATTCGACTATAAATTGTGCGCGTTCTTCGGGAGTCCCGTGAAGTTCAAACTTCATTAACAGCGGCACACTGTAATCGTTGCTTATATACTCGCCTGCTCTGGCAAAGTTCTGGCCCCAGTTCCGGTTGCCGCTCGATGCGACTGCGAACAGATTATAAGAGTTAACTTTTAAAAATTCTTTAACAGTATCAGGCACAGCTCCAAAGCCGTATGTCGGTGTAACTAAAATAAATGTTTCATCGATTTTATCTCTGACATTGGCGGCCGTTATTTGATATAATTCATAGGTGTCTGGAATGTCCATACTATTTAAGAAGCGACGGATATTACCTGTCATTGAATAATAAGCAATAATCACTTTGTCATCTCCTTTCAATGATAGCATAAACAGAACATATGTTCTATGCGTTTATTTTTTCTTCTGAATTCTGTTTTATTGTATTTATTAAATAATACCACAACATGTTGTGGTCGAAACTTTTTTCAAACACAATATATGTGTTTCGACATGTTCTATATTCTCATATTAAAATGCTTCAGGCAATGTTAAAAACTGGATAACAGAAAAATTTCATACTTAATTCTTAAAGATAAAACGCCGGAGTCCACGGTGGATACGTGATGCAGTCATTGAAAAAATTTCCGTAAAAAAATAACGAAACTTTTATCCTTTTTATTTAATGAAATTAGTGAAATTATCGTACAAATCAACTTGGAGTGTTGTTAATGAATAATGTTGTAAAAGGTATCATCGCTCTGATTATTTCTTCATTAGGATTCAGTCTGATGTCCCTTTTTGTAAAATATTCAGGCGATCTGCCTACCGTCCAAAAGACTTTCTTCAGAAACTTTATCTCGATGCTGATTGCGCTGGCACTTGTTCTCTACTACAGAGAGAGCCTGTTCGGCAAACGTGAAAACCAGGGCTGGCTGCTGCTCCGTTCAGCACTCGGACTCGTCGGCGTACTGTTAAACTTCTTTACCATCGACCGGATGGTTCTGAGCGATGCTGACATTCTGAATAAACTCAGTCCGTTCTTTACTATAATACTCTGTGCTATATTTTTAAAAGAATACATACTGAGATTCCAGATCATCTCAATTGTTGTTGCTTTGGCTGGTGCGATCTTTATCATTAAACCGTCATTCTCGAGTGACACGATGTTTGCCCTTGTCGGGGTGCTCGGTGCAATATTCGCAGCCGGTGCATATACCGTGCTCCGTATTTTGGGAAGCCGCGAGAAATTCTATACGGTAGTCTTCTACTTCTCGTTCTTCTCGACCGTCGCACTGCTGCCGTTCTTTATCTACCAGTTCGAACCGATGAC
>DAIPYL010000049.1:0-10674 GCA_036782755.1 Jeotgalicoccus sp. | reverse complement strand
TGCCATTTAAGATAAACATATTCTTAATTATCTAACTACTCAAGATAATTTTAACTTATGCAGGAGCATCGTAAAAAATAAAGCATTATACGTGAATGTTCTCGCATTATCTGTGTAAACCTAAAAACTAATGTGTTATACTAATTTCTAAATAGTTCGTTAATGACAAATACTTTGGAGGCGAATCATGGTTAATCATAAAGGTTTAATCGAGGGTCTTGTTAACAAACCTTCTACACACAAACAATTATCAAACGCTGAGCTTGTTGAAGCATCTATACGCCGCGGTGAAGCAGTACTGACAAATACAGGAGCACTTCGCGCACAGACTGGCGAGTACACTGGACGCAGCCCGAAAGACCGTTTTATCGTAAGAGACAGCGTATCCGACAGCAAAATCGACTGGGGAGAAGTTAACCAGCCTGTTTCACAGGAAGTTTTCGATAAATTATTCGATAAAGTTACTACATATTTAAACGACAAAGAAGAATTATTTGTCTTTAACGGCTATGCAGGTGCAGACCCGCATACACAGCTTCAGCTGCAGGTTGTAAATGAGTTCAGCTGGCACAACATGTTTGCGAAAACAATGTTTATCCGTCCTGAAACTAAAGAAGAAGCAGCGAATATTAATCCGGAATTTACAATCGTATCAGCTCCAACATTCAAAGCAGATCCCGAAGTAGACGGAACTGGTTCAGAAGTATTCGTATTCGTATCTTTAGAGAAGAAAATTATTCTAATCGGCGGAACTGAGTACGGCGGAGAAATGAAGAAATCTATCTTCTCTATTATGAACTACCTGCTTCCTGAACAAGGCGTACTAAGCATGCACTGCAGTGCCAACGTCGGCGAAAACAAAGACGTTGCATTATTCTTCGGATTATCAGGTACTGGTAAAACGACATTATCTGCAGATCCTGAACGTGATTTAATCGGAGACGATGAGCACGGCTGGAACGACGACGGTGTATTCAACATCGAAGGCGGCTGCTACGCTAAAACAATTAACTTATCAAAAGAAAAAGAACCTGAAATCTTTGATGCAATTAAATTCGGTGCTGTACTTGAGAACGTAGTTATCGATGAAAACGGCAACGCAGATTACGACGATGATTCACTTACTGAAAACACTCGTGCTGTATACCCGCTTGACCATATCGACAATGCACGCATTCCTTCAGTTGCAGGACACCCGAAAACAATTATTTTCTTAACTGCAGACGCATTCGGAGTATTACCTCCAATCGCTAAGTTAACTAAAGACCAGGCAATGTATCACTTCCTGAGCGGGTTCACTTCCAAACTTGCAGGAACTGAACGCGGTGTTACTACACCGCAGCCTGTATTCTCAACATGTTTCGGTTCACCATTCCTGCCGTTACATGCAACAGTGTACGCTAACATGCTTGGTGACTTAATCGACAAGCACGACGTTAATGTTTATCTTGTTAACACAGGATGGACAGGCGGAGAGTACGGCGTTGGTAAACGGATGAACCTTGCACACACACGTTCAATGGTACGTCGTGCAATCAGCGGCGACTTGGAATTAGGCGAATTTGTTAAAGACGAAATGTTCGGCTTATCAATCCCAACATCAGTAACAGGTGTACCGGCAGAAATCCTGTCACCAATTAACACTTGGGAATCAGCTGACGCTTATAACGAAAAAGCACAGGGACTTAAAGAACAATTCATCGAAAACTTCAAGAAATTCGGTCCGGAATCAGCAGCAATCGCTGAAAAAGGCGGATTTTAATAATATTGGAATAGAGAGAACCTCGGGATAATAGATATCCCGGGGTTTTTTGCTGTTTCGGCTGGTCGGTGTTGAGGCGGTTGACTATGTTGAAGTCACATCGTCATTCTAGACGGTTGGGTACCTTTGTCAGCTCGACCTTGTCCATCAAATGCTTAAAAAAATAAAAATCCCGGAACATCAAAAATGTTCCGGGCATCATCTCAACTGTTACTGGCAGCCGTTTTCTCTGACTTCATTATATAAATAAACGACACAGTCGTCTTTCAGCAGCAGACTTTTTTCTTCGTCTGCAATATCGTCAATATGGTCGACCAGCATTGGACCGTTTGTTTCATGATAGTGTTTTAATTGATCGAGCCGTTCAATGTTGCAGCAGAATGCTGCTTTACTGAATGTTTCGTCACCGTCGTGGACGGTATATGTACCGACAAAGTGCAGGTTTCCGACGAGCCCGCCGGTTTCTTCATAGAGTTCCCGCTGTGCGCCTTCAACGAGTGATTCTCCTTCGTCTACTTTACCGCCCGGAAATTCCAGTCCGCGTTCTTTATGGTTTGTCAGTAAAAACTGGCCGTTAAATTTCGGAATAATCAGGACATGTTTCGTATTTTCAACGTAACTGTTTTCCAATGTGACACGTCTGCCTTCAAAATCAGTAAATGTTTTCATAATAAACCTCCCGGTTGCACTCCCGCAGATATCAGCTTACAATAGTTGTATTAATTTTAAAAGGTGATGCTGCAATGAAAAAAGTATTAATCGGTTCTGTTCATTTCTATCAGAAATATATTTCGCCCATGTCACCGCCGACCTGCCGTTTCTACCCCACATGTTCAAACTATGCTCTTGAAGCACTTGCTGAACACGGGGCAATGAAAGGCAGTTTTATGGCCGCAAAACGTATTTTAAAATGCCATCCGTTCCACGAAGGCGGCTTCGATCCGGTTCCTGTAAACAAAAAGAAGAAACGTCAATAGTTGTATCTTTACTTGTCCATACCTGTAATTAACGGTCCAGAAACATTTTTTGGTTCTGACTGCGTGAAATTTTCCCCGTCGATGTCATTATAATTTTATCGACGTAGTGAATTTCTTTAGGCAGTTTATATTTCGCCAGATGCTCGCTCAAATGATTCAGGAGTGATGCTTCATCCACCTTTTCTTCGAGCAGCAGCACAGGTACACTTCCCCACTCATCATCGTGCTTTTTAATCACTGCACAGCGCTCGACTCCACATAAGGAATACACTGCATCTTCTATTTCTTTCGGATAAATATTCTCACCGCCGCTGATAATCAAATCAGACCGTCTGTCTAAAATGTACAGATAGCCGTCTTCATCGACAGTCGCAAGATCTCCGGTATTAAAGTAGCCGTCTTCCAGTTTTAAGTCGGCATTTAAATAATCACTGACCACACTGCCGCCTTTAATCAGCAGCTCGTCGGAATTTTCATCAATTTTAATATCATAACCGTTGACGTTGCCGACAGCTCCGGTCAGAATTTTATCGTCTTTATAAGAAATCTGAACAATTTGAGAGCATGTTTCTGTCATGCCGAATGAATTATACACCGGCAGATTTTTCTCAATTGCTTCTTTTAACAGCGACGGCGTTGTACTTGCACCGCCGAGGAGCAGTCCTTTCAGATGATGCTCGCCATTCATGCTCATTAAACGCTTCAGCATGACCGGCACCATACTCGTGTGGCTCACTTTATCTTTTTCTAAAATATTCCACACACGTTCTGCGTCAAATTTATTCTCAACAATTAACGTACAGCCTGTAATGACCGTTCTGAACAGTATCGACAGTCCTGAAATATGGAAAATCGGATTAACCATCAGCCATGTACTCCCGCTGTCATACTCAAAGTGCTGCTGGCAGTTATTATGCGATGCAAAGTGGTTTTTGTATGTCTGCGGCACGGCTTTTGCACGTCCTGTCGTACCGGACGTAAACATAATCGATAAAATATCATCCGGTTTCGGCTGATTGACGATAAAAGTCTGTGTCTCAAGCTCAAATAAATCATCATACTGAAGCACTTCCACACCGGGAATGTCAGCTGCCAGCGTTGCAATAACTGTTGAAACCGATACGTCCTCAAGCTGGCTTTTTAGTTCGCCGGGCGTTAAACGCGTATTCAGCATCACCATTTCCACACCAAGCATCATCAGCCCGTGAATCAGTTTTACCGATTCCATCGAGTTGTCGATGTATAAGCCGACGCGTTTTAATTTAAGCGCCTGCATATGTGTGCCAAGTGAATGTGCATGCATGTACAGCATCTGATACGTCAGAGATTCATTATTATATTTCACAGCAATGTTGTCAGGATAAGTGAAACTTGCTGATTCAAGCCATTTGTAAGACATTAACATCACCTCAAAAACACCCATCAGAGACGGGTGTTATATTTTAAAAATATGAAATTTACGGGAATTTAGGGAATTGATCGAAGTTCGGTTCACGTTTTTCTTTAAACGCGTCCCGGCCTTCTTTCGCTTCGTCTGTAGTGTAATAAAGTAACGTTGCGTCCCCTGCAAGCTGCTGTAAACCAGCTAATCCGTCAGTATCAGCATTCATTGATGCTTTTAGGAAACGGAGTGCAGTTGGAGAGTGTTTCATAATATCTTCACACCACTCAACAGTTTCGTCTTCAAGACGCTCTAAAGGTACAACTGTGTTTACTAAGCCCATATCCAGTGCTTCCTGCGCGTCGTACTGACGGCATAAGTACCAGATTTCACGTGCTTTTTTATGGCCGACGATACGTGCTAAGTAACCTGAACCGTAACCAGCGTCGAATGAACCGACTCTCGGACCAGTCTGGCCGAAGCGTGCGTTTTCTGCAGCAATTGTTAAGTCACATACAACGTGAAGAACGTGTCCGCCGCCGATAGCATAACCAGCTACCATTGCGATAACCGGCTTAGGAATAACACGGATTAAACGCTGTAAATCAAGAACGTTAAGACGCGGCACTTCATCCGAACCTACATAACCGCCGTGACCGCGTTTCTTCTGGTCTCCGCCTGAACAGAATGCAAGGTCGCCCTCACCTGTTAAAATAATAACCGATACTCGCTGATCGTCACGCGCACGTGTAAATGCGTCGATCATTTCAGCAACAGTATCCGGTGTAAATGCATTGCGCACTTCCGGGCGGTTAATTGTTACTTTTGCAATACCATTATAAAATTCATATTTAATTTCATTGTATTCTTTAACTGTTTCCCAAACTCTTGTCATGAGTTATCCTCCTCCAAGTACTTTCGTACCGTGTTTATGTACACTTCAAGATTTTCCAGATGAATATTGTGACCACAATTTTCAACTATATCCAGTTTAGCACTTTTCAGCTGTTCTGACATCGATTCTGCTATCGCAATAAATTTCTTGTCTTCACTGCCTGTAATTAAATAAAAATCATTGCTGAGACCGCTTAAATCATCCCAGTAAGACCGCTGAACGCCAGTGCCGTACTTTAACAGGCTGTCCGCAGCTTCAGCCGGAATCTGCTGCAGCCGTTCTCTGTGCTGAGCATTGAGCTTTTCCTGCTCCACATGCTGCTGTGTTTGAAACAGCGGCA
Organism: Jeotgalicoccus sp.; assembly: GCA_036782755.1. Classification (GTDB taxonomy): domain Bacteria; phylum Bacillota; class Bacilli; order Staphylococcales; family Salinicoccaceae; genus Jeotgalicoccus. The sequence continues at coordinate 5,319 of DAIPYL010000049.1, read as the reverse complement.
TGCCCTGCCAGAATTCAAGGAATTTATCGTAATCATTTACGATAAATTCACTGCGTTCTGTATCTACAGCCAGCCGCTCTGCTCTTTTGTCCGCATCAGGGATGCCCGGCGACGCACTTTCCAGAATACATTTTTCAATACGTTCCGGGAAGTGTGAAGTCATTGCCAGTGCAGTCCGGCCGCCCATCGAATAGCCGAGCACATCGAAAGTTCCAATATTATGCAAGTCTGCAATATTAATGAGACCTGCTGCAATATTTTCCATGCCGTAATCATGTGAGGTGCTGTTCGTTCCGCCAAATCCGGGTAAGTCGACCAGAATAACGTTGCGTAAATTGCTTAAGCTCTCTGCAATGGTTCTCATGCTTTCTTTAGACGATAAAAACCCGTGCAGCAGCATAATCGTGCTGCTCTGGTTATTATCGATCAGCTCATAATTAAAATTCAGCATTGTTTACCAGATTCTCAAGCTGACTTTTCAGTTCGTTATGACTTTTGAGATTATGTTCTCTGTCTGTTGTAATCTCAATCATCTGACGACCTGGTTTATTCAGCATTTCTTTCGTTAATTCTTCAGCGTTTTCGATATGAACATACTCATAATCGTAAAGTTTCGCTGCATGTTCAAAGTTCAGATCAAGCGGCGTGCCGAACAATCTTTCGAAATGCGGTTTATGCGCATACTGAGGCAGATAGCTGAAAATATTGCCTCCGTTATTATTAAAGACAATAACCGTAAAGTCGATATTTTCGAGCTTCGCCATTAACAGACTGTTAAGGTCATGGTTCATCGATACATCACCGATCAGCATTGTCACCTGCTCTTTTGTACCGATGCCGAGTGCACTTGAAATCACGCCGTCGATACCGTTGGCACCGCGGTTTGCGAATACATCATGAGTGACACGGGTATCATAGCGCTCAAAGTCCCTGATCGGCATACTGCTCGACAGGAAGAACGTCCGCGCTGCATCAGTTTCCTGAATAATATCGTAGACATATCTGCCCTCATCGTCGAACTTCTGAATATTTTCATCAATATAGCTGTGAATGTTTTTCGATAACGCAACAAAACGTTCTTTTACATCACTCTCAGAGTTACCGCTGATCATTCTTGGCAGAATTTCATTAACTGTACCTGCATACGTTTCATCCGGTGTCACCGGGAACGGTTTAATGTCCAGGAACTCACTGATTAAATATTGCGGTACTGCTGTTTGTTTTAAAAATGCATTCGTTTGTTTTGACGTCACAGGTTCCCCGATGCGGATAATAAAATCAACATTTTCATCGATATATTTAAAATGCTTTTTACCGAAATTCGAAAACATCATATCGTGATTGACGATCGCGTCTTTAACATGCGTTCTGATGTTCTGACGCGGATCGCAGACCGTAATAATATTACCCTGCTCAAACACGTCTTTCAGCGGTGATAAGTCTTCTGCTGTTTCACCGATAATGACGAGACCCGTACCTGTTAATTTTCTAATGTTGCCTGGAATAGTAATCGCAGGCGTCAGCTCTTTCTGAGTCCGTTTAAATAAATCCAGACGTTCAATATTCGGCATAATCGGTTCACGGACCGGAATATTGAAATGCACCGGCCCCATATTAATACCGCTGAAATACTGGCTCGCCTGCAGCACTTTATCGTTAATTAATGATTCAGCACTGTCATGGTCGTCAGCAATCGGCAGTTCCGTCTGATAGCGGACGAAGTTGTTATACATATTGTTCTGTGCAATCGCCTGCGGCGCACCGACATTTTTAAGTTCATGAGGGCGGTCCGATGTCAGGACGATTAACGGCAGATGGCTTAACCCTGCTTCGCTGACAGCCGGCGTGTAGTTCGCTGCCGCTGTACCCGAAGTACATAATATGCCCACCGGCTGACGTCTCTTTTTAGTCAGTCCGACGGCAAAGTATCCCGCACCGCGTTCGTCCGGATGAATATAAGTCTTAATGCCTTCGTGCAGCTCTGCCGCTATTGCAAGGGGTGTTGAGCGCGATCCCGGGCTGATGACCAGTTCATTCATGCCGTACTCGTAAAGTGCATCTATAATACTAAACGTTTGTGTCGTTAGTGCTTCCGTGTAGTTCATTAGTAGTCGCCTCCAAGACGTTCAACATGGGTGTGAATTTAACTTCCGTTTCTAAAAATTCAGCTTCCGGATCCGATCCCTTAACGATGCCGCAGCCGGCAAACAATGTTGCGCTGCGTGCAGAAATCAGCATAGAACGGAGTCCGACGGCAAATTCACACTCTTTATCTTCATGAATCACGCCAAGCGGCGCCGCGTACAATCCTCTTGTGCCGTATTCATGCTCTTTAATATAATCCTTCGCCATTTTTTTCGGCAGACCGCCTACTGCAGGTGTCGGGTGAATCTGTTTTAAAATTTTAAACTCATCCGCATCTTTTTTCAGCATGGCCTGAATCGGTGTAAATAAATGATAAATATATTTATTTTCCATCAGAAGCGGATTCTTTTTATAATTCAGTCCTTCTGAAAACGGTGCGATATCGCTGACAATTGATTCTCTGACAACGCGGTGTTCAAACAGATTTTTATCATCGTTCAGTAAAAACTCTTTCTGAACTGTGTTTTCTTCGCTGTTTTCGACACGCTGAATCGAACCTGCAATAGCATTCGTCGTCAGTTCTTCCCCTGCAATCGAGAATAATTTCTCAGGTGTTTTTGACACGAATGTCGATTTTCCTTTTTCATAGTAAATTGTATACGTATCCGCTTCGTCTTTTAACCGCCTGATTAAATACAGACGTTTCGCCCTAGACTCAAAAGTAATGAGTTTCTGGCGTGCAAGCACAACTTTTTTAAATTCGTCGTTTAAATTATTTACCGCTTCTTCAACGAGCAGCTTCCATTCATTGGGGAAAATATCACGTTTGCTTTTAACAACCGGTTTTTCCTTCTCTGTGATCTCAGCATTTTCTATAGCCGTCAGCACTTCATCTACTTCATCGAGCAGTCCGTCCATATTTAATTCCGCTTTGTCTTTCGTTAAAAACAGCTCGCGCTTTTTAAGGTCAAACTGCCATTCCGGCAAGTGGAACTCAACCATTTTAAAGTCGTTCCACTCATCAGTCGTATCCTTATCATCGAATAAAGTCCCGCCAAATAAGCTCAGTTTAGATTTTAAATCTTCGCCGAGCTTTTCCTGCTGGATTTTTGCAAAGAGCGCTGTTTTGCTTTCAGCGATTGATTCCGGCTGAAATTTGTCCCGCCATATACTTTCGATGTAATGAATGCCGATAACATTATATGCATTATCTTTTGACTTGAACCAATAGCGTGAGCCCTTTGATTCATTAAAATATGTAAATATTTTTTCTTCGTCAATATTATACTCATCCATAGGGATATGCAGTGTAAGATATTGCCTGTCGGAATCCAGACTGATACTCTCTATAAATGTTCGAGACGATTGTAATTTCATGAGTCACACTACTTTCATCATAATTAGCTTTATTTTATCATTTTTTACCTACTGTGTGTATGGACAACCCTTAAATATGATAAAATTATAGCCATCATGTTTTAAAGGAGAAAGTCATGCAGGAAGCACAAGTACATACAGGTTTTAAAAAATATTTGATGCTGACGCGCCCGCACACACTGACTGCGAGTTTTATACCGGTCTTTGTCGGGACGGCAAGTGTATTATTATTTGGTGATATCCGCTGGGGGATGTTCTTTCTTATGCTTATCGCAACCATTTTAATACAGTCGGCGACCAACATGTTTAACGAATATTATGATTTCAAGCGTGGTCTGGATTCGCATGAATCCGTCGGTATCGCAGGTGCTATCGTCCGTAACGGTATGAGTCCGCGCCTCGTTCTGACAATCGCTTTTATATTTTACGGCATCGCCGCTGTAATCGGTATTATTATTACGGTCAATTCATCGTGGTGGATACTCGTCATCGGAGCCGTATCAATGGCTGTCGGCTATCTGTACACAGGCGGACCGGTCCCAATCTCATGGACGCCGTTCGGTGAAGTATTTGCAGGGTTCTTTATGGGTACTGTAATTATTATGATCACATTTTACATTCATACAGGCACGCTGCACACATTCCCGTTATTAATGTCAATTCCGCCGGCAATCACAATCGGACTGTTGAATATGGCAAATAATATACGCGACCGTAAAAAAGATAAAGAGAGCGGACGCAAAACTTATGTCATTCTCGTCGGCAAGCCGTTCGCAGTGATGACAGCAGCTGCACTTCTCTTGTTCAGCTGCATCTTCTTAATCTATATTACATTCTTTACGCCGATGGGCTCACTGTTCCTCCTTATTCCGCTGCTGTCTATTCCGCTTATGATGAAGACAATTATGCTGATGCGTAAAGGGAATACGCCGGTTGAACTGATTCCGGCAATGGCATCGATGGGGAAACTGAACACGATTATGGGACTGCTTTTAACAATCGGACTTATTCTTTACGGCGTGACAGGAATATAAAATACTTCCATAAAATTGTATTTGATCTCATTGAGGAATATAATACAGATGAATCAAACAATTTAGGGGGATTTATCATGCAGTTAAAACGTACGTTATTCCGGGGAGGACTCGCAAGCATGCTGCTACTTGCCGCATGTAATGGGGAAAACACCGAAGAAGCAGGTACAGAAGAACAACAGCCGGCTGAAGAGACAACAGGAGAAGAAACTTCAGAAGATGGGTTATCGTATTCGGGAGTTAATGGGGATTACAGCTTCACGAAATTCACACCGGTTGAAGTGCCGGCAACTGACGCTGAAGGCAATGACACGACAATCCAGGCAGTCGCTGCTGAATTCGAATATACGAATACTTCAGAACGTACATCAACCCCGTCAGAAGCATTCAGTCTTGACCTTGCAATACGCCAGGTAAGTGAAGACGGTGAAGCACCGACAGAAAACTACACGATGGACCTTGAAGATGAAGGCGAATTTGCAGACGGTAAAGCCGCTGCATCAGAACTGGTTGAACCGGGCGAAAGTGCGACAGCAGTTGTAGCATACGGTCCGCTGGATTCAGAACTTGCCACACACCTTCAGGCGAGAGAAAATCCAATAGAAGAAACTGAATCACTGGACCACGAAATCGAGCTGGACTTACCACCGGCAGAAGACAGTGAAGAAGAATAGATTTGTGTGAAGGCAGCGCCATGAAAATGGTGCTGCTTTTTTGATTTGTGTTGTGGCTGGCCGGGAGTTCTATGAGACGTGCTCATAGAGTGTCTAAATCTTTGGGATTCCTATGAAACAAACTCATAGAACTCCTAAACCGCTGGGAT
>DAIPYL010000048.1:0-10697 GCA_036782755.1 Jeotgalicoccus sp. | reverse complement strand
AGCTCACATGGTAGTCCCCCCTATTTATCAGTCAAATTCTATCGGTCTCGCTACTTTGTTGCTTTGTCCGCCGTCGACAAGTATCGTCTGGCCGCTGACATAAGTTGAATCGTCTGATGCTAAAAACAGACATGCTTTAGCGATATCGTCGACTGTGCCGACGCGACCCATCGGATTGAAAGCCAGTGATTCTTCAAATGATTTCTCCGGATTTTCGAGACTTGCAAAAGTTTTATGAAGTAGCGGTGTGTCAACAGAACTTGGTCCGACTGCATTGACACGAATCTGATGCTGGCCGTAATCGAGTGCCATCTGACGTGTTAATGCAGTCAGCCCGCCTTTTGCACTCGCGTAGGCTGCGAGTCTCGTAATTGTTGTTTCAGCATGCCAGGATGCCATATTGATAATCGATGAAGTCTCCTGTTTCTGCATTTCGGGAATAGCGTACTTGCTGCACAGAAATGGTCCTGTTAAATTTATTCCCATTAAATTGTTCCATTCTTCAAGCGATGTTTCGTGGACAGACTTACGAAAATTAATCGCGGCGTTATTTACTAAAATATCTAATTTGCCGAATTCACTTATCGTGTAATCAATTAAACTTTTAACATCGTTTTCATTACTGACATCTGTTTTATGAAAGCGGACATCGAAGTTTTTATCGATAAATGCTTTTACAGTGTTTTCGCCTTCTTTGGCGTCAATATCTGCAAGAACAACTTGTGCCCCTTCTTCAGCAAAAACTTTCGCGACGCCGCGCCCTATTCCCTGGCTCCCGCCGGTAACGACTGCAACTTTATTTTTAAGTCTCATAACATCCCATCCTTCTCTTAAATTACTTTCTTTACTATATTATCAATATTTAAGCGATAAGTATAAAATCCATCGGACGTCACATTTTAGACATATTATGTGATAAAATATTAACTAAATATAATATTAGAGTAAATTAACGCAGCAGAATGGAGAATTTAATATGGGGAAAAAAGGTTTAACAATTTTAGGGATATCGGTCGGTGTGATTGCGGTATTGGCAATCGGCGCAATTATTCTTTTTCAAACAATGGTGAACACCCCGAAAAATAATTACTTAATGGCGGAACTGGACGAGGTTGAAGGTACTTTCGAGTTATTTGAGGAACGTTTTGAGAGTGAACTTGACTGGTATGAACATGCCGAGCAAAATGCGATTGAGTCAACATTAGGCATTACAGCAGAAACAAACGACCCTTCATTCCAGGAGATGGGTCTTGATCAGATGATTAATAACTCTAATATTAATCTTGCAATCGGTCAGGATATGGCAAATGAAGTCAGTACGATGGGACTTAATGCAGACATAGCGGGCTTAACTATTTCAGATGTAAATGCATATATCACAGGTGAAAAAGCAGGACTTACACTGCCGTTCATCGAAGAGTATATGGTGGTTAATGAAGCGGATGCAGCAACATTCCTGAATACACTTGATCCTGCAACATTTACAGGTGAAGAAGAAATTGATTACTCAATGTTCTTTGAAACCAGTGCACTGACAGAAACTCAGCGTGAATATTTAATTGATGAATATGCAACTTTCATTAGAGAAAACTTACCGGATGATGCGTTCGAGTCGGAAAGTGAAGAAATTACTGTCGGTGATAATACAGTGAACGCTGATAAACTGACGATGACATTAACAGAAGAACAGATTCACACGTTCTTAAAAGACTTATTTAATAAGATGGCAGAAGATGAAGAGCTTGCAAACATTATCGAAACTCAGATGATGGCCGCAAACCTTGGCAACCCTGCAGCGCCATCTGCCGGAGATACTGCAGCAGAGTTTAACAACTCATTAAAAGAAGCGGCAGAAAATATAGAAGATGTCGGCTTCCCTGAAGGTTTAACATCTGTTGTCTGGACAGACGGCGACGATAATATCATTCAGCGTGATTTCGATACGTCAATTACGGTTGATGGATCTACAGGCCAGATTGCAGTCGATGGAACTACAGAAATTTCTGAAGACAGCACAGTCTTTAATTATGATATGACATTCTCTGATGAGACTATGGAATCAGTAATCGGCTATACTGCTGATTTAAATGAAACTGAGTCAGGTTACGAAGACATGATTACATTAAGAGCAGATTCTGAAGATCTGTTTGTCATCAACTCTGTTAAAACAGAGGAAGAAGACAGTGAAGTCTGGAATATGGATATTAACTTTAACGAACAAATGACCGGTTCGCCGCTGACATTATTCATGGAAAGCAGCTCTGTGTACAATGAAGACCAGGCAACTGGTGATATGACCCTGTATGCTGACGATGGTATCAATGTAACGAGAGATACTTTCGTATTGAATCTGACAAGCGACAGCCAGACGGTAAGTGAAATTGAAGTGCCTGGTGAGGATAACGAGAAAAATATCGGCCAGATGAGTATGGAAGAACTTGATGCGTACTTTAACGATGAAGTTGGTCCCGCGTTCGAAGAGTGGATGAATGAAAAATTCGGTGCTCCGACAGGATTTTAATTAAAAAAGAAAGGATGCGTCTGCGATGAGAATAATGAAGCATATATTTGTATTCATCGCTAACGACATCAGCAGACTTAAGAGGAAGTGGCTGACACTTCCTCTTATTTTAGTTTCACCGGTTATTTTCATCGGACTGATAATCTGGATGCTCAGCTTACTTCTGTCGTTTGATGAAGCTGATAAAATGTCTGTCGGCCTTGTAAATCTGGATGACAGTGATGAGACAGCGATGATTGTTTCGGCGCTTGCAGGCTCAGCTGAGCTGGCGGACGGACTTGAGATTACTGAAGTGTCGGAATCTGATGCAAAACAGATGATTGAAAACAATACACTTGTATCATATATAATATTCCCCGGGAAATTCACGGAAAAGATGATGCAGGGAGAATCAAGTGAACTGATTGTCGTTGGCAATCCGGATATGCAGCTGGAGAGCTATGTAATCAGCAGCGTAATTGATACAGTCGTCAGGCATATTAGAAATTCACAGGCCAATATATTAACGATTAATCATTATGCTCGTGAATTCGGCATGACTGATGAGGCAAGGCAGGATTTAATTTTTGAAGCGTTTGTGAGCCAGTTTATTCAGGTGTTCTCGAGTGATACTTTGATGAATGAACATCAAAAAACACAGAATATCAGTGCAGGAAATATGTATTTTATCGTCAACGGGCTGTTCATTATAATGACTGTCTGGGTCTATATACTGTATATCGCTTTAATGCGTGATGCCGGCAGTAATCTCGAGGAACGGATGAGAGTATTCGGAGTGACTTACCTCGCTCAGGGCCTTGCCAAGGTGCTGTCAATCGGCACAATTATTACAATTGCTTCTGCCCTTTTTACGTATGGAGTCTTAATGCTCGGCGGTATTGATCTGGAAATAGAAAATCTGCTGAGGCTGCTCATTCTGATTGCCGCCCATATATTTACAACAGTGATGATTATGATTATTATCGACTGGATTTTTCCATCGTTTAAAATCAGCATGGTGCTCGAGCTTATAGTACTGTTCGGGATTATATTATTCGCCGGCAGTATTATTCCGAAAATATACTTCCCGCTGTACATGGATACAGTATTTGATTACACATACAGCTATCAGGCATTATCCTGGATGGAAGAGATTGTATTAAACGGCCGCTTCACTCTGGAAATCGACATTATAATAGTGACACTGAGTGCAGCTGCAATACTGCTGCTCATCTTAAGTGTACTGAAGGAGCGTCGATTCTTATGATGGATATGATATACGCGAGATGGCTGCTCATAAAGTTGCAGCTGCCGAAAATATTATTGTGGCTCATTTTGCCATTGCTGCTGACACTCGTCGTCACAAGTGTGATTAACAATACTAAGGAAGACTTCAGAGTGCCTGCAGCAGTAGTTGTCCATGAAAGCAGTGCAGAAGCAAATATCTTTATAGAAGGGCTTAAGAGCAGCGAATTTATGGATGTTGAAGTATTTAATACAACAAATAGTACAGCTGTTCTAAGAGAGCTGGAACAATACAGGCTGGACAGTGTGTTTATACTGCCGGAAGACTTTGCAGAAAAAATACGTGAAGGTCAGCGCAGGGACTTAATTGAAACGTATTATACAGACCGCTCGATCTATTACGAACCGGCAAAAGAACTGGCAGCCTCGCTCGTGCAGGAGCAGATGGGTGAATACACGACTGTTGATTATGTGCTGGAGCTGCAGAATAATCTGCTGGATGAGACAGCTGTGACTGCTGAAGATATAGCAGCTGAACGCAAAAGTACAGAAACAGATACGAATCTCTTGCAACAGGTGTTTTATTTCCTTGGAGAATCGGCTGATATCGAAGAAACACCAGCCTTTCATCCATGGATAGTTTGGGCTTATATTACGTTCACCGTAACTATTTTTACGTTCGATTTTGTTACACGTGAAACTATCAGCAGTGCCAGGGTCAGATTTAATTTTATGAAGCATTCATATACGAAGTTTATGCTGCTGACGTTAGTTCTTATGACCGCTGTGATGTTGATAATAGACAGTGTTACTTATGTGGTGATAAAAGAAGTACTGGAAGCGGATATTAGTTTTCTGTCTCTCGTCATGTACCGGATTGTTATAAATGTCATTGCATTTTTACTGGCCATTTCTGTAAAATCCCCGGTGAAATTATATCAGGCAGCCGTGGCATTAACGATTATTGGGCTGGCGCTTCAGTTAGTCATGCCAGTTATTGTTTCACTGACAGGACTGTCTTTAATATCCTCGCTGCACCCGGTGCAGATGTTTGTAGAGAATGAACTTAATATTCTATGGTTCATTCTCAGTGCAGTTTTAATACTCATTTGGATTTGGAGGGATAACAATGCTGGAAGTTAACTCCGTAAATAAAAGTTATGGTAAGCGTCATGTGCTGACGGACTTCAGTATGTCCGCAGAGCAGGGAGAGATTATCGGACTCGTTGGTGAGAACGGTGCAGGCAAATCAACACTGCTGAAAATTTTAGCGACTTTGTCGAAGCCTGATAGCGGAGAACTGTATTTAAACGGCAAACCATACAAAAAGTATTTTAAAGCACACAGAACAGTTATCGGATATGTACCTCAGGATATTGCTATATGGGAAGATTTAACTGTCATTGAAAATATGAAGTTCTTTCAAAAGCTGTCACCTGCTAAGAAATCTGTGAATGAATTGAAAACGCTGCTGAATAACATACAGCTGGATAGACACGATACTAAAGTCAGAAAATTATCCGGAGGTATGAAGCGGAAACTGAATCTTGCTATCAGTTTAATAAATGATCCTGAATTTCTGCTGCTGGATGAGCCGACTGCAGGTATCGATTTAAAATCGAGGATAGAAATTGGAGAGTTTTTAAAAACTCATGCGAAGAACAACGATACACTTATTATTTATACATCTCATGATATGAATGAAATTAAAGACTTATGCGACCGTGTTGTTATTATCGGAAAAGACTCATTCTACAAAGACTTACTTGCAGAATATATAAAATAACGCCATGCGTTATATTGTATTGCATAGCGTTACAGACCTTGCTGACAAAGGGTTTTTATAAAAATGAATGATTCATCCTGCATTAGGGTATAACATTTATAACAACAGTTTTAGTTTCAAAGGAGAGATGTATATGCTTGCTTATGTTTGGGCAGAAGATGAGAACAGGCTAATCGGTAAAGGTGATGCACTGCCTTGGCGTCTGCCTGCTGATGTTGCCTTTTTTAAAAAGATAACGATGCGGGGCGACATGGTGACCGGCCGAAAAACTTATGAATCAATTCCGAACAGACCGCTCCCCGGCCGCCGGAATATCGTCTTAACAAGACAGCGGGATTATGAAGCACCGGGGGCAATAGTAGTTCACTCTAAAGAAGAAATACTTGAACTTGAACAGACTGGTGATAAAGATCTTTATATTATCGGCGGTGCTGTATTATTTAGAATGTTCGAAGATGAAGTCGATGAATTATACCGCACGGTCATTCATGACACATTTGAAGGCGATACGTATTTCGATGAAAAATTTGACTATGATAAGTTTGAACTGGTTAAAACTGAAAAAGGTATTATTGATGAAAAAAATTTATATGAACATACTTTCGAATTATGGAGAAGAAAATAATAACTGCAGCTTAAACCCCCGGAACTGAGAAACAGTTCCGGGGGTTGATTTACTCCTTATTATTCAGCATGGAAGTCATTAAGGTTGTAACGCCCTGATTCGAAATATCTTCAACGAAATTACCCAGAATTATTTCATCAACTTCCCCGTTCTTCTCCAGCCATAATTGAAACATACCGATAAGAGCTGATAATTGATATTCAATAATGTACTCGATTTTTTCAGGTTCTTTAATTTTAAGTTCATAAACGTAATCCATAATAATCATTCTGATACGCATTTTAAATTCGTGAACAAAACTGGGATCACCTTCAGGTCCAATCAGAACTGAAATTTTATCACTGTGTTCTTTGACGTAATCATTCGTCCGCTCCAGCGTATCGAAAATATTGCCGCCGTTTTTATCGAGCATCATCAGCGGACCGATAATCATATCTCTTGTCGGGATTAAGCCTTCTTTAAGCAGAGTCAAAATTTCATTTATATCACTGAAGTATGTATAAAATGTTCCGCGGTTATATCCTGCTTTATCTGTTATCTCTTTAACGGTAATTTTTGACAGAGGTTTTATTTTATAAATATCCCAAAATGCTTCTATCAGGTTGTTTCTGGTCACATCTCTTTGACTCATTTTAGACACTTCTTTCTATTTTTCAACACATTACCGGTTATTGTTTATTGATAGTATTCAACTACTTTATTATGATTATAAGGGATTATACAACACGTTGTCGGCTTAAACAAATAAACAATATATAAGGAGAGTACTCAATTTGAAACTATCGGATTTTTCCATAAGGCGTCCTAAATTTACAATCGTCGTTATGATTATACTTATGCTGCTCGGAATTGTCTCTTTAACAAGACTTCCACTCCAGCTTATGCCAAACATCCAGCCGCCGATTGCGGCAGTGGCAACTACTTACCAGGGGGCAGGTCCTGAGGAAGTAATGGAGGATGTCACGAAACCGATCGAATCGGAATTGTCATCCATTAACGGACTATCGAATATATCGTCACAGTCACAGGAAAGTTCTTCAGTTGTTATTTTAGAATTTGGTTATGATATGACAATTGATGAAGTTGAAAGCGACATCACAAGAGCATTGGAAAGTGTTGAATTACCTGATCAGGCGGGAAGCCCTTCTTTCTTGGAATTCGACATCTCGATGCTGCCGAGCATCCAGATGGCAGTGACTTCAAGCGGTGAGAATGTCGCTGATTATCAAGACCAGGTCGACGACCTGGTTACTGAATTAGAAAATATTGAAGGTGTAGCTTCAATAACTCAAAATGGTACTGTCGTCGAAGAAATCCAAGTGAACCTGGATACCGAGGCATTATCGAAGGTCAAGCTGAGTCAAAGCGATGTTGCCGGACTGATAGAAGCGAACAATATATCTATCCCTAACGCAACGATAGTTGATACAGAAAGCCGTACTTCAATCTCAACACGCACAGTCAGTAACATCGACGGAGTTGAAACACTTCGTGAACTGGTGATAGCGGATTTGCCGGACGGCGGGACACTGACACTGGATGATGTGGCAGACGTGTCGATTGAAGAGCAGGACAGCAATTCAATCACGAGACTGAATCAGGAAGATGCGCTGTCGATTGACGTTATGCTGTCATCCGATGCCAATGCATCGAATGTAAATAATGAATTTAATGAAGTACTCGATGAAAAGCTTAATGAAGATGAATTCAGCAATTTAACGATAGAAACACTGTATGATGAAGGTGAATTTATTGATATTGCTATTAACAGTGTATATACATCGCTCATAAGCGGTGCAATACTTGCCATGATTATTCTCTTTGCTTTCCTTAGAAATCTGAAAGCACCTCTAATTATTGGACTGGCGATACCATTCTCGGTTATCACTACATTTGCGTTGCTGTTCTTTACTGATATCAGTATTAATCTGATGACACTTGGTGGTCTGGCACTTGGTATCGGTATGCTGGTTGATAATGCAGTAGTGGTTATAGAAAATATATACCGTCATCTGTCGATGGGCAAAGATCCTAAGAAAGCGGCAAGTGAGGGTACCGGTGAAGTTGCTTCCGCAATCATTGCCTCTACCTTAACAACTGCAGCTGTATTCCTGCCGGTTGTGTTTGTCAGCGGGCTTGTCGGCCAGCTCTTTACGCCGCTTGCTATTACTGTTGTATTCAGTTTATTTGCATCGCTGTTTATTTCATTGACAGTAGTGCCTATGCTGGCGAGCAGAATACTGAAGGCACCTGCAGAAAATACTGAAGAAGTACGCAGTAACAGACCATATATGAAACTTTTAACCAGGTTTACAAGATGGTCTTTGAAACACCGTTTACTAGTACTGGTTATTACTGCACTACTGATGATTGCAGGTATTTTAGGCATATACAATCAGGGGCTGACTTTATTACCTGAGAGTGATGAAGGTGCTCTTACAATCTCAGTTGAAAAAGAACAAGGCACTATTTATGAAGATACGCTCGAAACTGTTGAGCTTATTGAAACTGAACTTGAAAATTACTCTGAAGTAGAAACTTATTTAAGTAATGTGGGATCTTCCCAGCCGATGATGCCTATGTCGTCGGGCGCTAATGAAGCGAGCATTACTGCTACATTAGTTGGTCAGGGAGACCGCAATGTAACAACAAATGAATTTATAAATAATATAGAAAATGAAATTGAAACGCTCGATGAGTCGGCAGAAATCACTGTGACTCCAATGTCTCAATCCGGTATGAGCTCAGAACCGAATACACTGACTCTGAGTGTGTCAGATGATAATGCAGACAGACTGCAGGAATCAGAAGCAATTATCATTGAAGCTCTCGAAGAAGATAGTGAGATCGAAGGCGTTACTTCAAGCCGTGAAGATATGGTTGAAGAAATGCAGATTAGAGTGGACCGTGATGCAGCACGTGAAAACGGCTTGCAAGCGGCACAAATCGGCACCGCCCTGTATGAAGCTTCAAATGGTGTAAGTGCTTCTACTGTTGAAACAGGTGAAGACTTCTTGACTATTAATGTTAAATACCCGGATACAGTTCTTGAGAGCATCTCTGACTTTGAAGCACTTGAAATTCCAAATGCTGAAGGTGAGTACATCACAATTAGTGAGGTTGCTGAACTTGAAGAAGCTGAAATGCTTCCGTTAATTACACGCAGCGACCAGGAAGAAACAAGTGAACTGACGGTAACTTACAGTTCTGCTATGTCTCTCAGCGAAGCCGGTTCATACGTTGACAATATTGTGGCTGATACAGATTTCAGTGAAGACACTCATTATTCTCTCGGAGGAGATTTTGAAATGCTGGAAGATGCTATTCCGCAAATGGTTCTGGCCATTGGACTGGGCATCATATTTATCTACCTGGTAATGGTGGCGCAGTTTGAATCATTCAGACATCCGTTTATTGTTATTATGGCAATGCCATTAAGTATTGTCGGTGTTATGGCAGCTCTTGTAGTTACAGGCAGCCCGCTGAGTGTAGTGTCCGCTATTGGTATTATTATCCTTCTTGGTATTGTGGTTAATAACTCCATCCTGCTGGTCGATTATATTAATCAGCAGAAAGCAAAAGGTATTCCTACACTTGAAGCAATTGAGCTGACAGTGCAGCACAGATTCCGTCCAATAGTCATTACTGCTTTGACAACTGCGTTAGGTATGCTGCCGCTGGCACTCGGTATCGGCGAAGGCGGAGAACTTATTGCACCTATGGGAACTGTAGTAATTGGAGGACTCGTCAGCAGTACAGTCTTTACTTTGTTTGTTATTCCAATTTTCTACAGCTATGTTGATAAAGAGACACGCAATATGCATAAGAAGTACATGACGCCTGAAGGTAAAATAATTACCCAGAAAGATATTGATGAAAAGAAACGCCAGGATGAACGTAGTGAAGAAATGAATATAAATGAAGAAGAGCCGGAACGTAATTATATCGATGAAATGCAGGACTTAATCGATAAAATGAAAAACAGCCGGAACAATTAAGAGTAATGAAAAATGCCTTACCGGAATAACCGGTAAGGCATTTTTATATTGTTACAGCAGTTCCTGTATAAGACTATCCATTTTTTCAGGCTCGTCCTTAGGTCCGAATCTTTTTACGACTTCACCGTTTCTGTCTATTACAAATTTAGTGAAGTTCCATTTGATTTTACTGCCGAGCAGTCCGCCCTGCTGTTCTTTTAAATGAGTGAATAACGGATGTTCATTTTCACCGTTAACATTAATTTTTTCATGAATCGGGAAAGTAACACCGTAATTAATTTTACAAGCTTCAGCTGCGTCTTCGCCGCTGCCGGGCTCCTGATTAGCAAACTGGTTGCACGGGAAGCCGAGAATAACAAACTTCTGATCTTTATACTGCTGATACAATTTTTCAAGTCCATCAAATTGACCGCTTAAACCGCATTTTGTTGCTGTGTTAACGATAACTATTACATGGTCTTCGTACTTATCGAGTGTGTAAGTGCTGTGGTCTTTATTTTCAACTTCTATATCATAAATACTGCTCATTGATTATCCCGCCTT
>DAIPYL010000047.1:0-10920 GCA_036782755.1 Jeotgalicoccus sp. | reverse complement strand
AGATGAAGGAGCAGGACATTCCGTATGAAAGCCGTGTGATCTATGCGGATTACGCAAACGATAAGGAACAGGCACAATATCGCGAGTTACTTGGAGTGGATGAGGATGTGAAAATATTTAAAGTATCGCGTTTGAGAATAGTGAATGAAGTACCGTGTGCGATTCACATTTCATATATCCGTGAAGATCTGTTTCCTCATATATATAAAGAGAAAGAAAATCTGACATCAGTTTATACGTACTTTAAAGCTGCGGGGCATAAACATTTAAGAAGTAAAGATCGCATTCTTTCTGCTCAATTCCCGACACTGGAAGAAATGAAGATGCTGCAGTGCAGTGAGCTGGTGCCGCTGCTTGTTTTTGAAACGGACACATATGATAAGGAAACGAATGACTGCCTTGAAAGAGTGAAAATACTATACAGAAGCGATTTGTTTAAACATCAGCTGTCAGATGAAAACTAGACCGGAACCTTGAGTTCCGGTCTTTTGCTTTTTCGAGAATGGAAGTATTCCCGGTTAACAACAGGCAACCTGCCGTTGTGAATCCAACTCTCCCGAACCTCTCTTAACCAATCCCAAACATTCATCAACTGAATGTTTACATACCTTTACCAACACTTAATCATACTGAACTTGGCAACAAGTTAGGATTAAATCATAAGGAGGTTGCGACATGCACAGAAAACAATGGACACGCATTTTTTCGAAGTACGGCAGATCCGAGGCTCTCGATTTTTACAACAGGTTTAAAGAATCACTCGAGTTCGACATTATAAGCGAACCTGAAGAAGGTTTAGTTATGGTGAAGACGAGAGAGCATGCCAGAAATACTTTATTTTACATGGGTGAGGTGCTGGTGACCGCATCCAAAATAAGACATGGCTCAACTGTAGGGCTCGGCATCGCCAAAGGAACTGACACCGAGCTGTCGGAAGCGATGGCATTTATCGACCTGAGTTTTAAACTGGAGAAATTTACAGCGGAGTTAAATGAAATTTTAAAATCGCTTAAGGATATTGAAGCAAAATCAACCGCAGAACGCACAGAGAAGATTTTACAGACTAAAGTCAGTTTCGACATGATGAACGACTAGGAGGATTCCGATGAAAACAATCGTACATACAACACAGCAGGTATACCGCCGGCTCGTTAACGCATCGAGCCGTCCCGGTCATACCGAAAACATTGCTGAAGAAGTTAAAAATTATTCGGATTTCAGTGACGCAGCACTGCTTACTGCAATGACGCTGTTCGATAATGAAATATCATTTTTCTCACAGGATAAAACGATGAGAAAAGAATTAAAGGTCTTAACAGGCGGTATTCCAAACAAAGATTACACGACCGCAGATTTTATCGTATCTAAAGAGGCAGATTTAAAAGAAGTATTCTTCACGGAAGCGATGAATGGTATTTTAATTTCGCCTGAAAAATCGGCAACGCTGATTATCGATATCGACAGTATCGGTGAGGGAACTGAGTACCGTCTCAGAGGCCCCGGCATCAAGGAAGCAACAAATATCAAACTGTCACTTGGGAGCCGCTGGATGGAACTCCGCAATGAAATTTGCAAAGAGTTTCCATTAGGCATCGATCTGATTCTGACTGATAAACAAAACAACTTGGTAATTATTCCGAGAACGACGAAAGCGGAGGTGAACTAGATGGGTTACGTTGCGGTTAAAGGCGGCGCACATGCGATAAACAACTCGGTCATTTTATATAAAAACAGAAGACTCGAAAACGGTGCGGATATTGAAGTGGAAAGCATTAAAACAAATATGCGCCAGCTCATCAATCAGATTATGAGTGAAGCGAGTTTCTACGACCGTGATACGGCAGCGCTCGCGATTAAGCAGGCGGAAGGCAATATGGAAGAAGCGGTATTCCTGATGCGTGCCCATCGCTCGACACTCCCGAGATTATATTATTCCACTATTACGGACACGCGTGAAATGTTTGTTGAACGGAGAGTCTCAGCAAGTTTTAAAGATATTCCCGGCGGTCAGATTTTAGGTGCTTCACCTGACTTTACACACCGTCTTCTGGACGACGCTTTAAAGGAACTCGCAGATGGACCAAACGAAACGATGGAGTATAAAGAAGTACCGTTCAATTACGAACTCGATAAACTGCCGAAAGTCATCGATTACCTCGAAGGTGAAGGGTTGTTCGTCAGAGAAGAAGAAAATAATGACGAACCTGATGACATTACGAAAAAAGCAATCGAGTATCCAAGTACGAGAAGCCAGCGTCTGCAAGCACTGACACGCGGACAGACAGGTGCTGTCACTTCACTCGGTTACGCGGAAATCCGCGGCTACGGTATTTCTGCTCACCCGAATATTGGTGAGTGCCGCGTCGGCCAGCAGCCGGTCCATATTGATCCGGACGACGATTACGGCGAATACTTTATCGGTGATTTTGAAGTCACTGAAATCGATGCATTTATGCCGGACCTCGATGAAGATGATTCCGATGCTGGTGATTCAGATCTCATGATTAAAATCGGTTACGGTCTCGTCTTCGGTCAGAACGAAACGAAAGCAATCGCAATGAGTGTGCTGGACTACAGCCTTGAACATCCGGTGCCCGGAGTAGCAACGAGTGACGATGAGTTCGTGCTTTATCATATCGATTCAGTTGAGTCGACAGGATTTATTTCACACTTGAAACTGCCGCATTACGTAACATTCCAGTCGAAACTCGACCGTATGCGTCAAAGTAAGGGGGAACAGCAGTGAGCCAGAACTTCGCATTTCTAGATGAACATTCGAAAAAAGAAATACGCAGAAAAACGTTAAAAGCAATTGCGATACCGGGCTATCAGGTGCCGTTCGCATCACGTGAACTGCCAATTGCACGAGGCTGGGGAACCGGCGGACTGCAGCTGACACTGTCCTTAGTCGGCAAAGAAGACACGCTGAAGGTTATTGACCAGGGCTCAGATGAATCGGTCAACGCTGTGAACATAAGAAATCTCGTACAAAATACAACAGGTGTGGCCGAGACGATTCATACATCGGAAGCGACGCTCATTCAGTCGCGCCACAGAATTCCTGAAGTACCGCTGCAGCCGTTCCAGATTTTAGTACTGCAGGTGCCGCAGCCGGAACCGTTAAGAGCAGTTGAATCGAGTGAAAGAAAAACGAAAATGCTGCACGGTGATAAGGAATACAGCGGAGCGTTTATAAAACTGTTCGAACAGATTATGAAGTTCGGCCACATTACAGACGACGCAGATTATCCTGTTATGGTAAACGACCGCTACGTTATGGCGCCAAGTCCGATTCCAAGGTTCGATAATCCGAAGATGAATTACAATGAAGGGCTTATTCTTTTAGGGGCAGGCCGCGAGAAGAAAATTCACGCAGTGCCGCCGTACACAAAAGTCGAGTCGCTGGCATTTGAAGATTATCCATTTGAAGTGGAAGATTTCGACGATAAAGTATGCCGTGAATCCGGATTGTCAGGCATTTACATGGATGAACTTCAGGATGAAGCAACAGGAGAAACATATTACGTTACAAACGATACAAGCTACATGCTTGAGAAGCTGAACGAGGAGGCTGTACAACATGCCGGCAAATGACGATGTAGTGCTGTCTATCAGAGATTTATCAAAACAATTCGGCAGCGGCTGTGAATACTGCAGTGATGAGGATTTTGAATTGCAGAAAAACATGTGTCCGCACTGCCATACCGTGTATGCGGTCAGAAATACTTCATTTGATTTATATAAAGGAGAAATTCTCGGGGTTGTCGGTGAAAGCGGCAGCGGTAAAAGTACATTAATGAAAATGCTGTACTTTGATCAGGATGCAACTTCCGGCAATTATATTCTGCCGGAAGACCCGACTGTGGAAGGCAACGTCTTTAGCGTATCGAGCCAGAAAAAAAGACAGATTAGAAATGAACAGCTCGGGATGGTTTATCAGAACCCGATACTTGGTCTGAAGATGGATTTTTCATCGGTGACGAACATCGCTGAAAAACTGATTGCGAGCGGCAACCGCAACGTCGTCGAGATGACCGACCGTGCAGATCATTTCCTCGAGAAAGTAAATATTGCACTGAATCGTAAGTACGAAGCGCCGAAAAACTTTTCAGGCGGTATGCAGCAGCGTGTGCAGATTGCAAAAGCATTGTCGAACTACCCGCCGATTTTACTGCTTGATGAAGTAACAACGGGACTGGATTTATCGGTGCAGGCAGATGTGCTGGAACTCATTAAAGAAATTCAGCGCGATATGGGAGTGAGCATGATTGTCGTATCCCATGACCTTGCGATTATCCGCATGCTCTGCGACCGCACGATGGTAATGCTCGACGGTGAAGTGATTGAGCACGGTATTACCGATCAGATACTGGAAGACCCGCAGCACAAATACACACAGCAGCTGGTGTATTCAATTCTATAAGAGGTGACATGTTTTGATAATTATAAACAGCAGAGTTATTACAGCAACTGAAATACTTAATGATTATGCGGTCGTTGTTAACGGCGGCATAATTGAAAAACTAATCCCGATGACTGAAGTAAACACTGAGGATTACGATAAAGTAATCAACGCCAAAGGCGGCTATGTTACAGCAGGATTTATCGACATTCATTCGGATTATATAGAAGGCATCATTGCACCGAGACCGACGACGATTATGGATTTTAATATCGGTATTAAAGAGTCGGAAAGAATTTTAAGCTCACACGGCATTACAACGATGTTTCATTCATTATCAATTTATAAAGAAGATTTATTCGGGCATAAACCTGTCAGGCAGCCGGATAATGTCGATAAGCTGATTCACGCGATTCACCGTACGCATACTGAAAAACATTTAATCAGACACCGCATGCATGCGCGCTTTGAACTGGATGCACTTGAGATGCTCGACACGATTAAAGAACACATTAAAGAAGACCGTATTCACCTGCTCAGCTTTATGGACCACACACCGGGCCAGGGACAGTACAGAGATATTGAAAACTACCGCCATACGATGAAGGGCTATAAAGATTTGTCAGACGCTGAAATTAACGAGCAGATTAAATTCAAAAAAGAATTATCGAGATTGTCGGTTGAAGAAATGGAAGAGATGTCGGAACTTGCACGAAGCAAGGGGATTGCGGTGGCATCGCACGACGACGATGCGACAGAAAAAATTGATTTCAATGAAACATTAAAAACGACAATCAGTGAATTCCCAATCACGATGGAAGTTGCGAAGTACGCACACAATAAAGGAATGTATACGCTTGCTGGTGCACCGAATATTATGCTCGGCGGTTCGCATTCAGGAAACTTAAATGCGAAAGATGCCATTATGGAAGGCTGCATTTCAATTTTATGCAGCGACTACTACCCGGCAGCAATGCTGCATTCAGTATTCAAGCTTCACAGAGAAACGGACTATCCGCTGGTTGAAGCCTTTAAATTGATTACATTGAATCCGGCTGAAGCGGTAAAGATGGATGACGAAATCGGCTCAATTGAACCGGGCAAGAAAGCGGACTTAAATATTATCAGACTGTTTGATGACTATCCGACGATAACGGAATGTATCGTTGACGGAAAAGTAGTCAGCCAGTATCACTACAGAATCGATTAGGAGGAAAACCATGATTACTATAAATGATTTCAGCAAATCATTTACGATTCATCATTTGAATCAGACGAGAGAAGCGGTGAACGGTATCTCATTTAATGTGGCGAAAGGTGAATTTCTCGGCATTGTCGGCGAAAGCGGCAGCGGCAAGTCAACGATTCTTAAAAGTATTTACGGCACGTATAAACCGACATCAGGCACTGTGCATTACGATTCTGACATTTACGGTGATGTAGATCTGCATAATATTTCAGACCGCTCGCTGATCAGACTGCGGACGCGTGAAATCGGTTATGTATCACAGTTTTTAAAAGTGATGCCGCGTACGACAACGCTTGAGCTGGTAATTAATTCGATGCTTGAAATGGGTGTCGGTAAAGAGGCGGCAGCGAAAACAGCAGAGGAAACACTCAGGCATTTCGATATTCCGGAAGCATTGTGGCACAACTATCCGAATACATTCAGCGGCGGGGAGAAACTGCGCTTAAATATCGCTTGTGCAGTTGTTAAAAATCCGCGTCTTCTGCTGCTCGATGAACCGACAGCATCGCTTGATGAAAATTCAAAACTGAAAGTCAGGGAAACAATATCGAAACTGATCGATAACGGCACGACATTAATCGGCATCTTTCATGACCTTGAATTTATGGACGGACTTTGCAATAAAGTCTACGACATGAATACGAAAACATTGGAGGAACGGGCAATATGAACACCAAAATAGATCTGCATGTGCACAGCAACTTTTCCGATGGTAAAGATAATGTAAATAAAGTGCTGGATCTGGCAAAGAAACGCAACATTGAAATGTTAAGCTTCGTCGACCATGACACAAATCTAACATATATTGAAGCGCTGCCGTACGCAAAAAAACTCGGTATTAAGCTGATTCCGGGCATAGAAATCTCAGCTTACGATTTTAAAAGAAAAAGAAAAGTTCACGTGCTGGGATATAACTACGATACGAAAGCACCGAATATTAAAAAATTAACGGAACCATTACTGAATACACGTCATAAACATTCATTGGAACAGATTAAAAGAATTGAAGATTACGGCATTGATGTTGATATTGATGAAGTGAAAAAAACTGTCGGACCGCTTGGAGTGATTTATAAGCAGCATATAATGCATGCGATATGTGATGACCATTACACGTGTCCGAAGTACACGACGAAGTACCGCACACTGTTTAAGAACAGCGGTCCGGCAGCCGGAGACATTGAGTATATCGAATATACTGCCGCCCTTGAAGCAATTAAAAAAGACGGCGGATTTACAGTTATTGCCCATCCCGGCCAGCTGCAGAGCTATGAACTGATTGATGACAGCTACCGGCTGATTGA
This sequence comes from Jeotgalicoccus sp., assembly GCA_036782755.1. GTDB lineage: Bacteria > Bacillota > Bacilli > Staphylococcales > Salinicoccaceae > Jeotgalicoccus. The sequence goes on along the minus strand of DAIPYL010000047.1, from coordinate 3,965 downwards.
CGGTGTGGAGAAATATCACCCTGACCACGGTCCGGAAGATCATGAAAAAATTGATGCACTCGGGGAGAAGTACGGTTTCTTTATTACAGGCGGTTCCGACTTCCACGGCGATTTCGGTAATTATGTAGACATCGGCATAGACAGTGAATTATTAACGGAGACAGCCTGTTTATTTAGATAGCATAAACATGTGTTAAGTAGTTGTAAATTGCATTTACTATACGCCTCGAATGATTTTAAATTAGTGATGTAAATAAAACTTAAGGAGTTTGAAAATGAAAAAGTTACTCAATGTTTTTCTTGGTTCAGCTTTTGTATTGGCTCTTGCAGCATGCGGCGGGGAAGAAGACACACAGACAGAAGACGGATCAGCTGATGCAGCTTCGAACAGTGACGAGCCTCTGAGCGTTGTCTGGTACCCGAACGAATCCGGCAGTGAACTTGCAGATGCACGTGAAGAAATCGGAGCGATTTTAGAAGAAACAACTGGCAGAGAAGTAGAACATGAACTGACGACAGATTATGCGATCGCAATCGAAAGCATTGTTAACGATAATGCGGACCTGGCATTTACAGGTGCGGAAGGATACATACAGGCTAAAGAACGCAACGACAATATTGTTCCGCTGGTAGTGCCGTCAGGCCCGTCGGGAACTGAAGAAGACGCGTTATATTACAGCTGGTTTGCCACTCAGGTGGAAAACATGGAGAAATTTGAAACAGGCGAAGGAGAATACTCAATCGATGAATTCCCTGGCACTAACTTCTCATTCGTTTCAACTTCATCGACTTCAGGGTTCAGAGTACCGACAGCAACGATTCTGAATCATTTCACTGAAACTGATGAGTACGCTGACTTAGCAGAAGAAGATCTTGCTGAAAGCGGCCGTTTCTTCGAACAGGTGATGTTCGGAAATACTCACCAGGGTTCTGCAGTTAACTTAATTAATGAAAGAGCTGAACTTGCAGCATTCTGTGACACTTGTGTAGAGAACTACGTGGAACTTGCAGAAGGTGAAGAAAATACACCGGGTGCCATTTACGAAGTATCTGAAGGCGCAGCAGCTCCATTCTCAAACCTTGCAGGCGAACAGTTCGGAATTATTTCAGCTACTCCGGTACTGAATGCGCCGTTTATCGCAAACGTCAGCACTTTAGGCGAAGATGTTGTAGCAGAACTTCAGGAAGTATTCGCTTCTGACGAAGTAGCAAACAATGAAAAGATTTTCGTGCCTGAAGATGCGGAAGAAGGCGGCTTATTCTCTAAATCAGCAGACGAGCGTTTCGTAGTCGTGGAAGACGAGTGGTTTAATCCAATCAGAGAACTGAGCAACTAATTGATAACTGAATTTATTTAACAGCATAAAATATTTTTAAACAGAGAGGGGATTCCCCCTCTTTTTAATTAGGAGGCAGTATCCATGGCGGTGGACAACAAAGTAAAAGAAGTCACGGAAACCAGAACGGACTTTTATAAAAAAGAGGCAGAAGAAGTACTTATTTCATTTGATGATGACATTGAAATAACAGGCGATGAAACAGAAATTGCGACCAAAGAAGAAGTTAAGGAAATGCCTGTCATTATGTCGATTGAAAATTTGAACAAAGAATATTCAAAAGGCAAGTCAGTGCTTAAAGATGTAAATTTCGAAATTAAACAGGGTGAACTGCTGTCGATTATCGGTCCTTCCGGAGCCGGTAAATCTACGCTGCTCCGTTCCATCAACCGCATGATAGAGCCGACTTCCGGAAAGATAACATTCAACGATGAAAATATTACAAATGTTAAAGGGAAAAAACTGCGCCGTATGAGAACAAATATCGGTATGATTTTCCAGCATTATAATCTTGTGGACAGATTATCGGTATATGAAAATGTGCTGCATGGTACTCTCGGTTATAAAAACAGTCTGCAGGGAATTTTCTCGCTGTATACGGAATCGGAAAAAGAAGAAGCACTCGATATCATTACAGAGCTTGGTATCGAAGAACATATTTATAAACGCTGTGATGAACTGTCGGGCGGACAAAAGCAGCGTGTCGGTATTGCACGTGCATTAGTGCAGAAACCGAAAATTATTCTTTGTGATGAACCGATTGCGTCACTTGATCCAAGTTCGTCGAGAGTGATTATGGAACACTTAAGAAAAATCTGCAGTGAAAAGGGAATTACAGTCATCGTTAACCTGCACCAGGTGGATGTCGCAAAAAACTATTCGGACAGAATTATCGGCCTAAACAGCGGTGAAGTTGTCTTTAACGGTCATCCGACTGAGATTAATAAAGAAGTTATCCAGGCAGTTTACGGTACAGACTTTGATGATTTAATTATGGAGTAGGTGAGTAATGATGAGTAAAACAAGCACAATCAATGCAAATGAAATTACTATTATTCAAAAGAAAAATTTATACCTGCTGCTGACAGTCGTCGTCATTGTCGGTCTGATTATGATTGCAGGATACATAACAGAATACAGTCACGTTGAAGGGATTATGTCCATTCCGGCTGCAATGTCATGGATGGCGAGCAACATGTGGTTTTCATCGTCGACATTGTCCAATCTCGGAAGTGTCCTTCGCCTTCTATGGGAAACAGTTTTAATTTCCATTGTATCTACAACGACAGCGGCAGTATTTGCCGTCGTCTTTGCACTGTTCGGTTCAAAGCTGACATATATCAATAAGCCGCTGATGTACGCAGCAAAAATTATCGCTTCAATTTCACGTAACATTCCGGTCGTGGCATGGGCATTAATTTTAGTTATCAGTTTCGGAACGAATTCAATGACTGGATTTCTTGCACTATTTTTCGGCTCATTCGGGTTTCTCGTGAGAGCATTCCTTGAAACGATTGATGAGGGCAGTGCAGATTCGGTGGAAGCATTAAAAGCAGCCGGTGCGACGTACTGGCATACGATTTTTAAAGCAGTGCTGCCGGACAGCATGCCGCAGATGTTCAGCTGGATATTATTTATGATAGAAACGAATATCCGCAGTGCAACACTTGTCGGACTTTTAACAGGGACAGGAATCGGGTACTTATTCGATCTTTATTATAAACAGCTGAACTATGAAATGGTCTCGCTGATTACGATCGCGATAGTGCTGGCGGTTCTCGTAATCGAGGCAATATCGAATATTATCAGAAGGGAGATTTTATAATGAGTGCAGTTGTTGAATATAATAAAAATGGCGGCATTAAAGTCTCCAGACCGAACAGAGGACAGCGGGTCTTAAAAGGTCTGCTGATCGGTTCTGCAATATTTACGGTAATCGGATTTTTCCTGATGGATTATACCGGCCTCGATTTGTCACACGCGATTCCAATGACGCTGGATAATCTCGGGCAGATGTTTTTATCTCCCAGTTTAAATAACACGACTTGGACGAGCGCTTTATGGCAAGTTACAGTCACGCTGTCCCTCGCATTTTTAGCGACAATTTTAGGCGCAGTCATCTCGCTGTTTCTGGCATTCGGTACGGCGGTTAATTTATCGAAACCGTGGCTCAGCAACACGATAAAAGCATTTATAACAGTCGTGCGTGCAGTGCCGACAGTATTATGGGTATTAATTTTTGCGATTGCAGCAGGACTTGGTGCGGTCGCAGCAGTAATCGGAATGGTATTCCACTCGATAGCATATCTGGTTAAGGCGTATTCTGAAGCATTTGAAGAAGTGGATGAAGGAAAAATAGAGGCACTTCGTGCAACAGGTTCCAGCTACCCGCACATTTTATTCCAGGTTGTTGTGCCCGAGACTAAAAGCTTCCTGATTTCATGGACATTTCTGAGATTTGAAATTAACTTCGGTGTTGCAGTCGCTATGGGTGCAGCTGCCGGTGCCGGCGGTATCGGTTATGAGTTATTTATGGCGAGCACGTTCTATTACGATATGCAGGAAGTCGGCGCGATTACGCTGATTATTCTTGTTGTGGCGATAATACTTGAACTGATAGCGAACAAA
>DAIPYL010000046.1:3283-10957 GCA_036782755.1 Jeotgalicoccus sp. | reverse complement strand
AACCTCGCTCATGAGACCCCAATCCGCACTTCAACACAAATCCCACAAATCAAAAAAGACCCCGCACATGGCGGGGTTCTTCAATCATTACTAATTATATTTCATAGCTCTGAATATTAACACTGCGGTTGCTGAGATAATAATGAAATAGACGATGCTGAGCAGAGAGTTCACTAAGTTCTGATTCTCAATGAACATGCGTATGGCAAAGATGATTACGGAGTGGGCGATAATGAGCCCGGTAATCCATTTCAGGTTGCCGTTTTTCAACAGCAGCACTGCTGCAATACCGAGAATAAACAGTATCGTTATTATTATTTTAACAACTTCCAGTGTCACTCTTCATCATCTACTTTTCAGTTTTTGTAAATTCTTCTTTAGTTTCCATTGCTGTGTCTTCGCCTTCGTCATCGAGAATTTCACGGACATTGTACATTTCATACTGAGGCTCGTGTTTTCCTCTCTGGATGTCTAATGCGTAATGACATGCAACTTTGTGGAAGCCTGTTGTTTCAGTGTCTTTCTGTTCTAATTCCGGAGTGTCCGTGCGGCAGTAATCTGTCGCAAAAGGGCACCTTGTGTGGAATCGGCAGCCTGTCGGCGGATCGATTGGTGACGGAACGTCGCCGCGCAGGAAAATACGTTCTGATTTCTTGCGTGGATCCGGTACAGGGATTGCTGATAATAATGCTTTCGTGTACGGGTGCTGCGGATTTTTGAAAATTTCTTCTGTATCTCCGACCTCAACGATTTTACCTAAGTACATTACGATGATGCGGTCTGCGATATGGCGGACAACACCAAGATCATGTGAGATAAAGAGATAAGTTAAACCAAGCTCGCGCTGTAATCTCTTTAACAGGTTAAGTACTTGTGCCTGGATTGATACATCCAGTGCAGATACTGCCTCATCACATATGATGAGTTTAGGATTAACTGACAGTGCGCGTGCAATACCGATACGCTGACGCTGTCCGCCCGAAAACTCGTGCGGATAGCGGTCGATCTGATGGCGCTGCAATCCTACAGTTTCCATTAATTCAAGAATACGTTCGTTGCGTTCTTTGCGGGGGACAACTTTTTGAATATCCATCGCTTCCCATAATGTCTGTCTGACAGTTTTACGCGGATTTAACGATGCGTATGGATCCTGGAAAATAATCTGCATGTCTTTTCTCATCTTGCGCATTTCATCTTTAGACATTGTAAGAACGTCCTGTCCTTCGAACTCAACTTTACCGCCAGTAGGTTCGTCAAGACGGAGAATTGCACGGCCTGTAGTGGATTTACCGCAGCCTGATTCACCAACGACTGCAACAGTTTCACCTTTATCGATTGAGAAAGTAATACCGTCGACTGCTTTAACGTGGTTGACTGTACGTCCGAGGAAGCCCCCTTTAATCGGGAAGTGCTGTTCCAGGTTTTCAACATTTAATAATGGTTTACTTGGCATTTAACTGTACCTCCTTGTCTCCGTCCCACTGATCTGTATGAATCCAGCATCTGACTTCGTTGCCGTTTCCAAGATCTTCGAGTTCAGGAAGCGTGTTGCAGATTTCGGATGCGAAAGGGCATCGGGGTGCAAAACGGCAGCCTGTAGGCATTTCGTTCGGTGCAGGTACATTACCTTTAATCGGAATAAGCTCATCCTGTGCTTTATCGTGACGCGGCAGTGAGTTTAAAAGACCGACTGTATAAGGGTGCTTCGGATTTTCAAATAATGTGTAAATATCAGCGTATTCAACGACTTTACCAGCATACATTACAGCAACGTAATCACAAGTCTCTGCAACAACGCCAAGGTCGTGAGTAATCATTACAACACTCATGCCGATTTCTTCCTGAAGTTCTTTAATCAGTTCAAGAATCTGTGCCTGGATTGTTACGTCGAGGGCCGTTGTCGGTTCATCGGCGATTAACAGCTCGGGTTTGCAAGCCAGTGCCATCGCGATCATTACACGCTGTCTCATACCGCCCGATAATTCGAATGGATACTGGTCAACGCGTTTTTCCGGTGAAGGTATACCCACGAGTTCAAGCATTTCAATTGCGCGTTTCGTACCTTCTTTTTTTCCTAAGCCTTCGTGAATTTTATAAGATTCACGAAGCTGCTGGCCAATAGTGAATGTCGGGTTAAGCGACGTCATCGGCTCCTGGAAAATCATTGAGATTTCGTTACCGCGGATCTGGCGCATACGTGAGTTTTTAACTTTCGTTAAATCTTCACCTTTATATTTGATGCTCCCCCCGATTATTTCACCGGGATGGTCAATTAATCTTAAAACTGAGAGTGCAGAAATACTTTTTCCTGAACCACTCTCTCCAACGATACCTAAAGTTTTACCTTTGGGAACCTGGAATGTCACTCCATCGACAGCCTTTACTTCGTTGGAATCAACGAAGAAGGAAGTGCGGAGATTTTCTATATCGAGAATCATTTCTTCTGACATGATTTTCACTCCTTCTTAGTTTAAGTCCACTCGTTTGTTCAGCAGTCTGTACGTAATATCAACAACAAGGTTAACGATAACGAACACTACCGCAATAACAAGTATTGCACCCTGGACGACAGGGAAGTCACGCTGAAGGATTGAATCGATGATCAATCTTCCGAGACCGTTGATTGCGAATACACTTTCCGTTAATACTGAACCTGCAAGGAATGAACCGAATTGAATACCGATTACAGTAATTACTGGAATCATCGCATTTTTAAGCGCGTGGCGTAAAATAACTGTACCTTCTTTAACACCTTTGGCACGTGCAGTACGTATGTAATCCTGATCAATTACGTCGAGCATGCTGCTTCGTGTCATACGTGCAATTATGGCAGCACCGGCCGTACCGAGAGTAATAACCGGCAGAACGTTTTGTTCCAGACTGCCCCAGCCCGTAGGTTTAAAAATTTGGAACTCAATTGCAAACCATTGAATTAACATCAGTCCAAGCCAGAAGTTTGGCATAGACAGACCGAACAGTGCAACAACCATCATTGCAACGTCTTCGAATGTATATCTTCTTACTGCAGAAATAATTCCTGCTAACAGACCCCAGAAAACGCTGAAGATCATAGCCATTACAGATAATTCAAGAGTAATAGCGAAACGTGCGCTTATATGGTTAAAGACGGGAATGTTATCACGGATAGATGAACCGAAGTCCAGCTGTGCCGCGTTCCCCAAAAATCTGAAATATTGTTCGTAAAGCGGGTCATTTAACCCGAGTCTTGCCTCAATCGCTTTTACAGTAGCTTCCGGCGCACTTTCCCCGGCCATAATAACAGCAGGGTTACCCGGAGTGAGGTGCATCAGACTGAAAACGAGTACCGTAACTCCGAGGAGCACGGGAATAAGCTGAAACAATCTGCGAATTATAAATTTTGTCATGATATCCTCCTCCTATTTCTTGGCCTTCGGATCCAGCGCATCACGCAGTCCGTCTCCGAATAAGTTAAATGCGAGCACTACGATAACGATCATCATACCAGGGAAGAACGTAATGTGTGCTGCCTGGTACATGTAGTTACGACCGTCGTTAAGCATAGCTCCCCACTCAGGAGTCGGCGGCTGTACACCTAGTCCAAGGAAAGACAGACCCGCTGCTGATAAAATCGCTGTTGCGACAAATAAAGTTGTGTTAACGATAATCGGTGACATTATATTCGGCAGAATATGCTGGAATATAATTTTTCCGTCGCGTGCACCCAATGCTCTGATGGCATCGATGTACTCTAGTTTGCGCGTAGTCAGTGTTGACCCGCGGACAATACGTGCGAACTGAGGCAGTGCCCCGATTGCGATGGCAACTGTTACGTTAAACGTGCTTCCGCCAAGTACACTTACGATTGCAAGAGCAAGTAAGATACCAGGGAACGCGAGAAGTACGTCCATTAAACGCATGATGACTGTATCAAGCCATCCGCCGTAATAACCTGCGAGAAGACCGATTGGCACTCCGACCAGTGCAGCCATAAATGTTGCTGCGAAACCTACACCCAGTGTTATGTACATACCGTGCAGAATACGATAAAAGATATCGCGGCCCAGGTGATCTGTACCGAACCAGTACTGTGCTGAAGGACCCATCAGCTTATCAGTAAGGTTGGTGGCGTTTGAATTCACGCCTAATATATTATAGTTGGCGTCCAGTGCGCCGAAGATTGAAACAAAAAATAAAAACACCAATACGTAAAGACCGACAAGTGCTGCTTTGTTTTTTCGAAGCTTCTTGTAGAAGTCTTTGAAATTGTCGAGTCTACGATTGGCAGGTTTTCTTACTGGAACCTGACTTGGTTGTATATTGGACATACAACTTAACCCCCTCTTGTAACTAAATATTTAGACTACTCAAAAAATAACAGACATATTCACTCATAATACATCGTTGTATAGACTATAACAAGAAAGAAATACATTAGTCTATACTTTTTACTGCCAATATTCACAAAACTCTACATAATTGAAAGCGTTTCCTCATGTGTATCAAGGGTTTCATCAATATGTAATCTTTAAAATAGATGTTGCATTCCCTTAATTCCTAGTGCTATAATCTGAATTACAATACATACAAGATAACTATGAATTAATAGTATCACAATAACGGAGGCTGTAAATTGGCAAAAAAATATTTTACATATCTATTAATGGCGGCAATGATAATGGTGCTCGCTGCATGTACGGACGATTCAGATGTGGAAGTTGCGGATGAAGAAGGAAATACTGGAGAAACGTCATCAGGCGGAGACCTCGTTGCTTCATATGCAACTGATGTATCGTCACTTGATCCGGCAGGACAGAACGACCTTCCGTCGGACCAGCGCAGAAACGTTATATATGAAGGACTTTTATATTTGAACGATGAATTAGAGCCGGAACCGCGTCTTGCGACTGATTACGAGCAGACGGATGACACGACGTGGGTGTTCAATCTCCGTGAAGGTGTTGAATTCCACGACGGCACTGAATTTACTGCCGAAGCTGTAAAAGCGAATATTGAACGTGTTGTAGATCCGGCAGTTGCATCATCACGAGCGAACATTTTCGAAATGATTGAAGAAGTAAATGTTATCGATGATTACACAGTGGAAATCGTCACAGAATATCCTTTTGCGCCGCTGCCGAAATATCTGGCACACGATGCCGGCGGCATGGTTTCAAAAGCAGTGATCGATGAAGACTACCAGAACGCGATTGATGAAGCGGAACTCGACATTACACTCGATGAATTTTACGCACAGCGTCAATCAGGCGGAGAAGAGTACGCTGAAACAGCTGACGCAGTCGGCCGTGCAACGGGAACAATCGTCGAACAGAAACCTGTCGGTACAGGCTATATGAAATTCCAGTCCCGTTCACCGGGTGAAAAAGTTGTCGTTGAACGTTTCGATAACTATTGGGATGAGCCGGCAAAACTCGACACGGTTACATTTAAAGTCGTCGCAGAAGATGCGTCACGCATTGCAGAACTGGAGAGCGGACAGTCACACTTCATTCAGGGCTTCGATAACGGACAGTGGGAACGTATTGAAAACCATCCGGAAATGGAAACTCATCCGGTATACAACCTTTCAAATGAATACGTCGGCATGAATACCGAAAAAGGACCGCTCAAAGATAAGAGAGTGCGTCAGGCAATCGGACACATGGTCGACAAAGAAACGATTATGGAAGGTATCTACTACGGCGTCGGCCGCACGATGAAGGGCGCGCTGCAGGAAGAAATTCTCGGATACAACGAAAACCTTGAAGATCTGGAATACAATCCGGAACGCGCCAAAGAACTGCTTGAAGAAGCGGGCTACGGTGACGGATTTGAGTTAAACATTATGACAAACGACACACCCGAACGTGTCGACCTTGCGATTTACCTGCAGGAAGAGTTTAAGGAAGCCGGTATTACATTAAACATTGAACAGCTTGAATGGGGCGCGTACTTAGAAGCAGTCTCAAACGGCGAACACGATTTATTTATCTTAGGCTGGCCGAACCCGGTCGGTGACCCTGACCAGGGCATCTGGCCATTGTTCCATTCTTCTATGAAAGGTGCACCGGGTAACCGTTCATTCTTTGACAACGCGGAAGTCGATAAACTGCTCGAAGAAGGACGCAGAGAATTAGATGAAGAAAAACGTAAAGAAATCTATCAGGAAATCGATAAAATACTCGTCGAAGAACAGCCGGCAGTATTTATCAGACAGTCACAGAGCGCAAACGCAGTACGCACGGAAGTGGACGGACTGTACATTAACCACTTCAACAAACCGGATTTCAGAAATGTCACTATCAATGAGCAATAGGTGTTTATCATAAAAAATCAGTCTTAATTCAGGGGGATATATAATATGAAGTATTTGAAACGTTTTACAATCGCTGCAATGACACTGGGACTTGCGGCATGTACGACTGATGCGAATGTGGAAGTTGCAGATGAAAACGGCGAAACGAATACTTCAGGGGGAGATTTCATCGCATCATATGCGAGTGATACCTCATCGCTTGATCCGGCCGGGCAGAATGATCTGCCTTCCGATCAGCGGAGAGACGTATTATATGAAGGGTTATTTGATATAGACGAGAATATGGAGCCGGAAATGACACTGGCAGCGGATTTTGAACAGGTGAATGATACGACTTGGAAATTCAGTCTGAGAGATGATGTGAAGTTCCATGATGGCACAGATTTTAATGCAGAAGCTTTTAAAGCGAGCATTGAACGAATTGTTGACCCGGCTGTCGCGTCATCCCGTGCAAATATTTTTGAAATGATTACTGAAATTAATATCATCGACGATTACACGGTTGAAGTGATCACGGAGTATCCGTTTGCAGCGCTGCCGAACTATCTGGCGCACGATGCCGGCGGTATTGTTTCAAAAGCAGTTATCGATGAAGATTATCAGAACGCAATCGATAAAGCAGGACTTGATATGACAGCGGATGAATATTATGAACTCCGTGAGACAGGCGGCGAAGAATTCGAGGAAACGGCGAATGCAATAGGCGGCGATACGGGTGCAGTGATTGAACAGAACCCGGTCGGTACAGGATACATGAAATTCCAGTCGAGAACTCCGGGGGAATCGGTCGTCGTTGAACGCTTTGAAGACTACTGGCGTGAACCGGCAAAAATCGATACGCTGACATTTAAAGTGGTTACTGAATCAACAGCGCGTATCGCAGAACTTGAAACAGGACAGTCGCACTTTATATACGGCATTGAAAACTCCCAGTGGGACAGACTGGCAAGCAATCCGGAGCTGCAGACTGAAGACGGTATTTACAATATCTCAAATGAATACATCGGCATGAATACAGAAAAAGGTGCGCTTAAAGATAAAAGAGTGCGTCAGGCAATTGCCCATATGGTTGACAAAGAAGCAATCATGGAAGGTGTCTATTACGGACAGGGACGCACGATGAAAGGTGCGCTGCAGGAAGAAGTACTCGGTTATAACGAAGACCTCGTTGACCTTGAACATAATCCGGAACGTGCGAAAGAGTTAATGAAGGAAGCAGGCTATGAAGACGGTCTCGATCTTAAGATTCTGACGAACGACGTACCGGAACGTGTCGATATCGCCATACTGCTGCAGGAAGAGCTGAAAAAAATCGGCATTAACCTGGAAGTCCAGCAGCTTGAGTGGGGAACTTATTTAGAAGCAATATCAAACGGCGA
>DAIPYL010000046.1:0-3183 GCA_036782755.1 Jeotgalicoccus sp. | reverse complement strand
AAACCCGATTTCAGAACGGTCACTCTAAAAGAGCAGTCTGAGTAATAAAAATGAAACAGAAGCAGAACTGCTATTAATATAGCAGGTTTTGCTTCTGTTTTTTTCCTTCAGCATATACAATTTAACTAATATGAAAATTGCACGGCGGAGGTAGTAATATGGATCAGTGGTATAAAATAGATAATACAGGGAAGATATTTCACGCAGTATCGAATGCTTCGAACTCTGCAGTGTTCCGTGTATCGATGACGCTTCACGAAATGATTGATCCTAAAATTCTGCAGGAAGCGCTGGATACGGTAGCGCTTCGGTTCCCGACACTGACGGTCAGAGTGCGTAAGGGACTATTCTGGGATTTCCTCGAGCAGAATGATCAGGTGCTGCTTGTTAAAGAAGAAACGGACTATCCGTGTGCACCGATAGACAGAAAAGAAAATAATGCGTTTTTAATCCGTGTGCTGTACTTTAAAAAACGTATTTCAGTGGAAGTGTTCCACTCTCTGACAGACGGCGGCGGCGCGACGGAGTTTTTAAAAACGTTAACGTACGAATACTTAACGTTAAAAGGAGAACCTGTTGAAGTGGACGGCACATATATTATGCTGCCGCATGATGTACCGAAACGCGAAGAAGTGGAAGATAGCTTCGAGAAATATGCAACATCACGGACAGTGAAGAATCCGGGATCAAGCGATAAAAAAGCGTACCAGCTGAAAGGGACAGAATTAAACCCGCCGGGTATTAATGTGATCCAGGGTGTGGTGGATGCCAAAGCACTCAATACATTCGCAAAAGCACAGGGCACGTCGCTGACGGGATTCATTACGAGTGTGCTGATTAATGTCATTCATATGGAAAAACGCCATGAAAAAAACAAATCATCGCTGATAACTGTAGCGATGCCGGTGAGCCTCAGAAGACATTTCCCTTCAGTCTCAATCCGGAACTTTTTCTCGGTATCGAATATCGGCGTGAAGATGAACGACGATGTACCGCTTGAAAAAATTATCGACGAGGTGACTCAGCAGCTGATTGCTAAAACCGATAAGAACTTTTTGCAGGAAGGCATTAACCGGTTCGTCGCTTTTCAGAGTCACTTATGGCTCAGAATCGTTCCTGTATTTATTAAATATCCGGTTATGCGCTTTGCATTTAACCAGTTCGGTGAACGTGCTAAGACGATTACGGTATCGAACCTGGGCAATGTGCAGCTGCCTGAATCGATGCGGCCATATGCTGATTCGATGGATGTCGTACTTTATCCGACGAATAAAAGTCCAATTAATTGCGGCACGGCAACAGTAAACGATAAATTAACCATTACATTTTCACGTTCAATAGAAGAGAATGAAGTTATAAAAACATTTTTCAAAGAAATTACAAGACTCACAGGGCTCGATGTGACAGTATCTTCAAACGGATGGGGTGAGTAGCAATGAACAGATGCACGGAATGTGAGATTGTCACGGCAGAAAATACATGTCCGCTGTGCCATAGAGTGCTGGCTGAGGACGGAAATGCTGAAGAAAACCGGGCGTACCCGGTCTATGATCAGCAGGAATATAAAACCCGTGCACGTATTTCAAAACTCGCAATTATCGGCGGCCTACTTGCTACGCTGATCTGCTTCGCCGTGAACTTAATCGTTATGCCGCACTTCCTGTGGGTATTTTACGTGGCGGTCGCAGTCTTTTATCTGCTAGTATCACTGAACCATACGATACTGTCGGCATCGCACCTCGGCGGTAAAATAACCGCGCAGGTCATCAGTCTGACCATACTGCTGCTCGTTATCGACGGCATGTCCGGCTCAATGCAGTGGTCAGTTAATTACGTCGTACCGTTCGTGATTATTGCAGGCATTCTGCTGATTTCAATCATGATGCTGAAAGTCCGCATGAAATGGACGGGCTACATCAGTTTCTTATTGATGATGATCGGCTTTGGATTTCTGCCGCTTATACTTTATTTATCAGGCGTCGCAGATGTTCTCTGGCCGAGCGTCTCTGCAGGATCATTTGGCGTGGCGACGTTTATCGCAATGCTGCTCGTTGCCAACCAGTCAGTAATGACCCAGCTCGGCAGAAGATTTCATTTTTAATATAATAGAAGATAAAAGGGACGGATGAGATGAAAGTACTATTCAGAGGTGTGGCGGTTTTGACCGCAATATCCGGTGTTTTTATGTATATCTACCGGGCATTGTTTGTAAATAAAAGGAGTATCGGCAGCGAACTCGCCGAAGATTTAATCAGAGTGGCGAACTTTGATATCGCTGATGTGGATGATGAAATGCTAGAGCGTAATGCTGAAGAAAACCAGGAGGAGTACGAAATTCCGAGGAGCATTGTAAGGTCACATATCGGGAGTTATGAATTGGATGGTATGAAAATATTCACCATTTCTCCTAAACATGAGAAGCGGAAGCAGCGGGTATTGTACCTGCACGGCGGAGGATACATAAACCAGCCGTCAGTATTCCACTGGCGATTTTTAAGCAAGCTCGTTAAAGAAACAGCAATGGAATTTATCGTGCCGATATATCCGAAAACACCGGAGCATACTTACGACGAAGCATACGAACAGGTGCAGAAATTATATAAACAGCTCGTGAGTGAGAACGGCAATATCATTATTATGGGAGACTCGGCAGGCGGCGGGCTGACACTGGGCTTAGTGCAGTGGCTGAAGAAAGAACAGCTGCCGATGCCGAAAGCGCAGATTGTGATTTCGCCGTGGCTCGATATTACACTGGGGAACCCGGATATAGAAGCGTTCGAAACAGTTGAACCGATGCTGAAACCTGACAACTTAAAAATAATCGGAAAAATCTGGTCGGGCGATGCGGATCCGGATTACTATAAAGTATCGCCGATGTATGGTGAATTGGCGGGACTGCCGAAACTTTATCTGATTGTCGGGACACGTGAGATTATCCTGCCCGACGCACGGAAATATGTGCAGCTGCTAGAAGCGGCCGGTGCAGACTACGAATATTACGAATACGAGATGCAGAATCACGTCTTTCCGCTGTATCCGATAAAAGAAGGTATCGATGCGAGAAAACAGATCGGTGAAATACTGATTGGTTATGATGAATAGGTGTTGGAATGGGGAGCGCAGCTGAGGCTGCGCTTTTTTGTATGGGCGGGTGTGTGAGGACTGTTGGAACGACGGTGATTT
>DAIPYL010000045.1:0-11346 GCA_036782755.1 Jeotgalicoccus sp. | reverse complement strand
AACAAAAAAAGCAAGTACCCGGATAAATCCGGGCACCTGCTTAGAAGTTACAAATTATTCTAATGAATCAATTTATAATTATAGTTTAGCAACGTTTGCAGCTTGTGGACCGCGGTCGCCTTCAACTACTTCAAATTCAACTGCTTGACCTTCTTCAAGAGACTTGTAGCCTTCTTGGTTAATTGCTGAGAAGTGCACGAAAACGTCGTTTTCTCCTTCAATTTCGATGAAGCCAAAACCTTTTTCTGCATTAAACCATTTCACTGTACCTTGTTTCATTAATAAAATCCTCCAAAAGACGTAAATTATCAATAAGAAGAACTTACTGATGATTCATATTATACAATGTAATTGGTTATATTGCAACTGGATTTCCAACAATTTTGTGACGTTTTACATTAAATTTAATCATTTTTTATAAAATTCATTATTTTTTGTCATTATCGGCGTATAGTATATTTGGACATCTTCATCGCAGTCTTCGCAAAATTCTATTTCGCATGCATTAAAGAATGCGTATAAATCATATTTTCCCTGGATATAGCTGTTATATTTTTCTTTCATCTGTTCAATAATGGAACTGTAGCCTTCTGTCAGCGCTGCATCATCGTTAAACTGATGCCTGTTTATAATGTCGTTCTGCCAGCCCTCAAAGAGCCACCAGCCTTCATAATCCGCTCTGACGATCACGACTTCATACATGTTTAAAACTCCATTCCCTCGCCGATATTATTCATTATTATAAACGCGTATAATTAGCATTATCAAGCATAACGCTTTATAATTATAATAAATAGGCACATATATACTAAGGGGTTTTGAACAATGAAGAGTAATTATTCACATTTCATTGCTTCTGTGATTGCAGTACCGGCCGGCCTCGTCGCCTGGGTTTTATCGTCTAATGTATTTGATATTCATATGTTTTTAGACGTCATTGCCGGTATCGGCGGTTTTGGTGCATCCTACCTGCCCGCCCAGCGTATTTCACATAATAAGCATTTAGAGAAATTGAAACTCACAAACAGTGAGTACAAATATATAAAAGAACAGCTCGCTCAGGCGAAGGAGCATACGAATCGTTTGCGTTCCAGCTATATGAATATCAGATCGATAAAAGATGCGAAGATGATATTTGATATTAACCGGATCGTTAAAACGATTATTTCATCTGTAGAAGAAGACCCGAGACAGTTTTACAGCGTACAGCAGTTCTTCCATTCGAATCTGGAGACAGCAGTCAACACGATTGAAAAGTATCTGTATCTGTATAAGATGCCCGGTAAATCGAAAGATGAACGAATTCAGCTCCACGAGACGCGTTTATCAATGTTAGAATTGAAACGTACGCTGCAGTCGAACCTGTCTCATATGAACCAGAGCAGCTATCAGGACTTAAACGTCGAGCGCGATTTAATTAAGATGAACTCCGCCCGCGCGAAAAAGCGCCAGGCAGCGCTTGATAATAAGCTGGGCAAAGAGAAAGTGAATTTAAACAAGAAGCGCAATGCAGAAAAAGAAACAGAAAAAGTACATCGGGGTGAAGGAAATGGCTGAAGATAGAAATCTTAAAGATGAACTCTTAAAAAATCCGTTTAAAGAAGCAGATGACACAAACGATAATTTAATACTGCAGCCTGAAGAATCTGTGGCAGAAAAACCGAAAGAGAGCGAAATGCTGACGACGTTTAAAGATCAGTTCAGCGAATCGGATTTAAAATCAATTCACGATATTAAAGATAAGATTGAGCCGCTGAATAACGACGCACTGATTACGTACGGTGCGAATGCTCAGCAGGCAATGTCGAAATTCTCACATCAGATGCTGAGTGAAGTCCAGTCGAAAGACGTCGGCCCTATCGGCGATACACTGGAAGAACTGATGAAGAAATTAAAAGAGATTGATCCGGAAGAACTGACGAATGAAAAGAGCAACATATTCAAGCGTATGTTCGGGCGCGTCAAACGCTCTGTTAACGAAATGATTTCAAAGCATCAGAGTATCGCATCACAGGTCGACCGTATTTCAATCCAGCTTGAGCACGCGAAAGAAGTGCTCATTAAAGATGTGAATATGCTGGACGGTTTATATAACCAGAACAAAGACTATTTCGATGCAATTAATATATATATCGCAGCGGCGGAACTTAAAAAAGAAGAACTTGAAAATGAAACACTCCCCCGCTTAAAAGCTGAGGCGGATGCTTCAGGCAACCAGATGGACGTGCAGGACGTTAACGATATGATGCAGTACATCAACCGTCTTGAAAAACGCGTCCACGATCTTAAATTATCCAGACAGATTACACTGCAGTCTGCACCGCAGATTCGCATGATTCAGAATATTAATCAGACACTTGCTGAAAAAATTCAAAGTTCAATTCTGACAAGTATCCCGTTATGGAAAAACCAGATGGCAATTGCCCTGACACTGCTCCGACAGGAATCGGCATCAAAAGCCCAGCGTGAAGTAACAAATACGACGAATGACCTCTTAACTAAGAACAGTGAAATGCTGAAACAGAACTCGTTAAGAACTGCGACCGAAAATGAGCGCGGTATCGTCGATATTGAGACGCTTAAGATAACTCAGGAGAACTTGGTCACAACAATCGAAGAAACGCTCAGAATCCAGTCAGAAGGCACACAGAAGCGTAAGTCGGCTGAAGCAGAGCTTGTGACGATGGAAAAAGAACTGAAAGAACGATTACTGCAAATTAAAGATAAACACAGATACTGATAGAAATACTGAATCACCCCTCTGCTGATAACAGAGGGGTGATTTTTTAATTGTAGAGAATGAGATAAGCTGTTTTTAACGAGAGTCCGCTGTTCATTGAGACGATTAATAATATTTGTCCCAATGTGACTCGCTAGATGAGACGAAAAAAGCTATTCGTCCCGATGAACAGCTCTCATGCGGTTGAATCCGGGTTTTCGACCGGATGACAGGCAAAGATGCGGTCGATTATATATTATCAGCCGTATGTGAAGTGTTCATGCGGTCAATTAAAAGCATTCAACCAGATGTCGGTATTTCATCAGGTTAATAGCGGATATTTAAAAGTCACAATTGACTCTCATGCCTGCGCATTTCATTTTTAGTAGTCATGACAGTGTCTCATGCAGATGAACCTGCTCAAGCAATCACACGGATCCGCATTCGAATTTTTCACCCAAATAAAAAACCGCTCTCCCATCAGGGAAAGCGGTCTTATTTTTAATTATCTTACGAATACTCTACTCTCGGTTTCTTAAGACCGATTAAGTATCCCGCAATATAGCCAACAATCATAAATGGAATCCATTCAAAACTGTAGCTGAATAATGGCAGTGATTCTAAGAAGTTAAGTTCCAGCCAGCCGTTTCTGTGTACTACAGAAAGGATTGATAATGCTGTTACAAGGTAGACCGGAATCTGCAGTGCAAGTCTCGGTGACGGTACGAAGTATGTCACGATTAACAGCAGCACTGTTGTCATTGCAATCGGATAGATGATTGACAGAATCGGAATACTCGTTGCGATAACCTGATCCAGCCCCTGGTTTGCAAGTCCGAATGAGATCAGCACGAATAATATTACCCATACTTTATATGGTACTTTCGGAAGAATACTGTTGAAGTATTCAGATACCGATACGATAAGTCCCGTACCTGTCGTCAGACATGCAAGGAGGACAATTACACCAAGCAGGATAGGTCCGAAAATACCGAACACGTCACTGCTCATGTATGTCAGCAGGAATGTTCCTAAGTTCTGATCATCCACTAATGCGCCGCCGAGGTCTACGCGGTTAGCGAGCCAGCCAAGTGAAATGTAGATTGCACCAAGCAGTACAGCTGCAAGCAGTGCAGATTTGCTTGTGCCGACAAGCAAGTCGCGCCGGTTTGTAATGCCAAGCTGTCTGATTGAGTTAAGTACGAGCACACTGAATGCAATTGCTGCAATCGCGTCCATCGTTAAGTATCCTTCAGTAAAGCCGATAGTAAATGGTGAAGTCTGCTGGAATGTCTCTGATGCCGGGTTGATTGAGTTGCTGAAGTAAGCAACACCTGCCACGACGATTAAGAGCACGATTCCGATAAGTAATAATGGTGTTAACACCTGCCCGATACTGTTCACTAATGTACCTGGTTTAAGACTTAGTAATAAGACAACGATAAAGTATACTAATGAGAAAATCAGTAACCAGATTCCTGTGTTTTCACTTAGGAATGGCACGATTGCCATTTCATAAGCAGTTGTTGCAGTTCTCGGTATTGCAAAGAACGGTCCGATCGTTAAGTAAATCGCGACCAGGAACAATACGGCGAATGCCGGGTGAATATTTTTTAATGATTCTTTATATCCGTCTTTTGAAATTGATCCTACAATCACTCCAAGTAACGGAAGACCTACACCTGTAAGGACGAATGCAATCATTGCAGTCCAGAAGTATTCCCCGCTCCCGAATCCGAGTGCCGGCGGGAAAATTAAATTGCCTGCTCCGAAGAACATGGCAAATAAAGTGAATCCTACCATTATGACTTGTTTTGTACTCATGGACATCGCCTCTTCTTATAAAAATTGGTATGCAAATCATTTTACACCACAATGACAGAAAAATCTATAAGTTTTTGAAATTATCTGACATTTAAGTTATGAAAAATAAGTTTTGTAAAATCCGCCTACTTTACCGGAATTATCCTTTACGAAGATATACTCTTCTGTTTCATTCACTACTGTGTACTCTTTGCCGACTGTAAGCATATCAGAGACTTTGTACTTTTCAGCGTCCGTATGTTTAACCGTAACTGTTCTTAAATTTCTGTTTTCCCATTTATTCTGTAACATGAAATGTCCTCCTAATTAAAAAAGAAAAGGTATCGCGCAGATACCTTCTCTTATAAAATTGTTTTAAATTTAGCCTTCTAATAATAAATCTTCAGGGTTCTCAATCAGTTCTTTAATTGTCTTAAGGAAACCAACTGATTCAGCTCCGTCGATAATTCTGTGGTCATAGCTTAGTGCAATGTACATCATAGGACGGATTTCAATATCGTCGCCTACTGCCACAGGACGTTTTTGAATTGTGTGCATTCCTAAGATTGCAGCCTGTGTACCGTTAATGATCGGTGTTGACATTAATGAACCGAATACACCGCCGTTAGTAATTGTGAATGAACCGCCTGCCATGTCGTCAAGAGATAATTTCTTATCTTTAGCTTTCTTAGCAAGTGATGCGATATCATTTTCAATTTCAGCGAATGTTTTACGGTCTGTGTCGCGGACAACCGGCACTACTAAACCTTCGTCAGTAGATACAGCAATTGATACGTCGAAAAACTCTTTGTAGATAAAGTCCGTGCCGTCGATTTCAGCGTTTACTGCAGGGTATTTTCTGAGTGCAGCTGTTGCAGCTTTGGTAAAGAATGACATGAAGCCGAGTCTTGTACCATCGTTGCGCTCCTGGAAACTTTCTTTTTTGCGTTTTCTGAGTTCCATAACGTTAGTCATATCGATTTCGTTAAACGTCGTCAGCATTGCAGTGTTTTGTGATACATCAAGAAGACGTTTCGCAATTGTCTGTCTGCGGCGTGACATTTTTTCGCGTCTAACCGGTTTTTCAGGTGCAGCGTTTTGAGCCGGCGCAGCCTGCTTAGGTGCTTCCTGTTTAGCTTCTGCTTTAGGTGCAGGAGCATTGCCGTGGTTTTCAACATCCTGGCTGCGAACTAAACCGCGCGGGTCAGCCGGGTTGATGTCTGAAATTTTGATTCCTTTTTCACGAGCAAGTTTTCTGGCTGAAGGCGTAGCAACAACAAGTGCATCGCTTTCGTCTTCTTCTGCGTCTTTTGTTTCTGCCGGTTTAGCGTCTTCAGATTTAGTTTCTTCTGCTTTGGCATCAGAAGCTTCCTCTTTCTTCGCAGCAGGCGCACCGCCGCCTTCGCCGATTACAGCGATAACCTGACCAACTTCAACAGTGTCGCCTTCTTCAGCTTTAAGTTCAGAAATTACGCCTGCTTCTTCGCTGACGATTTCCACGTTTACTTTATCAGTTTCCAGTTCAAGAACGTTTTCGCCCTTTTCAACTGAGTCCCCTACTTGTTTAAACCATGTAGATATTGTTCCTTCTGTAATTGATTCTGCTAATTCAGGCACGATAATTTCAGCCATTTTATAATTTACCCCCTATTATTTTAAAGCTTTTTCTATAATGTTTTGCTGTACAAGTTTGTAAGATCCGCCGTTGCCTTCAGAAGTTGAAGCGCTCGCTTTTCTGCCGATATAGTCCAATTTAGCTTTTGCCGGCACAATATCAAGCAGGTACGGCAGTGCGAAATGATATGAACCCTGGTTCTGCGGTTCTTCCTGTACGAAGCGAACTTCTTTCAGGCCTGAAATATCATCTAATACTGATTTAATTGCTTCAGCCGGGAACGGATACAGCTGTTCCAGTCTGATAATCATTACTTCGTCGTTTGGAGTTTCTGCTTTAGCCTGTGCTTCAAGCAGATCTACTGCCACTTTACCGCTCGCGATAACTACAGATTTAACTTTCGTTTTCTTGTACTCAGGTACGATTATCTCGTGGAACTGGCCCTGTACAAATTCGCTGACGGGCTGGCTTGCTGTCGTGTTGCGCAGCAGGCTCTTCGGAGACATAACTACTAACGGACGCATTTTTTCTGTGTTTAAGTACTTCGCCTGACGTCTTAACAGATGGAAGTAGTTAGCACTGCTCGATAAATTAACAACAGTCATGTTGTTTTCAGCACAAAGCTGTAAATAACGCTCAAGACGCGCAGATGAGTGCTCCGGGCCCTGACCTTCCTGTGCGTGCGGCAGAAGAAGCGTTAATGCAGTTCTTTCTCCCCACTTAGAATGTGCAGATGATACGAATACATCGAAAATCGGCTGCGCCATATTAGCGAAGTCTCCGTACTGTGCTTCCCAGATCGTTAATGCGCTGTTGTTTTCAACGTTGTAGCCGTACTCGTAAGCAACGACTGCCATTTCAGTTAACGGCGAGTTGTAAAGCTCAAATGAAGCTTTCGCGTCACTGATGTTGTGCAGCGGCGTGTGTTTCTTCCCTGTTTCAGGATCGTGCAGCACTGCGTGGCGGTGTGCAAACGTTCCGCGCTCAGCATCTTCACCTGTGAAGCGAATCGGTGTGCCGTCCTGGTTAATCGTTGCGAATGCAAGTGCTTCCGCATGAGCCCAGTCGACAAGTGCCGTGTCATCTTCAAATGGTTTTTTACGTCTTGATAAAACATTGTTTAATTTTTTAAGCGGTGCAAAACCTTCAGGATACGTTAACAGTTCCTCATTAATTTTAGCCAGGCGGTCGAGTGTAACATCTTCTTCGACTTCGTTCGCATGACCTTCCATGATTTCTGCCGGTGTCTGAATATCTTCTGTAACAACAGTATCTTCTTTATCAATCTTGTCATGCTCAGCTCTTAGTTCGTCCTGAATCGCCTGCATGATGCTGTCTTTATCTTCCTGAGTAATGACACCCTCTTCTACGAGCTTGTCACCGTACAGGTTGTCGATTGACGGGTATACATTTACTTCGTTATAAAGATTCGGGTTCGTCGTCATCGGCTCATCCATTTCGTTGTGGCCGTAACGGCGGTAGCCGATAAGATCAATAACCAGGTCTTTTTTAAACTTCTGACGGTACTGGATTGCAATGTCGATTACGCGCAGTACGTATTCCGGACGGTCACCGTTGACATGGAATACAGGCATATCGAAACCTTTGGCAATATCAGATGCATACAGTGTAGAGCGTGCATCCCACTCTTCAGTAGTGAAACCGATGCGGTTGTTGGTAATAATATGCATCGCACCGCCGACAGAATATCCGTCAAGGTTAGATAAGTTCATCGACTCGGGGTTAACACCCTGTCCCGGGAATGCTGCATCACCGTGAATAATTACACCAAGTGAATTATCTGTGTCGTGAACCGCTTTTCCTGGCTGGTCAGTCTGTTCCTGCTGTGCACGTGTACGTCCCTGAACAACAGGTCCGACGATTTCAAGGTGTGACGGATTGTTTGCAAGTGTCACAGTCTGTTCGATGCCTTTGTCAGTTCTCGTTTTAACGCCGCCGAGGTGATACTTAACGTCGCCCATCCAGCCGTTAGTAAGGACAAGTGAACCGTCTTCCGGAAGGAATTTCATCGGATCAGTCGACATGAATTCGCTCAGCATCATTGCGTATGGTTTTTGGAGCGTGTGCGTCAGCACGTTTAAGCGTCCGCGGTGCGCCATACCAATTTGCAGATGAGGAATGTTTTCTTCAGCCATTCTCCCGAGTAAATGGTCAAGCATCGGTACGAGCGAATCCACCCCTTCGATTGAGAAACGTTTAGCGCCGACGAAGTTCTTATGAAGGTATTTTTCAAATCCTTCAGTTTTAACCAGTTCCTTGAAAAGATAAATTTTCTGATCATTGGAAAGTTCGACTTCACCAAGTCCTTCAATCGTGTTTTGCAGCCATTCTCTTTCTTCACTGTTGTTAATATGAGTGTACTCATAAGATAATGGCGAAGTGTAGATTTGCTCCAGGTAACGTGCTGCTTCAAGCGCATTGTCGAATTTATCGGCAATTGCTTCAGAAACAATTCCTGCAGGCAGGTTTTCAAGATCTTCATCCGAAAAACCGTATGCATTGAAATCAAAGTCAGGTGTATTGTCAATTTCCGGGGAGTAAACCGGATAGACGTCAGCTTTTAAATGTCCATATTGTCTGATGTCATTTAACCACTGTAAAATACCTTTAATCTTATCCTGACCTGCTGAACTGAGTGTCTGTCCTGATTGACGAGTATTACTTCCTTCATTCGAAGCGATGCTGTCGAATAACAACTGCATTTCTTCTGATACTGAATTCGGGTCTTCTTTGTACATGTCAAAATACTCAAGAATCATGCCTAGATTTGTTCCAAATCTAACAGGAGCATTCTCAACTTCATTTTGCTGCATTGTACTGCCACCTCTTTATAATTTTTAAATACTCAATACGTATAAATTTTACCATTTTACAAGGGTTCTTGAAAGCATTATTGTATATTGTAACTAAAGTTTTCGATGTTAATTTTTAGGTTTTGGGAATTTTATATGAACAGTGGTCGATTTCCCTTCAATACTTGTAATCCACACGTCTCCGCGGTACAATTCCACGATTTTTTTCGCAATCGATAAACCGAGTCCGTTCCCGCCCTGGTCGCGGCTTCTGGATTTATCCACACGGTAAAACCTGTTAAACACCTGTTCGATTTCAGCTTCCGGAATTCCGACACCGGAATCCGTGATTGTGATTTCAATACTGCCGTCACGGTCAACTTCTGAACCTACTGTAATATGCTTATTCTCCACGTCGAATTTAATCGCGTTATCGAGGAAAATAATCAGCATCTGTTCAAAATGGTAATTATTAATCGGATACATGACCTTACCTTTATGGAGTCTGGCATCAAACGTATAGTCCGGATGAACTTTATCGAGACTCTCTATGCGGCTCATTATTTCATCGTTTAAATTGATATTTTCAGTCTGCAGGAAATCATGTCCTTCGTTTTTCGTGAGCAGCAGCAGTTCCTCGACGAGCTTGTTAATACGTTTCAGTTCCTCAATGGAAATGCCAAGTGACTCATCGAGCACTTCCGGACTGTTTCTGCCCCACCGGTTAATCAGCTGCAGATGCCCCTGAATAATCTGGAGCGGCGTGCGGAGTTCGTGGGACGCATCCTCAACGAACTGCTTCTGCTGATTGTACGACTCTTCGAGTGCACCCATCATATTGTTAAACGTCTCAATCATATAATCGGTTTCGACAATGTTCGTCTTTAAATCGAGACGTTCGGCGAAGCCCTGATTCTCAATTTTCTTAAGCTGTCCGGTAAAACGCCCAATTGGTTTCACCATTTGAATCGAGAAAAAATAACTGATAATCGAAGTAAATGTAATCGATAAAAACCCGATAATCGTTGCGATGAAAAGCATCATGCGGATTATCGTATTGTACTCGTTTAGCGGGTGCACAACAGATACGTAGCCGTGCCAGTAATCCGACTGCAGCATACGCGTGCCGACGAGATAATCATCGCCGTCGACGCTCGCTGTCTCAATTACCGGATTAATGTTCGCCTCAAATTCCGCAGCGACATTCAGCTGTGTACGGATTGGCCATCGGTAAACTTCTTCCTCGCTCAGCGTGTACAGTCCCATCTGCTGATTGTCGTACAGACTCGTATAAATATCGCGTTCTGTAATCGAGTTGAACGGCTGATTTTCATACAGCGAGCTCACGTCTTCAAGACTTCTAGAAACCGCACGGTATTCCTGGTCTTTTAAATAAACGCTCGTCGCGTAAATAAGCAGCGAACTGAACAGTAAATAAGTAATCGTAATAATTAAAATCGACAGTTTCAGCCACTGGGTGCGGAGCGATGTCACGCGGTTCATTGTCTGATCACGTATCCGACACCGCGGACTGTTTCGATCAGTTTATCTTTGTCGAACGGTTTAAGTTTGTTTCTTAAATATCTGATATATACGTCGACTACATTCGTTTCGACTTCACTGTCGTAACCCCAGATAATATCGAGAATCTGCTCGCGCTTCATAACAATGCCCATATTTTTAACGAGCAGATGGAGCAGCTCGTGCTCCGTTTTCGTCAGTTCAATCGGCGTTCCGTCAATTGCGACAGTATACGCTGACGTATCAATAGAAATACCGTGCAGCTCAAGTGTATCGTGATTCGTCTCGGCTGTCTTATTGCGGCGCATAATCACTCGAAGGCGCGCGAGCAGTTCTTCTATCTCAAACGGCTTCACAATGTAATCATCCGCACCGTAATCGAGACCGACGACTTTATCGTACGTATCTCCTTTTGCCGTAATAATAATAATCGGCGTATCCTTTGTTTTGCGCAGACGCCTGCACACTTCCAGACCATTGAGCTTCGGCAGCATCAGATCCAGCAGGATGACATCGTAATCATTCTCCGACGCCAGATTAAAACCCTCCTGCCCATCAGCAGCGAGCGTTACATTGTAACCCTCATGGCCTAATTCCAATTCTATGAAACGGGCTAAATTCGTTTCGTCTTCAACAACTAGCACTTCCGGCATAAGCCTCACCTACTTTGTCTACATATTATCATGAAAATGCAGTGGTTTAAAAATGAAAGGCGTGCGTGGTGGGGATTTGGGGTGGAAATGCTCGAACGCCGGGTGTGGACTGGATATGGTGACTCGGGGAGATTTGATGTCCCTCGCCGAACTGACGAAGGCATCGTAGAATTAAAACGATAAAAGTCCGCTGGAAGTACAATGTGAATTCAACAACGTCCA
>DAIPYL010000044.1:0-12107 GCA_036782755.1 Jeotgalicoccus sp. | reverse complement strand
CAAAAACTCCGAGCCAGCTGTTCCAGTTCTTTATGTCATATACAATCGCACGTTTTGACGTATCACTCGTAACAATACTTGGTGTACACCAGGGGCTTGGACACAATGCTTTTTTATTCGGCGGTTCAAAAGAGCAGATTGCTAAATATGTGCCAAAACTTCAATCCCACGAGCTCAGAACGTGTTTTGCACTGACAGAACCGGACCACGGGTCCGACGTTGCAGGCGGTCTTGAAACGACAGCTAAGTTCGACGGAGAAAATTGGATCATTAACGGTGCGAAAAAATGGATTGGCGGAGCAAATGTCTCGGACGTTATTCCTCTGTTTGCAGTAGATGTAGAAACAGGCAAGCCGAAAGGATTCATTATCCGTCCTGAACAGGACGGGGTCGAAATCGATGTAATCGAAAATAAAATTGCACTAAGAATTATTCCGAATACTAATATCCGTTTAGATAATGTAGTCGTAAAAGAAGAAGACAGACTGCAGAATATTAACAGCTTTAAAGATATTGCCAAAATCCTCTACTCTACTCGTGCAGGTGTATCGTACATGGCAACTGGTGCGATGGCCGGTGCGCTTCGTGCAACGCTTGATTACGTTACACAGCGCAAACAGTTCGGGAAAGAAATAAGCAAGTATCAGCTGATACAGGAAAAACTTGCGATGATGCAGGGGAACCTTGCACACGCAATAGCAATGTCAGCACAGCTTGCGCGTATGCAAGAAAACGGCGAGTACGATGAAGTGGCAACATCAACAGCTAAAATGATGAATGCATTAAGACTGCGCGAATCGGTAGCAATGGGACGCGGAATTACCGGCGGTAACGGTATTCTGGCAGAATATGATATTGCGAGATTCTTCTCCGATGCTGAAGCTGTATACACTTATGAAGGCACTCACGAAATAAATGCACTGGTAATCGGCAGAGCGTTAACAGGCGATTCAGCATTTATTTAAAGACAAAGTGTATGAAAAGTATAAAGATAAAATAATTTGGAGGGTTTTTCATGACGATAAGAAAAGCGACCGTGCTTGGCGGGGGAGTAATGGGCAGCCAGATTGCTGCCCTGCTCGTTAATGCAGGCTTAAAAGTAAAAATACTCGATATAGCAATTGATGAAAAAGATCCAAACAAAATCTCGAGAAAATCTTATGAAATGATTACGGATAAAAAACGTCCTCAGCTGTTTGATTTAAACTTTGCTCCGAATTTAACATACGGCAACTTCGAAGAAGATTTGCAGGGTGAAGATGACGCAGATATTTATATCGAAGCGGTTAAAGAAGAGCTGGATATTAAGCACAGCGTATGGAAGCAAGTTAAAGCTGTGGCGAAAGATAATGCATTATTTGCAACGAATACTTCCGGGATTCCGATTGAATACATCGCGAAAGTATTCAATGAAGAAGAACGTCAAAGATTTTTCGGAATGCACTTCTTCAATCCGCCGCGTATTATGAAACTGGTTGAAATTATTCCGCTGAAAGAAACAACTGAGGAATCAGTAAAAGCAGCTCAGGAGTTTGCAGAAGGCAAACTTGGTAAAGGTGTGGTTGTTGCCAATGACGTACCTGGATTTGTCGCGAACCGCATCGGGACTCAGACGATGAATGATATTATGCACCGTGCAGAGGAACAGGGAATATCAATTTCCGATACGGATGCATTAACGGGCAGAGCGATTGGACGTCCAAGTACCGGAACATACGGTTTAAGTGATTTAGTAGGAATCGATATTGCAGTGACTGTAACTAAAGGAATGCAGCAGGTGCCCGGTGAAGATAAATTCTTCAAGAGTACAAAAACAGCTGAAAAACTGGTTGAATCAGGAGCGCTTGGCAGAAAAACCAAGCAGGGGTTCTATAAAAAAGAGAAGAATAAAATTCTCGTCTTTAATCCTGAAAGCAATGAATACGTTGAACAGTCGAAACCGCAATACCCGGTTCTTGCTAAATTCAGCAAAGATTTAACAGCGAATATGGATGTTATTTTCAACGCTGATGACGAAGCAGGATTATTCATGTGGGAAACGATGCGAAATAACTTCTACTATTCAGCACTTAATGTGCCCAAAGCAGCATCGGACTACAAGGATATAGACCGTGCGCTTGTATGGGGCTTTAACTGGAAAAAAGGTCCGTTCCAGCTTTGGGATATGATGGGCTTCGAACGGGTTAAAAACCGTATAAAAGAAGAGCTTGGTGAACTGCCGGAGTGGATCGAAAACCGCACTGAAGGATTCTATGAAGATGGAGAATCTATTGAACGTGTGGCATCGGTCAGTGAGTTAATTGAAAGTGAAATCTGGAACCGTGAGGACTCCAATCTGTCTGTCGTGAATGCGGATCAGCTGCTGTTAAAACTGCAGAGCGGCAACAATATTATTTCCGACGATTTCGCCAAGGATTTAATCGAAGCAGTCGATCTGCTTGAGAGTGAAGATTTTTCAAGTATGGTCCTATATGCAGACGGCAGAAACTTCAGTGTCGGGGCAAATCTGTTCATGATGAAAAAAGCTCATGAAATGAAGAAAGTCGACGAATTAGTCGGGCCTGCGATTGATACGCTGCATGAAAGTTTCAACCGTATGAAATATTCACTGAAACCGATTGTTACAGCTGTTCAGGGCAAGGCACTCGGAGGCGGCTGTGAATTAGTACTTCACTCGCCATTCGTAGTAGCAGCAAGCGAAACATACATCGGTATGGTTGAAACGGGTGTAGGGTTACTGCCAAGCGGCGGCGGACTTGCTGAGATGTCAGACCGTATATTAAGCACGAATCATAAACACGATGATAAACAGCAGTCGATGACTGAAGTACTGACAAATATCGGTATGGCTAAAGTATCGACGAACGCATATGAAGCGAAAAGATATGGTTATTTAAGAGATACAGACTCAATTATTCTGAACGTTGAGAAGCGTGTGGAAGCTGCACTGAATAAAGCGCGTCTGGAATCGGAAATGAATTATATTCCTAAACCTGAAGGTAAGTATATTGCACTTGGCAGAGACTTTAAAGCACTGGCGGAAGGAATGCTTGATGCGCAGCGTCTTGGAAACTTTATCAGTGATCATGATTATGAAATTACTTTGAAGATTGCAGAAGTATTATCGGGCGGGGATGTACCGCGCAACACGTACGTTAATCAGCGTTATCTGCAGAAGCTCGAAAGAGAAAGATTCCTGGCTCTGCTTAAACAAGAGAAAACATATGCACGTATCAGTCACATGCTTGAAACGGGCAAACCGCTCCGTAATTAGTCATACGTATAAACAGAGAAAGGATGAAGTTAAATGCAGGATGCATATATAGTCGCTTACGGACGTTCAGCGGCCGGAAGAGCAAAAGGCGGCGCAATGTTCCACGACAGACCGGATGAGGTGGCGGCACAAGTCCTTAAAGGTGTATTAGAACGAGTTGACGGTAAATTCAGCTCAGATATGGTTGAGGATGTTATTGTCGGCAACTCATTCCCGGAAGGATTGCAGGGCCAGAATATCGCACGTTCAATCGCACTGCTCGCAGGCATGCCAAATGAAGTGCCCGGACAGACGGTGAACCGTTATTGTTCGTCAGGACTTCAGACGATTGCCATCGCTGCGAACCAGATTATGGCAGAGCAGGCTGATGTACTGGTAGCAGGGGGTGTCGAACTGATGAGTGCCGTACCGATGGGCGGTAATGAACCGACAAACAGCCCGATGCTGCAGGATAAAGACTCAGGTGTATCTTATCCGATGGGTCTGACAGCAGAAATGGTCGCTGAAGAGTTTGAAGTATCCAGAGAAGATCAGGATGCTTATGCAGTACAGAGCCACCAGCGTGCGAAAGCAGCACTAGATGCAGGAAGGTTTGAAGATGAAATTATTCCTGTCGAAGTTAATAAAGTATCTTATAACGAAGAGGGCCCGGTTGTTACAAAAGACGAATTCAAAATTGATGAGCATATCCGTCCGGATACGAATATGGAGGGACTTGCAAAACTCAGAACAGTCTTTAAAGCAGACGGTACGGTAACCGCCGGAACATCGGCACCGCTGACAGACGGTGCAGGATTCGTTGTACTGATGTCAGGCGATAAGGTTAAAGAACTTGGTGTAACGCCTATTGCAAGATTTGTCGGCTTTAAAGCAGTGGGTGTGGATCCAAAAATTATGGGAATCGGCCCGGCATACGCAATACCAGAAGTACTCGAACAGGCAGGCTTAACAGTAAAAGACATGGACTTAATTGAACTGAATGAAGCATTCGCTTCTCAGACAGTCGCGTCTATTAGAAAAGCCGGACTGGATATCGATAAAACGAATGTGAACGGCGGAGCAATTTCACTTGGCCATCCACTCGGAGCATCAGGCGCAATGCTGACAGCGAGACTGCTTGCTGAAATGAAGCGCAGACCGGAATCGAAATACGGTATGGTAACAATGTGTATCGGTGTCGGTATGGGTGCAGCAGGAATATTTGAATACGTAAGATAACAAATAATCTCACCGGGATAAACCCCGGTGAGATTATTTTAGTTTGCTGTAATTCCTTTTGGAGTGCTGTACTGAATTTGATTACGTCCGAGTTTCTTCGCAAAATACAGACGCTCATCTGCAGTGTCATAAAGTTTGGGTATAGACATGGTCTCTGAAGGATAGCTTGCGATACCGATTGACACTGTCACGTTGATATTACCTTCAGTTTCTTCACAGCTGATATCGGTTTCTTCAACCGCAAGCCTGAGTTTTTCTGCGATTATTTTAGCTTCATCCAAAGAACGATTTCTTAAAATAACAGCAAACTCTTCACCGCCTATACGTGCAATGGAACGTTTTTCAGTAATTACGTTTTTAATTGTATCTGCAACCATTTTTAGTACTATATCACCCGTGCTGTGACCGTATGTATCATTAATATTCTTAAAATAATCAATGTCCATCATGAGCAGCGAGACAGGAGAATCCGGCTTCAGTTCACTGATACACTGATTAAAATGACGGCGGTTTAAAAGTCCGGTCAAAGCATCGTGCATCGCTTCCGATTCCATTTTTTCATACATTTTCATGTAGTTCTGCATATAGGAAATTATAACCACACCGGCGAATACACTAATAGTCGCCAATATAAGATAGAGTACTATAAAGCCTATAGTAAACGAGAGGTTATTACTCGTAAAATAAGCGAACAGTCCTGATATTAATGCATAGGTCATTACCGAAGTAATTCCTTTAACATAAACTTTGCAGTTTTTAACGAAAATATTTACTGTTAACAGCACCAAGCCGATAAGTATATACGTCACTAAAGAATACATTGTTTCTATATATGGAAAAACATACAGCCAAATTCCGTAGATAATATATCCAATAGAAAATGTTAAACCGCCGCTGTAGATCAGTCCAATTAACAAACATGTTATGCCAAGCCCGATAAACACATCAAAACGTGTATCGATAGAGTAAAAACTTAATATTGTGGCCATTAGACCACTCATGATTCCGCTGAATAATTTTTCTTTAAAACTATTAGTCATCTCAAGGTTTAATTTAATTTTCACTTGATAATATACAAGCTGCAGTGTAATTAACACACAAATTAACGTAAACATCTGTAGAAACACGGGGAAAAACCTCCGAATTGTAAAAAATTTCAAAATAATACTATTAGTTTGAAGTATAATATTGTAAATTGGTTATAGCAACAGCTTTGGAGTTATTGTGCTTAATTAGCGTGAATATACGTATAAAGGATGAGATTTTATGCTTAGTAATGAAATTGATATTTTTATTCTTGAACCGGATGCTCTTTTTCGAAAAATTATACAGAGAATAATTAAAGATATTGAAACAGAGAAAAAAATTAATATTTTCATTTATGAAGACGGATATGAATTTATAAAAGATGTAAAGAATGTAAACAACTTTTCTCTTTATATAGTCAACGATATACTGCCTAAGAAAAATGGTCTCGAAGTCGCAAGTCATATTCGTAAATTTGATGATAGATCAATCATTTACTTTATGACGCGTTCTGAAACAGAAGAAGATATGCTTTACGCATTGAATCTCGGAGTCGATAATTACTTCGTCAAACCGTTCAATTTAAAACTTTTCCAGTCAATTATTAAGAATAGAATTATCAGAGGTGCAGGAGTATGACAGTAATCTCCCAAATCATTTTAGCAATTGCTGTTTTTCTAATCATATTTCTCGCAGTATTGGTTGTATTCACTATTATCCGGGCATACAGATTGAACAGAAACCGTGAAGCAGTAGAGTTATATATTAATGATTACGCCGATCAGTGGTATGACTATTTATACAACGGACATAAATTACCCCAGACAAACCGCCACAGTAAATTACACCAGCATGCCATCGAAAAAATATTCTCCACATTTTTAAGCAATGGAAAAACGAAAGATGTCGAACGCAGAATCTCATCTTACGCGAGATTATCCTTCTCAAATGAATACAGAAAAGAATTAAAATCGCCTTTATGGGCAAAGCGTGTCAATGCACTTAATAAAATCGCAGAATTTAAAGTTCCGGGTTTCACTGATATATATTCCGCGAGGGACATAGATGCCATGAAAAGCATCGAATTTTATTTATTTTTAATCTATTTATCAATTTACGATTTTGACAGATTCCGCTATAAATTTCTGGACAATAGAGCACTCACAGAATATGAAAATAAAAAGATATTGAGCCGTCTAAATAATGATGCTGTTTTGTCCCTCATTCCGGCATTCGAACAGATGTCTTTGACAACCCGATATGCTTTTTTAAGCCGTGTTGCCAGGGTGGGTCATGACCAGCCGCTGGAATGGCTGGAGTCATTGTTTGACAGCGAAGATTCTGAAACGAGAATCCGTGCATTGAAGACTATTCAATTAATCGGCAGTGTGCATGACCCGGAGAAATACACAGCGTATTTTACTTCAAGCGTATGGGAAGAGCGTATGATTGTCTCGCGTCTGGCACCGATTATCGGTGATAGCACAGTGCCTTTACTGAAAGTTTGTGCCAGCGATAAAAACCGTCTGGTTCAAAGTGCGGCACTGAATTCACTGACATATTTCGGTTTTAATGAACCCGGATGGTCAGTACAGACAAATATGTATCAGGATGAAATGAAAGAGGTGTCCAAACTAAAATGGACTTAAACTATCTAGGAGATGTCGTGGGTATTGTAATCATTGTATATATGGTTGCAGTGATTATATTTTACTTAATAATGATGGCGGTAGCATATCAGACACTGGCAAAAAGAAAGCGTCTCGACCATGACTGGCTTGAAGACGAATTCAAAATGAATGTCTTTACGAAACCTGTGTCTATTCTTGTGCCAGCATATAATGAAGAACTGGGAATTATAGAATCAATGCACTCATTGATTACATTAAAATATCCGGAAACGGAAATTATCGTTATCGATGACGGGTCCAAAGACAATACAGCAGCACTGGTTATAGCATCATTCGATATGGTTGAAACCAAAAGAAGTATTAATACAGATTTACAGACAGAAGGGATACTGGGTATTTACCAGTCTCAGCTGCACCCGAAAGTATTTTTAATACGTAAAGATAACGGCGGTAAAGCAGACGCTTTAAATGCAGGAATAAATTTCTCGAGATATCCTTACTTCTGTTCGATTGACGGGGATTCGATACTGGACAGTAATTCACTGCTCAGAGTAATGCGCCCGATTATAGAATCAGACGGTCAAGTCGCTGTCGCAGGCGGAAACGTCCGCATCGCCAACGGCAATGATATTCACTTTGGTGCAATGGTGCAAAAGCAGCTTGGGAATCATCCTCTGGTACTGATGCAGATTATTGAGTATCTGC
Source organism: Jeotgalicoccus sp. (assembly GCA_036782755.1). Classification (GTDB taxonomy): domain Bacteria; phylum Bacillota; class Bacilli; order Staphylococcales; family Salinicoccaceae; genus Jeotgalicoccus. The sequence goes on along the minus strand of DAIPYL010000044.1, from coordinate 4,253 downwards.
GTGCTTTTATGTTGGGAAGAATATTTTTAAGCCGCTTTAATATGGTCTTGATTGTGTCAGGTGCCTTCAGCATTTTTAATAAAAGAATAGTAATTGAGACAGGCGGCTATGCAAAAGATGTTATCGGTGAAGATATGGAACTGGTCGTTAAGGTTCATGCCTATATTAGAAAAAATAAATTAGATAAGCGGATAGAATTCGTTCCGGATCCGGTTTGCTGGACAGAGGCGCCGACAAGTCTGTCAGTGCTCCGCAAGCAGCGGAGACGCTGGTCACAGGGCTTATTTGAAAGTCTGTGGAGACATAAATATATTACGCTGAATCCCAAATACGGCAGACTTGGCTTTATCGCTTTTCCGTATTTCTGGCTGTTTGAAGCGTTCGGTGCGCTGGTGGAACTCGCGGGATATTTATATATGATATTTGCATTCTTTACAGATCAGCTGAATACAGAATTTGCGTTATTAATTCTGCTGACCCTTGTAATTTACGGCTCAATTTTCTCAGCATTGTCACTGCTCATAGAATCATGGACAACGAACAATTACCTTAGGCCAATGAGCGTAATTAAACTGGTATTGATCTCACTGACAGAAACATTCTGGTACAGACCAGTGACGATATTATTCCGTATTGAAGGAATGCTGCGTTTTATCTTCAAAAAACAGGAGTGGGGCAATATGGAACGTAAAGGATTAGGGAGAGACAGCAATCAATGAAGAAAACATTAATGATTTTACTGGGTGCGGCGGCAGTCATCGCAATTGTGTTTCTGTTGATGAATGTTTTTACCGATGATACGAGGGAGGCATATGAAATGCAGCCTGCAAGAATAAATGATGGAAAAATTGAAATTAATTCTGCCGAAGGTTTTGAACCGATAACGGTTAAAGGTGTAAATATGGGTATGGCAAAACCGGGCTACTTCCCCGGTGAAGCGGCCATAACGGAAGATGAATACTACAGATGGTTTGAACATATCGGTGAAATGAATGCGAATACTGTCCGGGTCTATACGCTCCATCCGCCCGGCTTTTATTCTGCATTAAAAGATTATAATAAAAAACATCCTGATAAACCAGTATATATTATGCACGGTTTCTGGGTGGATGAAGTTAAAATGCACGATGATCTGGACGCATATGAGAATAAACTGAATGCAGAATTCGATGAAGATATTGAGCATATTATTAATGCGGTGCACGGCAACGCAAATATTGCTGAAACACCAGGTAAAGCGCATGGCAAATATAAAGATGACGTATCTGAATATGTAATCAGCTGGATACTTGGTGTGGAATGGTATCCGCCGCTCGTTGTAAATACTAATGAAGTTCACAGTGATGCAGGGCAGTTCGAAGGCACTTATTACCGCACAGAAGATGCATCTCCTTTTGAACACTGGCTGGCTCAAAAGATGGAGTTCGCGACTCGTTATGAACATGAAAATTACGAGTCGTTAAGACCGATGAGCTTTACGAACTGGGTAACGACCGATTTACTGGACCATCCGGCGGACTCGTCTGATATGGAGGATATGGTGACAGTCGATCCCAATGTTATATATACAGAAGGACCGATGACAGATGTCGGTCAATTTGCTTCGTATCACATTTATCCATATTATCCTGATTTCCTGAATTATGAAAAAGATTATGTGAAATATGAAGATCACCGCGGAGAGAAAAATAACTATGCCGGTTATTTAAATGATCTGCACAAGGAACACAGGCTGCCGGTGCTTGTAGCTGAATTTGGTGTCCCGGGATCAAGAGGCATGACACATAAAAATCCGTTTGGCTGGAATCAGGGATTTCTGTCTGAGCAAGAACAAGGAGAAATTGTCACTCATCTTTATGAGGATATAATTCATGAAGGAATGATGGGAGGCCTCGTATTTACATGGCAGGATGAATGGTTTAAGCGCACATGGAATACAATGGATTATGATAACCCTGACCGGAGACCATACTGGTCGAATGCTCAGACAAATGAACAGCAGTTTGGAATACTGAGCTTCGATACACATAAAATTGGTGTTGACGGTAACGGTGACGAGTGGGAAACGGACTTAATGTACGAAGGAAATAATGAACTGAAAAGTATGACGATGGATTCCGATGAAAGGTATCTGTACTTTAAAATTGAACACGAACCGGGATTTTCAGGAGATATTGATATTCCCCTCGATATTATTCAGGGGCAGGGTAATACAACATTCAATAATGTAGATACATCCGATGCGGTTGATTTTATCATTCAGCTGCGGGACGATGAATCACGTGTAGTTGTTGATGACTATTACGACTTCTTTAACATTCAGTACGGCCACACGCTTAAGATGATTGAGTCGGGGAAACCGCTTGTGAATAATTCCGGACGCTTCAATCCAATACGCTTCGCTCTGAATAAAGAACTTTATCTTCCTGACCGTGATGAAATGATACCGTTTGAATCGTATGAAACTGGCTTGCTTAAAGAAGGCGTGGGAAATCCCGAACATGAGGATTATAATTCATTAAGTGATTATTACTGGGACAGTGAAAATGGAATAATAGAAATTAGAATACCGTGGATGTTAATCGGTGCAAAAGATCCGTCACAGCATGAATTTATCGGCAATATTGCAGAAGAAGGACTGGAAGCGAAAATTACCGCAAATCATATTAAAGCGGGAGTTATTATGAAGAATGGCAAAGAAACTGTAGACAGTTTCCCGGCTGTATCTGACAACAGACTTGATGAAATGAAAGAATTCACCTGGGAGAAATGGGATTTGCCAGAGTCAAAAGAAAGAGTTAAACAATCCTACGATATTCTAAAAGAAACGTTCAGTAAGTATTAAAGACAGGCTTGAAAAGATAGGATATATCAGTAATGTTGTAACTAAAATAACTTAAAATATACAGTTATGCATAAACCGGCCTGATAAAATGAGTGCATACATAATTTTTGGAGGACATTTTTATGAAGAAATTACTTTTACTATCTGGCCTGACTTTGGCACTCGCTGCATGCGGCAATACAACTGAAGAAGCACAAAGCGAAGAAACACATGAACCGGCTGAAGAAAGCGCCGAACACGACCATGAGCATGTACTGGATATTAATCTGACTGTTGATAATGAAGCAGATCCTTCAATAATCAGTGTTGAGCTGCTGAAAGAAGATGAAGCCTATGAAGCGGACCGCGTCCGTTTTGAAGTGCAGGAACCTGAAACAGAAGAAATTACATGGCTGAATGCTGAGCATCAGGGTGACGGGGTATATACTGCAAAAACTGCAGAAGTTGAACCTGGAGAGTACAGTATCACAGCTCACATCAATGGGCCTGAAGACCTGCATGAACATACAGATGATATTTTTGAAATAGAATAATTTTAAGAAAAGCACTCAGATCGTTAAGCTGAGTGCTTTTTATTTGATCAGTTTTGGTATAAATTTTATATAAAATAACTCGCCGACTAATTCGGTAATCGTCTGGGTAACGATAACTGCCGAAGCGATTACACCCCATTCTCCCGGGAGTGCCAACGCAAGCGGCAATACAACGAGTGAATTTCTCGTGCCGGCACTGAAGGCAAGTGCACGTCCGGCATGTGGTTTTAATTTAAATATTGAGGCAATCAATTTAGAAATAAACGGTGTAATAATCAAATACAGAATATAAATTGGAGTGATAGTTAAAATAATACTCAGGTCATTATAAACTTTACCGATTTGTGCTGCGACAACTGTAAACAAGACAGCCGCCATCAGTAATTCGGGAAGCTTGCCGGTAAGTTTCAACAACGATTTAATTGCTGCTGTGTTTTTAGCAAGCAGCTGTGTAATAACTGCTAGTATCAGCGGCAGTACAATAAGCAAAAGGAACGACTCAATAAACGGCCCGATACTAATAATTGCTGAAATATCCGTGCTGATAAATAGCGTCAGATACACGGGTAGTAATAGTATTTGGATGATAAATAACAGCGGTGTTGATGCTAAAACTAATTTTTCATCACCTTGACCAAGCTTAGTAAAAGGAATAACGTAATCGATGCATGGTGTTAAGAGAACGAGACAAACGCCTAGTAAAATTGCAGGATGCAGCGGGAATAGTATAATTAAAACCCATACGACTATTGGCACAGCAATAAAATTAGCGATTAACAGAGCGATTATAAACTTAGTATTGGACAAAGCTTCACGTAAATTTAAAAATGGAATCTGGGCAAACATTACATAAAGCAGCACGGCAATAAGCGGAG
>DAIPYL010000043.1:0-12627 GCA_036782755.1 Jeotgalicoccus sp. | reverse complement strand
ACTGGCAGAATCCGCTCTTTAAATTATTTATCGAGCAGACAAAACACATTTTAAACAATAAAAAACACACCTGGAATCACTTCCAGGTGTGCTTAATTTATCTTACATCGTTTTCGATTAATTGTTCCAGTGTCTGGCGTTTAATCACCTGGCGGACGCCGTTTTCGCCGACGAAGACGACTGCCGGTTTACGCATCTGGTTGTAGTTGGATGCCATGGAGTAGTGGTATGCACCGGTTGTCTTCACTGCAAGCAGATCGCCGCGCTTTATATCGGCCGGGAGGTTTTTATCTTTTCCGATAATATCTCCGGATTCACACAGCTTACCAACGACGTGTGATGAAACTTCTTTAGAAGATGAAGAGCTCCGGACCACGGGAATGACCTCATACTCAGCGCCGTATAAAGGAGTACGGATATGATCGCTCATGCCGCCGTCGACAGATACGTACCTGGCCACGCCCGGGATGTCCTTCACAGTTCCGACCTCGTACACGGTAATTGCGGCTTCGGCGGCAATCGAACGGCCGGGCTCAATCATGACATGGGGAATTTCGCGTCCGGCACCGTTCCGCGACTTACCAACAACGTCTTTCAAATGTCCGATTATCGCATCAAATCCTTCTTCAATCGGGAAACGCACATCGTCTTCAGTGTATCTGACACCAAAACCGCCGCCCATATTAAGAATTTCAATATCGATATCATGTTCATCGAGCCATGCATACACGTTCGTAATCGCGTTAATGAATGGTGTACTGTCATCGAGCTGTGAGCCTAAATGATAATGAATGCCTTTAAAGTGCAGCTTCTCACACTCTTTAATATTATCAATCGCAGTCTTGGCTGCACCGTTCGTCAGTGACAGACCGAATTTGCTGTCTTCCTGGCCGGTGGAAATGTAGTCGTGTGTATTCACTTCAACACTTGGATTAATACGAATGAGCACTTTAACCAGATCATCTGCAGCCAGTCCTGAAGCAAGTGCGTTAATTAATTCAATCTCATCAAGTCCGTCGATAATGAAGAAACGGACACCGCGCGCTAAAGCATACTTAATTTCTTCCGGTGTTTTGTTGTTGCCGTGGAAGTGAATATCCTGAACCGGAAATCCGGCAGCAAGTGCTGTATACAGTTCACCGACAGATACTACATCGAGCTCCATATTCTGTTCTTCGAGCAGTTTTATCATCTGGATACTGCTGAACGCTTTCGATGCGTACGACACGGAGAAGGGAATGTTATGACTCTTTAAGATACGGTGGTATTTCTGCATCATGCCGGTCATATACGTTTCGTCGTAAATGATGACCGGTGTGCCGAATTCCGCCGCGATATCTTTAATTTTATGTCCTCTGATTGAAAGTTCTCCCGCTGAATAATTAAACGTCATAAATAATTTCTCTCCCCAATGATTGATAATTTAATGCGCCGAGCTGTTCCGAGTTGGCGCCGACGCCGAGCTGTGTGTATTTGTCGATGCGAAGTCTGCTGTTGTAAAGATAAACCTCCATATCAGCTGTAACGATGTCATCAACAAGCACGACCATATGACTCATCATCAATGCAACAATCGGATAAAATTTACCGCCGATTTCACATTCGTAGCCTGCACGTGCACGGAGCACACCGTCACCGTAGCCGATATCAACGACTGCAACTTTGCAGTCTTTATCTGCTTTAAATGCTGCACCGTAACCGAGTGTCATACCAGCAGTCAGTTCTCTGAACTGAATAATCGGCGCCGACAGTACCGATGACTGTATGAAATCTTTATCATCAAGATCCGCATAAGGTTTTGAGCCGTATAAACCGATGCCAAGGCGCACATGTGAATGCCCGTCAAACAGACCGTCTCTCATATAACTCGCGCTGTTCTGTGCATGAATCATTGAAGGCGTCACACCGAGACCCCGCACATCTTCAACAAACTGCAGCCAGTTCCGACGTTCAGTTTCGTATATGCCGTCGAACTCATCAGAGTAGCCGAAGTGTGTCCACAGTCCTTTAAAATTCAGCTCAATGCCGGACTTTTTCATATCATCCAGAATATACTCGAGCTCAGCAGCGTCAGCCAGACCTGACCGGTTAAACAGTCCCGCATATTCGATATGAATATTGAGTCCCTCGAGTTCTTCCTTATATGTATCGTAATAGCCGGAGGAGGGCAGAGTGATATCGAGATTAAACATGCGGGCACGTTTAAAGTCAGTCGTCGGGTTCATTAAAATAATGTCGGCATTGGCACCGCACATCTGCCTGATTTTAACCGCATCATCGACAGAGACGACCGCAAATGCGCGGATGCCTGAAATGGCAAATGCCTTCACTGCGAACTCAAGTCCGTAGTTGTATGCATTATTTTTAACGACCGCAATCGTCTGCCCCGGCAGCTGAAACTGCCTGGCCTGTTTTATAAACTGCGCTTCATCAATCTGAAATGTACCGCCCATGCAAAATTCTCCTCGCTATTAGTAGTTATTTAACAATGCTTCGTAATAATCCGCCACTTTAATCAGCACGCGCTCATCAAAGTTGAATGTATCTGTATGGAGACTGGATGCATAGCCTTTTTCAAGGTTGCGCGATCCTGCAAATACGAAGTACGTTTTTGCGATATTACTGTAAAAACTGAAATCTTCACCGAAAAGATAGGGCTTATCTTTTTCTATCCCCCGTAATCCGGCAGTGCCAATCGAAGTTTCAACAACTTCTCTTAACTCCGAATTATTTTTTACTGCTGGATAACCTTCAGTATAATGCAGTTCAACAGATGCGCCGTACAATAATTCAGCAGCTTCTTTTATTTTTGTCAGCTGTGATTTAATGACTGCAAGATCCGATGCTTCATATGTGCGGATTGTGCCGCTGAGTCCGGCGTTGGCCGGCACTGTATTTACAGCTTCACCCCCGTGAATTTTACCCATATGAATAATGTTGCGGTTTAAGCCGTCCAGATGGAACTGCTGGATACTGCCGACTTCAGAAGCAATTTTTAAAATCGTTTCAAGCGCCGACACACCCTGATGTTTCTGTGCAACATGTGCACTCGCACCTTTAACCCTAAAGTGATATTCCGTGGCGCTTGCCGTTAATTCACCGTCTCTGTATAAGACGAGTCCTTCATCTTCATCGGGCATTAAATGCACGCCGAAAATCGCATCGAACTCCGGACGGTTATCCCACGCATTAATCATTAAATTTGCTCCGGCGTTTGCTTCTTCAGACGGCTGGAATATAAACACGCAGTTGTGTTTTAATTCTCCTGTATCAGATAAAGCTTTCGCACGTTTTACAAATAAAAGAAGGGCAGTGGTATGCCCGTCGTGTCCGCATGCGTGCATAACATTATCATTGCGGCTTTTATATTCCACATTATTCTGCTCATGCACCGGCAGTGCATCGATATCGGCCCGGAAGCCAAGTGTCGTACCGCTGTTACCTGAAAGCGTCGCGATGACACCTGTATCCAGCACCTGATAAAATGAAACACCGATGTCTTTCAAAACAGAAATAATATATTCAGTCGTTTTATATTCTTCGAGACTTAATTCCGGATGCTGGTGCAGATATCTCCGGTGTTCTGTAACGAACTTAAGCTCATCAGTATAAACGTCAGACATTAGTCATTCAGCTTTCTGAGCGCCTGAACGATTTCCTTCTTAGACCCTGTTACTTCGCTTGCCTGCTTAATGACACGTGCCGGCGTGCCTGCAACAACACTGCCTGCCGGAACATCTTCAGTAACGATTGCGCCTGCGGCGACAATTGCACCTTTACCCACAGTAACACCTTCCAAAATTACAGCATTGGCACCGATTAATACATCATCTTCAATCATAACAGGGGATGCGCTTGGCGGTTCGATAACACCTGCAAGCACTGCACCGGCACCGACGTGAACGTTTTTACCAGTCGTTGCACGGCCGCCGAGCACCGCATTCATATCGATCATCGTCCCTTCGCCGACGATTGCACCGATGTTAATTGACGCGCCCATCATCACAACCGCGCCGTCACCGATTACTGCGTGTTCACGGATAAATGCACCCGGTTCGATACGTGCTTTCGTATTCGTTAAGTCCATTAAAGGGATTGCCGAATTGCGGCGGTCCTGTTCGACAACGATGTCTGTTACTTTATCTTCTATAGAAGGATAAAATTTCTGCCAGTCACGTGCATCTGCGAATACCGTTTTAGAAGTCTCTGTACCGAATACTTTAAATGAATTGTCGAATTCGACGCCTTCAAAGTTCCCGTTAATATAAATTTTAAGCGGTGTTGCTTTCTCCGCGTCTGAAATGTACTGAATGATCTCTTCTGCTGTAAATTTTTCCATTGTGTAAAAACTCCTTAGAATATGTTGTTATAGTCGTAAAATCCGTTTTCTTTGTTTATAAGACTTTCTGCTGCTTTAATTGCACCGTTTGCGAATATATCTTTCGACTGTGCAATATGCTTCAATTCAATGACTTCATCGAGTCCGGCAAAAATTGCTTCGTGCTCGCCGACAATCGTGCCGCCGCGTATGGCGCTGACACCGATTTCGTCACGCGAACGCGGATTGCTGACAGATGACCGGTCGTAGACCGGATAGCTGCCGCCGCGCGACTCAAGTGCCGTATCCAGGAGTTTAACGAGCGTGCCGCTCGGTGCATCAACTTTTTTGTTATGATGGCGCTCAACGAACTCCAGATCATAATCAGCGAGCTGGTTCAGCGCTTCTTTAAGCAGATTATTTAACACATGCACACCGTAGCTCATATTGGCACTGAAGAATACCGGTGCCTGTGCAGCACGTTCTTTTAAAGTGGCGACAATCTCTTCTTTCTGCCCTGTCGTTGCCACAACGAGCGGGGTTTTAAAGTTCTGTTCAATTAATGGCAGAATGCGTCCGGGATTGGAAAAATCAATCGCGACGTCCGCATTCGCTTCATCAATACTATTGAAAGCAGGGTAGTCTGTTTCTCCGGATGAAATGACTCCCGCAATTTCATGTCCGGCTTCACTTGCAAGGCGGGCAACGATTTTGTTCATCGTCCCGTAGCCGATTAGGAGTATTCTCATACTCTCACGCCTTTTTTGAATTCGTTAAACGTATCGACGATTGCCTGTCTTGCGTCTTCTTCCAGTGGTAAGAGCGGCAGACGCAGTTCATAATCACCATACCCGAGTTCGGCTGTTAATGCTTTGACCGGGATTGGATTTACGTCAATCTGCACTGCGTTAATTACCGGCATTAATGATGCGAAACGCTGTCTTGCTGCCCTGTCTCCTGATTTAATGCTTTCATATACTTCCTGCATTTCACCGGGGATGACGTTGCCGGCTACTGAGATTAAACCTTTGCCGCCAAGTGCAGTAAAGTCAGTTAAGTTGTCGTCATTGCCGCTGTACAGCGAAAAGTCGGAGTCAACAAGATTTAAAACATTAATTGTATAGTTTAAATCGCCCACTGCATCTTTCAATGCCACGATATTTTTATGACGGCTTAATTCCAGTACTGTTTCAGGATTAATCGACATGCCTGTACGTCCCGGCACATTGTATAAAATAACCGGAATATTAATACTGTCGGCAATCGCTGTAAAGTGAGCGATTAAACCGCGCTGGTTACTCTTGTTGTAGTAGGGTGTAATCAGCATAACACCATCTGCGCCTGTTTCTTCAGCAAACACTGACAGGTCAATTGACTGCTGTGTTGAGTTTGTGCCTGTGCCTGCAATGACGGGCACACGGCCTGCTGCAGTTTCAACTCCGATGCGGAGGAGTTCTTTAATTTCATCTGCTGATAAAGTAGGGGATTCCCCGGTCGTACCGTTCACAATAATACTCTGTACATTGTTTTCAATTAGATACTCGATATGGCTTCTGAACGCATCGTAATCAACTGAATTATTTCTAAACGGGGTGGTCATTGCCACGCCGATACCTTCAAAAATCGGACTCATATATATCCGCTCCTTATTTATTATCTATTAATGATTTTAAAATCTGTACTGTATTCTGCGCGGCACCCTTAAGAATGTTATCGCCGACACACCATACGTGGAATGTATTTTCCATCGTAGGATCTTTACGGATACGGCCGACGTAAATTTCGTTCTCGTTTGTCGCTTCAAACGGAGTAGGATAAACACCTTCTGCCGGGTTATCCATTAAAACGATATGCGGGATATTCTTAAACGTATCGCGGACTTCCTCTTCTGTCGTTTCTTTATCAAGTGTGACATTAATCTGTACACTGTGACTTGAAATAACAGGAACTCTGACACATGTTGCTGTGACATTTATTTTGTCATCGCCGAGAATTTTCTTCGTTTCGTCGATCATTTTGACTTCTTCTTTCGTATAACCGTTATCTAAAAATACATCGATCTGCGGGATAACGTTGTTGTAAATCGGCTTTGGATACGTCGTCGGGTCAGCGCCTTTTGCGCCTTCCTCAAGATCTCTGATGCCGCCTGCGCCTGAACCTGATACCGACTGATACGTTGTATAGTTCACGCGTTTTACACCGAATGCGTCGTATAAAGGTTTTAACGCAATGACTGACTGGATTGTCGAACAGTTCGGGTTGGCGATAATTTTACGGTTTAACTTTGGTGTGTTAATTTCCGGAACGATTAGATCGATATCATCGTGCATTCTCCAAAAACTTGAATTGTCGATAACAATCGCACCGGCTTCTTCAAACAGCGGGGCGAACTTTTCACTCGTCGAACCGCCGGCACTCATAATCACATAATCAAAACCATCTTTCGTTCTGTCCCTGGTTAATTCCTGAACCGTAAAGACTTCACCGTTCACTTCAAGTTCTGAACCGCTTGAGCGTTTAGAAGAGAAGAGTACCAGTTCGTTGTAAGGAATTTTATACTGTTCGACCATTTCCAGCATTTTAGTACCGACGACACCTGTTGCACCGACAATTGCGAGTTTCATAAAATACAGCCTCCTAGAAGTTTTTCTGAATAGTTAGTATTTAATATATAAATAAAAAAACAAGCCCGGGTACCGGACTTGTTTTAAATTTATATACAAGCGATGCCCTCCATTATTCTCTCAAATAATGACAAATCCATAGCTCTTAACCGCTGGATCCAACAGTCTGTGTCTGCGTACCACTGACCATTTCGGCATCTCACCCTTTCGTTACATACACTTTGCAGAAGTTAAGTATGTAAGTACTGTTGATTGATGCGCCTCATCCTTACTATTCAGTTTTTGATGTTGATTGTCATTATACATAACAAAGCATTCAAAGTAAACAGATAATTCCTATTTCTTAATAACACCTTTTTCAATCAGGTAATCTTCGTAGCCGATTTCCTTCACAAGTGCTTTGTTGTCACTTAAATCAAGCACTGCGTTTGAAATTGTATTGATGAACTCAAGGTCATGTGAAGTGAAGATGATTGACCCTTTAAATTTCTTAAGCCCGTCGTTAACTGCAGTAATACTCTCTAAATCAAGGTGGTTAGTGGGCTCATCCAGCAGCAGAACGTTCGCCTGCGACAGCATCATTTTCGAGAGCATTGCGCGGACTTTTTCCCCGCCTGACAGAACGCTTGCTTTTTTCTTCGCTTCTTCACCGCTGAACAGCATTCTGCCTAAGAACCCTCTAAGGAATGTTTCAGTCTGTTCTTCAGGCGGAGCGTACTGGCGCAGCCATTCAACAAGACTTAAATCAACGCCTTCAAAGAACTCCGAGTTATCTTTCGGGAAGTAGCTCTGTGAAGTCGTTACACCCCAGTTAACCTGACCTGAGTCCGGTGTCACTTCTCCTGCAAGAATGCGGAGGAGGGTAGTGCGCTGCAGCTCGGAACCGCCGGTTAAGATTACTTTATCGTTTGGAGATAATGTAAATGAAATATTATCAAGTACAGTTTCACCGTCAATTGTATGAGTAAGATCTCTTACTGTAAGCAGTTCGTTACCGATTTCTCTTTCAGCTGTAAAGCCGACGAAAGGATAGCGGCGTGAAGATGGTTTAATATCTTCAAGTTCGATTTTCTCGAGCATTTTCTTACGGCTTGTTGCCTGTTTTGATTTCGAAGCGTTGGCACTGAAACGTGCAACGAAGTCTTTAAGCTCTTTAATCTTTTCTTCTTTTTTCTTATTCTGGTCCTGAGACATCTGTAATGCCATCTGGCTCGACTGGTACCAGAAGTCGTAGTTGCCGACATAAACCTGGATTTTGCCGAAGTCGAGGTCCGCAATATGCGTACACACGTTGTTTAAGAAGTGTCTGTCGTGTGAGACAACGATTACTGTGTTTTCAAAGTTAATCAGGAATTCTTCAAGCCACTGTACCGCTTCAATGTCGAGACCGTTAGTCGGCTCATCCAGAAGAAGTACGTCAGGGTTACCGAACAGACTTTGTGCCAAGAGCACTTTTACTTTCGCCGTGTTATCGATTTCACTCATCGTTTTATCGACTAAGTCGTGTGTCACTCCAAGGCCGTGAAGTAATGTTTCAGCGTCACTTTCGGCAGTCCAGCCGCCCATTTCGCCGTATTCGCCTTCAAGCTCTGCAGCTCTGATGCCGTCTTCGTCCGAAAAGTCGGGCTTCATGTAGATTTCGTTCTTTTCGTTCATAATAGACCATAATTTTTCGTGGCCCATCAATACGACGTCAAGTACGCGGGCGTCTTCGTAACCGAAGTGATCCTGACGGAGGAATGCCATACGCTCGTCGTCTCCAAGTGTGACGTGGCCTTCTGAGTCAACTTCTCCTGTCAGCACTTTAAGGAAAGTGGATTTCCCGGCACCGTTCGCACCGATTAAACCGTAACAGTTCCCCGGTGTGAATTTAATATTTACATCTTCAAATAATTTTCTGTCTCCAAATCGCAGACTCACGTTGCTTACTTGCAGCATGTGCATTCTCCTTTATATTAAAACTATACGTTTTTTTAGTTTACATTCATAAGCGATAATACCATAATTATGGTATGATTTATACACAAGTATGTTCATCCGTATGCTTACTATTTAAAAAACCACAATATTAAACATTAACTGATATATGAATAATACACAATAGAAACAATATAAATGAGGAGTCTATATGACAAAACTTTCAGGTACTACACAATTTTTAAAAGTAATTAAAAAAGAAGGATCGACTTACACGCTCGTTTCAGAAGACGAAAAGTATATCCGCATGAACGCATCGGAAATCGAAGGGGATAAAGAATACGACATCGATGATGAAATTCTCGTATTTATTTATCCTAACCGCTCAGGTGAATTATTCGCAACACCGAAACTGCCGAGCATTACTGCTGATAAATTCGGCTACGCTGAAGTCAGCGAAGTCAACCGCGACGGCGCATACCTTAATATCGGTTCACCGCGTGAAATTCTGATTCCATGGATCGATCTGCCGCGCATGAAAGAAGTATGGCCGCAGGTCGGCGACAAAGTCTACGCAACAATCCGTGTTGAAGCAGATGATCAGATGTTCGGACGTTTAATCAACGAAACGGAAATGGATGAGAAATTCCAGCCGCTTAAAAAAGAAGACTACGAAACACTGGGCAACAAATGGCTTAAAGGCCGCCCGTACCGTTTACTGCGCGTTGGGACGTTTATCATCTCAGATGAAGGATACAAAGTATTCGTCCACGAAACAGAACGTGAACAGGAACCGCGACTTGGCCAGGAAGTTAATTTCCGTGTCATCGGCATTAACGACAAAGGCGAAGTGAACGCTTCGTTTTTAGAGAAAGCATACAAACGTTTAGGTACAGACGGCGAACGCATCGTAGAATACATGCAGATGCACGGCGACATGATGGACTTTACGGACAAGAGCTCACCGGAAGACATTAAAGCAACATTCAATTTATCAAAAGGCCAGTTCAAGCGCGCATTAGGCGGGCTGCTTAAAGAAGGCAAAATCGAATTCGATAACGGTTCAACTTATTTAAAGAAATAATATATTATTGTGATGAAGGCGGGACTCTGATTGGACGGGGTCCCGTTTTTTTGATGGAAAAATGTCTTCTTCTGCCTGTAAGAGCCTGTTACGGGCAGGTGAGTGCATCTCTTCTGCCCGTTAGAGCATCTTACGGGACAATGAACATAATTCATTTGCCTGCTAGAGCCTTTTACAGGTTGATGAGCATATCTCATCGACCTGCTAGAGCATCTTACAGGTTGATGAACATTCTTGCATACAGCAAAAAAACTGGAAGGGCCAGAACCCCTCCAGTTTCATCAAACAAATCTTATCCTTCTATTTCTTCAGTCAGCTGCTCGAGTTCATCCACAAGCTCGCCGATATATTTTATCGTGTTCTTCAGCGGCTCATCTGTCGTAATATCGATGCCTGCCATTTTCGCTAAATCAACCGGCGTTTCTTTGCCGCCGGTCTTAAGCACTTCAAGCCATTCGTCGACTGCCGGCTGGCCTTCGTTCAGAATGCGCTGCGACATTTCCGTCGCGATCGTTAATCCTGCAGAGTACGTATACGGATAAAGTCCCATGTAGTAGTGGGGCTGTCTCATCCACGTCAGTTCCGCACCTTCAGTAATTTCTACATCGTCACCCCAGAACTTCTCAATCACTTCGCGCTTAATTTCATTCAGTGATTCTGCGGTAACTGTTTCGTAGTTATCGACACGGTTGTAAACTTCACGCTGATACGCTGCTTCAAGCAGGTGAGTCACAAAGTTGTGGTAGTACGTACGTGAAATAATTGAACTGATTACCCAGCGTTTGAATTTCGGATCATCCGAGTTTTTCAGCAGGTTGTTCGCTACGAGCATTTCGTTCATCGTACTCGGCGCTTCGATAAAGTACATCGACGGGCGCGTATCAAAAATATTCTGCGCACGGTTTGCATTATAGAAGTGTCCTGCATGACCAAGTTCATGAGCAAGAACAAAAACTTCTTCCATTAAAGAAGACCATGAGATGAGAATGAACGGATGTGAACCGTAAGGGCTTGAACAGAATGCACCTGTTGATTTTCCTTTGTTGATAACGAAGTCAATCCAGCGCTCGTCATACGCACGGTTAATCATATCAGTATAATCTTCACCCATAATTCCTAAAGCATCCAGAATATACCTGCGTGATTCTTCAACACTGATTTCCGGCTCGCTCGCAGGGTCCAGCGGAATTTTCAGATCTTCGTAGCGCATTTTATCGAGTCCGTGAACTTTCTGCAGAAGTTTCGCATAACGTCTCATGTGAGGCGCAAGCTCTTCAGTAATCACATCGATCTGGCGGTCGTATAACTCACGGTCAACTTTCTGGCCGTGGAGCAGGTAATCGATTACCGAATCGTAACCGCGGAGGTCAGCTTCTGCTTTCTCCTGTTTTAAATGAATATCGTAAGTGCCCGCAGTCGTGTGCTGATACTGGCGGAGCGACTCTGAGAATTTCCTGAACGCCGCACGGCGGACTTCCTTATCGGGATTGGACTCCAGTCCGCCTTCAAAAGCTAAGTACGATAAAGAATACTCCTCGCCATTCGCAGTAAACGTACCGAAATCGATATCGAGCAATTTAGTTTTCTGGTACAAATCATACGGCCCGCTGAACACAGAAGAAAATGAAGCAAGAGCCTTCTCCACATTCTGATCGAGCTGGTAAGGTTTGTCGCGGAGCATATCTTCGATATACCCTGTATATTCCTCTTTCTCTTTAGCAATATCCTGTAAGAAAGATTCATCTTTCGCTAATAATTCACTTTGTAAAAAACTTGTTTTCGAACTTAAAGCCGTGCCCGTATTACCGACCAATGCACCAAGTTTTTGTGCCTCCTGATCACCGCGGTCACCCGACAGACGCAGGTTCGAATATGTACCGATTAAAACAAACTGCTCCAGGATTTCACGGTAGCTGCCGATTGCTTTGACGGCAGTGCTGGTATCCTCAATTTGTCCCTGAAATTCCGACTCAAAAGAATCGATTTTCTGTTTAACAGAATCAATCGCTGCCTCACAGGATTTATCATCCTTAAATAAAGGACTGAGGTCCCATGTATAATTAACATCGACATCCTGTCTGTTTTGTAACTCTGACATTAAATCATCTCCCTGGTTTTTATCCCTATGTTACACAGCTTATTATACATAAAATTTTGAATATTGTATATTCTGAACAGTGCATGAATGAAGTGACGGAAATGGGGTAATAATTTAAAGAGAGGTGAGGAATATGGTCAATGATGTACAGTTTTACTTATATACTATTTTAGCCGTAATCGTTCTGTCGATGGCCGTGGCATATTTCACGGGCAAATATTTATTGATGCCTGTCGCGACATTCGTTGCAATGGGAATCGCAGCATTCGTAATGCCGAACTTTTACGAAAACCTGGAATGGCAGCCGCTGCTCGGTTACGCCGCATTTTTAGCAGTCCTGTCATTCGTGCTGGCCATGTCGATGTGGGTCGTGAAACGAAATCGCCGCAAAGCAAAAGAATTGCGCGACGGACCGGATGAAACAATCGATGAAGCAGAAAATAAGAGAGAAATTTAATAAATAATTGGGAGACGTTGATGCGAAATCAACGTCTTTTTTCAGCTTAGTGTCTGGAATGAAAACAACGAGTGGCCGTTGTTAACCGGGAGCATTGGATTCACAACAGGGAAACGCCGTTGTTAACCG
>DAIPYL010000042.1:0-13940 GCA_036782755.1 Jeotgalicoccus sp. | reverse complement strand
TCACTCTGATTAACTACAAAAAGGTATTGCGCAATCGTCCGGCTTAATTCAATGTTCTCACCGGTCGTGTGGTTTGTAATGTACAGTAAATCAAGGGTTTTATCGCGCTCGGTAATTTGAATGTTGTCATTGATGTTCAGATTGGCACGTTTAAAGTGCTGCACGAGTTTCTCTTCATTTAACATTCTCGCCACGCTAACGATATCGTCGTTTTTAATATCCGATAAACGAATCGATATTTTTTCCTGTGTATCCATCAGCTCCAGCGGTATCGCACCGCCATGAGGGCAGTGTTCCGGATAGCCTAAATATTTTTCCAGCTGATCGGCAAGAATATCACTCGTCGAGTGTTCCAGAACCTCAGCTTCGTTGTGGACCTCATCGATATTGAAATCGAGATTTTTAACGAGAAACACTTCCCATAAGCGGTGTTTTCGAATCAGCCTTTTCGCATATTCGGCACCTGCTTCTGACAGCATGCTCCCTTTATACGGTGTGTATTCCACCCAGCCTGCTTTAACAAGACTGTTCATCATTTCGGTTACCGTCGGCGGAGAGATACTCAGCCGTTCGGCTATTTCTTTATTCGGCACCTGGATTTTCCACGCTCCAAGTTCAAACAGCACCTTTAAATAATCTTCTTTTGTTGGGCTCATTATAACCCTCCATTCACAAAATTCAACTTTAATTATGAAGAACTTTTACGGAACAGGCAAATTAAATTTCCCGGAGCATACGGCGTGATTTTAAAGTTTTCCTAATCCAGCCGTTTTTATTAAAAAAGAACACTGCTAAAAACGTCATAAGTGAAACGGACGCTACACTGCCGGATATTGAAATATCGGTAAAGTATCCAAACGTGCAGCCGGCGAGACTGTTGAATGCTGCAGTAATCAGTGTCAGCCAAATCATGTGGGATAAACGTTTGGTGACAAGGTAAGCAGTAATTGCCGGTGCGACAAAAAAGCTTATAACGAGAATGGAGCCCACTGCATCAAATGCTGTTACCGCTGTAACGGATACGAGTGTCATCAGCAGATAATAAATCAGCGTTGTACTGATTCCGGCAGCTGCAGCATAAACCGGGTCAAAGCTCGTGACTTTGAGTTCTTTATAAAATATCAGCACGAACAGTACATTAATAATCAATACAACAGTCAGCTGTACGAGCGCGTAAGGCAGACTCACACCAAGAATATCTATTCTGTTTAAAGGTGCGAATAATACCTGGCCCATCAGCACGACATCGATATCAAGATGAACATCATCTGCATAGCGCGAAACTAAAATAACTGCGCCTGCAAACAAAGCAGTAAAAACAATGCCAATTGCAGCGTCCTGTTTCATCATACCGGATGACGTAACGAGTTCTATCAGATAAACAGTAATCAGCCCGATAACTGCCGCTCCGACAATTAACAGCGGTGAGCGTAAATCATTAGTAATGAAAAATGCGATAACGATGCCGAGCAGTATCGTATGACTGATGGCATCGGTTGTCATGGCCTGTCCTTTTAACACCAGAAACACGCCGAGCAGACTGGAGGCGAGAGCGGTCACTAAAAGCACTAAAAATACTTCGATCATGCGGCTTCACCCAGCTTCCTTAAACGTCTCTGTTTAGCAAAAATACCTTTAGGCGCAAACAGCATGGAGAAAATCACACATATGCTGAGCGCAAGTATAATTGCAGGTCCTGTTGCGATGCCGGTTAAAGCTGTCGAAATATATGTGCCGATAAATGCCGACATCCCGCCGGAAACTGCCGCGATAATCAATACGGTCATAAACTTATTCGACCACAGCGTGCCGGTAACCGCGGGTGCAATTAATATATTAACGATCAGCACAGCGCCGACCGCTTTTAAACCGACCGCAATCAGCATAATTGTCACAGCAAGCACAAGCACATTCATAAATCTGATGCTGATGCCGACAGTGCGGGCGTATATCGGATCAAACGTATAAATTCTGAGCTGCTGATAATAAAAGAAAAAGAGCACGAGACTGATAACAGACGCTGCGATAATTAAATACACGTCGCTTTTTAACATATATGCAGCCTGGCCGAAAATAAAATCATCGATTCCCTGTGTACCGCTGAAATTCGGATTGCCCTGTACGTAACTTTTCAATGCCATGCCGAGACCGAAAAATCCGGACAGTACTAATGCAAGTGCACTGTCTAATGTAATTTTGGAAAAATCGGTAATGACATGAATCAGCTGAAAAGCGATAATCCCAAACAGCACAGCGCCGATAACAAGCACGGAAGTTTCCATGACGTTAAACAGCATAAATGCGAGCACGACACCGGGAAATGTTGCATGGCCAATCGCATCACCGATTAAGCTCTGTCCTTTAATAACACTGATTGAACCGACGATACCTGCCGCTGCAGATAAAATAACGGTGCCGATTGCGACGATCAGAAAAGAATAACTTGTCAGGATGTCCATGGCTCATCACTCTTTTCATAATATGCCGCATTAATATTATCTTCTGTCCAGACGTCTTCCACCGGACCGGCTGCGATAATTTCCTTATTTAATATAATGACCCGGTTAAAATAGTCGGGTACTGTATTCAGGTTATGGTGCACGACTAAAAACGTCTTGCCATCAGCCTGCAGTTTCTTCATCGTGTCGATAATCAGTTTTTCTGTCGTAATATCAATCCCCTGAAGCGGTTCGTCCATAATATAAATGTTCGCATCATGCGCAATGGCACGTGCTAAAAAGACACGCTGGCGCTGTCCGCCGGAGAGCTCTGAAATCTGCCGTTCTTTAAACTGTGTCATCTTCATCGTCTTAAGTGCCTGAAGCGCAATCTCTTTATCCTGTTTATTCGGACGCTTGAATAATCCTTTATGAACATAGCGGCCCATAAGCACGACATCAAAAACGGTGGCAGGGAAATCCCAGTTCACTTCACCTTTTTGCGGTACGTAAGCCACTTCCTTAAGCGCAGATTTATGCGTGCTGCCTGAAACCGCAGATTCACCTGAGACAGGTTTGACTAATTTCATAATCGCTTTAATCAATGTGGATTTTCCGGCGCCATTCGGACCGACAATTGCTGTTCGGCTGCCTTTTTCAACATCGATATCCAGTTTCCAGATCACCGGTTTATCGCTGTAAGCCACGCTCAGATTTTTTGTACTGATTGCATGTTCAATCATTGCTGAACCTCCTTATTTTAAATGGTCGGCAATAATATTAATGTTGTGGCGGTACATCGTTAAGTACGTATCGCCGGGACTGCCTTCCGGTGCGAGTGAATCAGACAGCAGTTCTTTGTCTTTACCGCTGATGACTTCAACGTCGCCGCCCTGTGAGCTGACGATTTCTTGCAGGCGGATCATGCGGTCGGAGTTCGTCGTCGTTTCAACAAAAATTGATTTAATATTATTGTCCGTAATCAGCTCTGCAGTTGCCTGAATCTGATTATTCGACACTTCGCTGTCCGTAGAGAACCCCTGCGGTGCATGCACCTCGATATCATAGCTGCTCTCAAGGTAGCCGAAAGCATCGTGAGGCGTAATCAGCATTCGCGAGTCTTCGGGAATTTCATTAATCCGGTCAGTAACGAACTGGTTTAATTTATCCAGTTCTGTAATATAAGCCTCATAATTTTTCTCATACAGCTCAGCATCATCGGGATTATGTTCGGCTAACGTTTCTTTAACAGCAGTGAATGCCTGTTTATATAATTCGATATCGAACCAGAAATGCGGATCTGCAACTGTGCCGTCTTCCTCCTCCATCTCCCCGAGGTTTTCATAGCGGAAACCTTCAGTAATAGAAACGCCTTCAGTTAAAACATCTGTCATTCTTCCTTCAAAGTTTAAGCCGTGATAAAGCGTTACATCTGCATTGCCAAGTACACGGAGATCACTCGCTTTCGGCTCATAAACGTGTGGATCTTCGCCGGCAGGAATAATCATTTCTGTATTAAAGCCGTCCACATCATCTTCCAAAACAGCAACCATGTCATTGATAAACGTCGTCGTTACCGCAAGCTTCGGTTTATCGTTATCAGCTGCTGTTTCATTGCTGCATCCAGTAAGGAAAAACATTGTTAATGTCAGTAAAAGTATCTTCTTCATAAAGAAACTCCTTTATATAATTGAATATTATTAGGTTACCCTAAACTTTTAATTTAGTCAAACCAAATAATGTAAAGACATAAAAAAACCGTTTGGAAAGCAAGCTCTCCAAACGGTGATTTTAAAATTATAATTTACTCCGCACTCTGCGGGTTAGTCGCCCACATTTCGCTGTTCTTAACGAACGTACGCGGATGAATTTTCAGCTGATTGACGATAATATCAGCAATATCTTCAGGGTGAGTCATCGTTTCAGGATCGAGTGACGGCGTACCGATTAAATCTGTCAGCACTGCCGATGGTGTTAAATACTGTACACGGATATTGTTCTTGCGCACTTCACGCATCACACCTTCAGTTAATCCGATGACGGCATGTTTAGTTGCTGAATACAATGCGCTGCCTGCCGAAGAACGAAGTCCCGATACTGATGCGATATTAACAACATCGCCTGAATTCTGTTCTTTCATATGAGGAAGAACTTCTTTCATCATATAGTACATACCGAACACGTTGACATCGAGCATCTGGCGGAACATCTCTTCATTATCATCGAAGAAACTGCCGTTTCCCATAATCCCCGCATTATTAATCAGTATATCGATTTGCCCGAAATCTGCTATTACTTCGGCAACGATATTCTGTACATCTTCTTTAACAGAAACATCGCCGCTGATGGCAATCGCTTTCACATCTTTTTTCTCCAATGTTAAAAGCGCGTCCTTTAAAGAGTCGTTATTACGCCCGACGATTGCAACGTTAACGCCGTTATCTGCCAGCGCCTGAGCGGTTTTTAAACCGATTCCTCTTGAGCCGCCGGTAACCAAAGCATTTTTCCCATGTAAATCCTGCATATTTGTACCTCCTGATTTAAGTTCATGTTATGAATTGTGACATATTTTAAGTATAATGAAGATATTAAAAAGATGAAATGGATATGCCTGTTAAAGAGAAGGGGGGACTTACGATGGCTGAACGCGGACAGACTAATATTTTTGATGATGTGATTAAGGATGATGAGTCGTTTGTTATCGTCGTGCAGGAAGTACTCGATAATAACGGCGAACTGCAGAAGAGGATTTTACGTGAATATCCGAGTCTTGACCAGACAGCAATGAAAAATTTGTTTGTTCATTTGAAAGATACTTACACTGAAGAACGTCACAGTGAAAATGGGACATATTTCGATATAACAGTGTATACTAATGAGGATTATGCAGCAGAGAATATTTATGCGCATACGAAACGTTATAAAAATAAAAAGGAATGGACGGCAACGTCTAAATAGAAGGAGTACTTTACAATGAGAATGGTAGACATTATCGCTAACAAGCGTGACAACAAAGAACTGACTAAAGAAGAAATCGAATTCTTCATTAACGGATATACAAATGGAGAAATTCCTGACTATCAGGCATCAGCTTTACTAATGGCTGTATTCTTCAACGATATGACACCTGAGGAATCAGCTAACCTGACGATGGCAATGGTCAACTCCGGCGACCAGATTGATTTGTCAGCAATCGACGGTATTAAAGTTGATAAACACTCTACAGGCGGTGTCGGCGACACGACGACATTAGTGCTTGCACCTTTAGTTGCAGCACTTGACGTTCCGGTTGCAAAAATGAGCGGACGCGGTCTCGGCCATACAGGCGGAACCATTGATAAGCTTGAAGCTTTAAAAGGATTCCACGTTGAACTGACTCAGGACGATTTCGTAAACCTTGTTAACCAGGACAAAGTTGCAGTTATCGGACAGTCCGGCAACCTGACTCCTGCTGATAAATTAATCTACGCATTACGCGATGTTACAGCAACGGTAAACTCTATCCCGCTAATCGCAAGCTCAATTATGAGTAAGAAAATTGCTGCAGGTGCAGATGCGATTGTACTCGATGTTAAAGTCGGAGATGGTGCATTCATGAAGACTGAGGAAGATGCAGTCGCACTTGCTGAAACAATGGTACGCATCGGTAATGATGTCGGCCGCCGCACGATGGCGATTATTTCAAGCATGGAAGAGCCGCTCGGCTATGCTGTCGGTAATGCGAACGAAGTTAAAGAAGCCATTGATACGCTTAAAGGCGAAGGTCCTGAAGACTTAACTGAATTATCATTAACGCTTGCAGCGCAGATGGCAGTTGTCGGCGGAAAAGCGAAAGATCTTGAAGAAGCACGCACGATGCTTGAAGCGGTTATTAAAGACGGCAGTGCTTTAGAGAAATTTAAAGTATTCGTTAACAACCAGGGCGGCGACGGTTCACTTGTCGACAATCCTGAAAATCTGCCGCAGGCAGAATACCACTGCGATGTAACTTCAGATGAAGAAGGATACGTTGAAGTCATCGATGCAGAAAATATCGGTGTTGCAGCATCGCTTCTTGGTGCGGGACGTCAGACTAAAGAAGATCAAATCGACCTTGCGGTCGGTATTGTCCTTGAAAAGAAAGTCGGCGACTACGTAAACAAAGGCGATGTGATTGCTAAAATTGCATCGAACACTGAAAACGTGGAAAATGTTGTTCAGAAAATTACAGCCAGCTACCACTTAGGTAAAGAACAGAAGAAAACTCAGCTCATCAAACGTATTATTACTTCATAAGTTAGGAGAAAAAACATGATTGAAAAATGGATTCCGCAATACAGCAAGCTTGAAGAAACTAAGCAGAATGAAGTAAAAGAACAATTTGATGCACTCGATATTAAAACTGTCGAAAGTGTTTACGATAAAACATATGTGAATCAGACAGAAGTGGATTTATCTTCAGTAGAAGAAGTCCCTTATGTCCTTAAATCAGAACTTGATCTTAACGCTGTAAGTGAAGCGGCAGACAAAGCAGTTCGCGATGGTGAAGTTGCAGTTGTGCTGATGGCCGGCGGTCAGGGTACCAGACTTGAGCACCCGGGTCCGAAAGGAACATTCTCTTTTGACGGTGTATCATTATTCGAACTGCAGGCAAGGCAAATCCTCAAGTATAAAAATGAAGCAGGCGAACTGAAAGTTCACTGGTACATCATGACGAGTGATATAAATCATGAAGAAACGCTTCTCTTCTTTAAAGAGCACGGATTCTTTAATGTGCCTGAAGAAAACATTCATTTCTTTAAACAGGAGCACTTCCCGCCATTAACTAAAGACGGCGAACTGATGCTGACTGCTGACAAAGATATTATGCTGACGCCTAACGGCAACGGCGGTATCTTCAGTTCATTAAAGAACAGCGGCATGCTTCATGAAATGGAAGCGAACGGCGTGCAGCACGTATTTATGAATAACGTCGACAACGTTGTAGTTAAGGTGCTTGATCCGGCACTTGTCGGCCTTCACGTTACAGAAAACAACGATATTACATCGAAATCAATTACACCAAAATCAGGTGAATCGGTCGGCCGTCTGGCAATAATGAACGGTGACAAAGGTGTTGTTGAATATACAGAACTGCCTGCAGGCAGCGAAGATAAATTCACGAATGCCAATATTGGTATCCACATGTACTCAACAAACTTTTTAAACAAAGCAGCTGACGGTGAAATGCCTTACCATCTGGCCCTGAAAAAATTGGAACACCTTGACGGTGAGTTATCGGTTGTGAAAGAGGAAGTACTGAAGTTTGAGAAGTTCTACTTCGACGCATTTAAGTATGCTGATAAACACAACACATTACAGGTAGACAGAAAAGGTGAATTCTCACCGCTTAAAAATAAAGCTGGAAATGACAGCATCGAAACTGCTGCTAAAGATTTAACTGAAGAAGGACTGATTTAATGACCGAAGAGTCAAATTCAAAGCGCAGCAAATACAATGAAGAAGAAGTATCAACTAGAATAGAACGTACATTGAAAAATGTCGTACCACTCACATTCGGCGAAGAGGTGGGTAATGCGGTCAGTCATGGTGTTGCAGCGATAGTATTTATCATGCTGCTGCCGTTTACTGCTGTTTATATGTATGAAGCGGGCGGCACGCCGCACGCTGTCGGCGGTTCGATATTCGTCATCAGTATGCTGTTAATGTTTTTGACATCGACACTTTATCATTCGATGGAGCACAATACGAGTCATAAATATGTCATGCGTCTTCTCGACCACAGCTTTATTTATGTTGCGATTGCAGGAACGTATACGCCGATAGCAATTTCTGTCGTCGGCGGTACATTCGGCATAGTCATACTGATTATCCAGTGGACTGCGACAATACTCGGTATTTTGTATAAAGTACTGTCTCCTGTCGTGAACGAAAAAGTCAGTCTGGCGATTTATTTAATTATGGGATGGTCTGCTGTTGCATTCATTCCTTCTATTATAAGTGAAACTTCGTGGGTGTTTATCGGACTGATTTTACTCGGCGGATTGTCATACACTGCAGGTGCATGGTTTTATGCTCAGAAAACACGTAAATATTTCCATATGATCTGGCACTTTTTTATCATTCTTGCAGCAATATGCCACTATACAGCAATCGTTTTTTACATCTGATGCAGCATACATGAAATAGTATGATAATATATACAGCTTACGTATAATAAACTGACCGGGGTGGAAAAAAATGAAAATAGTATTTTTTGGCGCAGGTAATATGGCCAGTGCAATATTTACAGGAATGATTGAAAAAGGTATCGTCAAACCCGATGATATTTATATTACGAGCAAATCAAACCGCGTAGCAGCGATGGAGTATAAAGAAGAATTTGGTGTGAATGTGTCATATGATGATGCTGAACTATGTAAAGATGCAGATTACATTATTCTTGCAAGCAAACCTCAGAACTTCAGCGATGTTGCAAAACGCATTCGTCCGCATCTTGAAGAGAAAACGAAACTGGTATCTGTAATGGCCGGTATTCATATCTCAACAATCAAGGAAGAAGCTGGTATGGAAAATCCGGTAGCGAGAATTATGCCGAACACCAATGCGATGGTTCAATACTCTGTTAACGGAATTGCGTTTTCTGATGACTTCAAGAACAGAGACGAACTCATTGAACTGATGGCAAGCTTCGGTAAAAATGTTGTTGTCGGCGAAGAAGGCATGGACAACATTACAGCAGCGACCGGTTCAGGCCCTGCATTTCTGTACTATATATATGAACAGTACGCGAAAAGCCTTGAAGAACTCGGGTTTTCAAAAGAAGATGCGGATAAGCTGACGAGAAATCTCGTAATCGGCACAGGGAAAACTTTAGCGGAACGACCTGAGTCATTTGAAAAACTGCGTACGGATATTACATCCAAAGCAGGAACGACTGAAGCAGGTCTTGATACTCTCAGCGAATCAAAACTGCAGGAAATCATTTTTGATACACTTGGCAGCGCGAGAGACCGCAGTAAAAAATTAAGTGAACGATAAATGAATCTGGAAATACTTTCATATATAATAATATATGAAAGTATTTTTTTATAGATGAAAGGTATGGAGTAAATGTCGACATTATATTATAACGGAACAATCTATACGATGACTGAAGAAATGAGTACGGTGAGCGCTGTATTAATACATAACGGAATGATTGAGAAAACAGGCAGCTATGAAGAGCTTGAAGTTCTGGCGGATGAGTTTATCGACCTGGACGGAAAAACGATGATGCCTGCATTAACAGATGTGCACCAGCATCTGGTCATGATCGGCAAGAAGCTGGAACTGCTTGCTCTTGATGATGTGACGGATATCGATGAAATGAAACAGCAGGTTAAAGCATTTAAGACGAATCGTACATGGAACAACATTCTCGGATACGATGAAAACAACTTTGAAAATCAGTATAAGATTTCCATCAAAGAGCTCGATGAACTGACAGACAAACCCACACTCATTACACGTATTTGTTCACATGCTGGTGTAGTGAACTCGGCAGCATTTGAAGCGCTGAACATTACTAAAGAAACCGAAAATCCGGAAGGCGGATATTTTGAACGTGATGAAGACGGCGAACTGACAGGATGGGTATACGATAAAGCCTTCGAAGAAATGCGTGCAGCAACAGTCGAAGATACAACTGAATCCTTAGGTGAAGATATTGCCCGGGGCGTTAAATATTTACAATCGCTCGGAATTGCAAATGCACATACTGAAGACCTGGCATATTACGGAGACTTTAATATACCGCTCGATGCGTATTTAAATACACTCGGAAAAGACGCGCTGAAATTCAGAGTGAACCTGCTGACACATGAGCAGGTGTATAAAGATGTGGTTAAGGCGGACAAAACATATAAAGAAAACTTCGTTGAGCGTGATGCAATGAAAATTTTCGCAGATGGTGCATTCGGTGCGAAAACTGCGCTGGTCAGCGAACCGTATGTTGATTCAACAAATAAAGGACTGCAGATTCATACAGCAGATAAACTGGAAGAGATGGTTCAGACAGCCCGTGCTAATAATGATGCTGTTGCTGTTCATATGATAGGAGATCGTGCGATTGAAATGGTACTTGATGCAATTGAGAAATATCCTGTGCCACAAGGAAAGCATGACCGCCTGATTCATATCAGTCTGCTGCGTCCCGACTTAATTGAACGTATTGCCAATCTGCCGGTTGTCTGTGATATTCAGCCGACATTTCTGACTTCCGACATGCCGTGGGTAGCAGATTATATAGGAGAAGAACGCGCGAAATACCTCTACCCGTTTAAAACACTGCTCGATAAAGGGGTTATTATGGGCGGGTCATCAGATGCGCCGATCGAAAAGGTCAATCCGTTTCTTGGAATACATGCACTGATGACGCGTGAAGAGGACGGAACGGTTTATAATCCTGCAGAAATTATCTCGCGTTTTGACGCTTTTAAAATGTATACCGTTGAAGCGGCTAAAATCGTCTACAGAGAAAATATACAGGGGAAAATCGAGGCAGGCTATTTTGCGGACTTTATCGTGCTGGACAGAGACGTCATGACAGTAAGCCCGGATGAGCTTAAAGAAACGAAAGTATTAAAAACAATTATTGACGGTGACATCGTTTTCGAAATGTAACCGGAAATTCACTTTTGGAATATATTAGTGGCACTAATGTTGTGTTATTATTAACAGTAATGGAATCAAGTCGAATGAAGGAGCGTACACATGATTACTGAAAGTCAGGTAAGAGAACTCGTAGGAAACTTGGAAGATCCGATTTTAAACGTACCGATCAGCGAAACTGAAGGTATTTTGGAAATCAGTATTAAAGAAGAGAAAAAACACGTCAGTGTTAAAATAGCGATCGGCCGTGAGGGCGGTCAGGAACAGCTTGAACTGCAGATGAAGATTGTCAGTCTGCTTAAAGAAGAAGGCGCCGACAGTGTCGGCCTTCGTTTTGAAGAGCTGCCGGATGAGACAATTGAGAAATTCCGTTCAACGCGCGGAAGTGCAATGGAGCGCGGATTTACACTTGGTAAAACAGAATTTATTTCAGTAGCTTCAGGTAAAGGCGGCGTTGGTAAATCTACGGTCGCAGTTAACCTTGCAGTTGCACTCGCAAGAGAAGGTAAAAAAGTCGGTTTGATCGATGCGGATATTTACGGTTTCAGCGTACCGGACATGATGGGTATTACTGAACGTCCGATGCTTGACGGTGAGACGATTATTCCTGTAAAACGTTTTGGCGTTGAAGTTATTTCAATGGCGTTCTTCGTCGAAGAAAACACACCTGTTATATGGAGAGGGCCGATGCTCGGTCAGATGCTGACAAGTTTCTTTGAAGAAGTGAAGTGGGGAGATCTGGATTACCTGCTGCTGGATCTGCCTCCGGGTACAGGTGACGTAGCGCTGGATATTCACCAGATGCTGCCGCACAGTAAAGAAATTATCGTTACAACACCGCATCCGACTGCAGCATTTGTAGCAGCAAGAGCAGGAGCAATGGCTCAGCATACAGACCACGAAATTATCGGGGTAGTTGAAAACATGAGCTACTTTGAAAGCAAAGAAACAGGAAACAGAGAATATATCTTCGGTAAAGGCGGCGGACAGAAACTTGCAGATGAGTTAAACACGCCGCTGCTTGGACAGCTGCCGCTTGGTCAGCCGAAATGGAACGAAGAAGATTTTGCACCGTCAGTATATGAAAACGATGAAATCAGCGCAGTGTATACTGATATGGCGAAAAAAGTGATCGGAGGCACTGCTGAATGACGTCGAAGTATTTAGTTAAATTTTATTTTGTTACATTAATGATTGGTGCGGCGATTACGACCGCAATCAGTCTTGTAACTGAATACGATACTGTAACGAAGTATTTGTTCCAGGGACAGTTCGGTGATTTCTTTGCCGGCTTTATATTTCTCCTCGGCTACGGGCTGTTAATCGCAACAGTCAGTCAGGTCGTTTTCTACATATACTTATTCATTCATCCGTTAGGCATGGGAATATTCAGAAGAGCATGGCCTTATGTCCAAATCCTTCTAATACTGTATGCAGTTTTCGATCTGTTCTATCTGCGCTTCAGACAAGTGGGGATAGACCACGGTTCTACATGGTCATTTATATGGATTCCTATAATAATAGTAATAGCCGGACTGGGATTCGCATATTATAAAAATAAAATCACGGAAGCGAACGTATTCATATCATCGGCGTTTTTTATGATTTTCATGACATCGCTGACACTGCTGCCGTTTATTTCAGTAGAGGATACGAACTGGATTTAC
The DNA here is from genome assembly GCA_036782755.1 of Jeotgalicoccus sp. Taxonomy (GTDB): domain Bacteria; phylum Bacillota; class Bacilli; order Staphylococcales; family Salinicoccaceae; genus Jeotgalicoccus. Next base: position 1,204 of record DAIPYL010000042.1, on the reverse strand, counting down.
CGTTCTGTATTCACAGTAATTCTGACAAACGCATACCAGCTGATCAGATTGCCTAAATATATAGAAGACTCTGAACAGGAGAAGCGTGAGAGAGGACGTATTACGCGAAGTGATATTAACGAACAGAAACGTGAAGAACTGAAAAAAGAAGCAGAAGCTAAACGTGCAAAAGAAGAAAGTCAGATTAAAGCACGCGGCAAGATGGGTTATAAGAACAAGACCAGACAAGCTTCGAAACAGGATAATAATAAGAAATAATGTATTTAAGTACATTATTGACAACACTATAATAAGAAGAAAGGCCGCAGAATCAACGTTCTGCGGCCTTTCTGTATTTTAAATATAAAATAATACGTAAAAAGCGTTGACGTTTCGTCACGGGCTTGGTAAGATATAAAAGTCGTCAAAACACGACGCAACAAAACTTAACAAGTTAAATACAACTTTAAAAAGGTGTTGCATCTGAAAAACAGATATGTTATGATATGTAAGTCGTCTAAACGCGGCAAACAAAACTTAACAAAACAATTTAAAATTAGTTGTTGCATCCAATTGCTGGGTGTGCTAAGATATAAAAGTCGCTTCAAAAGCGATGTAATCAAAACTTTATAATCTTAACAAGAACTTAATATTAGTTGTTGCATCTGTAAAACAGACGTGTTAAGATAATTTAAGCAGTCAACGAGATTGCCGAAAAACACAAAGAACATTGAAAACTGAATGACAATATGTCAACGTTTAATTCCGAATAAACAAGTCTTCTATTTATATAGGAGCACACATTGAGGCGAACAATACAAACGCAAACGAGATACTGTCAGCAGTATCACAAAGAGCTTAAGTTTAAGTTCTCCAATCATGGAGAGTTTGATCCTGGCTCAGGATGAACGCTGGCGGCGTGCCTAATACATGCAAGTCGAGCGCAAAGATCAGGAGCTTGCTCCTGTGATTTGAGCGGCGGACGGGTGAGTAACACGTAGGCAACCTACCCTTGAGATTGGGATAACTACCGGAAACGGTAGCTAATACCGGATACGACTTTTCTGCATAAGTGGAATTGTTAAAAGGCGGATTTATCTGCCGCTCATGGATGGGCCTGCGGTGCATTAGCTAGTTGGTGAGATAGTAGCTCACCAAGGCGACGATGCATAGCCGACCTGAGAGGGTGATCGGCCACACTGGGACTGAGACACGGCCCAGACTC
>DAIPYL010000041.1:0-14031 GCA_036782755.1 Jeotgalicoccus sp. | reverse complement strand
GCCTGTGAGGCGGTGTTGCGGGCAGATGAGATGAATTCAATGGCCTGTGAGGCGGTGTTGCGGGCAGATGAGATGAATTCAATGGCCTGTGAAGAGATGTTGCGGGCAGGTGAACGTTAATCTTCATCATAGCAGGTCATTGTGACGCGGATCCACACAAAAAGACCGGCAAACTCAACATTCGCCGGCCCAATCAATCACCCAAATATTCTATTTATCCAGTTTATCTCCAATTATGCGGACTTCGCGGTGAAGTACGACGCCGAATTGATCTTGGATTGTGTCCTGTACGTGTTTAATAAGGTCTTCGTAGTCGCTTGCGGATCCGCCGTCGACGTTTACCATAAAGCCTGCGTGTTTTTTTGACACTTCAACGCCGCCGATGCGGTGACCCTGCAGTCCCGCGTCCTGAATCAGCTTGCCTGCGAAGTTGCCGGGCGGGCGCTGGAAGACGCTGCCGCATGACGGGTATTCAAGAGGCTGTTTTGATTCACGTTTTTCAGTCAGGTCATCCATTACAGCTTTAATTTCATCGTGGTTTTTATCGTCTGAGAGTTCGAATTCTGCAGAGACAACAACGAGGTGTTCTGTCTGAACACGGCTCGTGCGGTAGCCGAGATCGAGTTCATCGAGTGTCAGCGTGACGAAGTCTCCAAGTTCATTAATTGCAGTGACGTGTTTCAGGCAGTCTTTCACTTCGCCGCCGTATGCGCCTGCGTTCATATACACAGCGCCGCCGACAGAGCCCGGAATACCGCATGCGAATTCAAGTCCTGACAGCTCATGCTGCAGTGCCATCTGTGATGCATCGATAATTGCGGCACCGCTTTCAGCCACAAGTGTCACACCGTCCACTGAAATGTTATTGAGATTCAGCAGGCTGACGACAATTCCGCGGATGCCCCCGTCGCGAATAATAATATTCGAACCGTTGCCGAGATATGTTACGGGAAGGTTATTTTCTTTCGCAAATTTAATAACGGCTGCTGTGTCATCGATCGTGCCGGCTTCAACGTATATATCAGCCGCACCGCCCGTTTCTGTATAAGTATATTTATATAATGGTTCATCAACTTTAACGATTGATGAAGTCAGTATCTTTTTAAGCTCCTGGTCAAGCTGTAAGTTATCCAAATCAATTGTCCTCTCAAATCATACTTACTGTATATTATAGTTTAAATACGGAAAAATTTAAACTCACATAATTTATGATATAATATACCGTATTAAAAGAAAGTAAATTATTCATGAAGCGAGGTTCTTATATGAATGGCAAATCGCTGATTTTACGCCCGCTGTTCCTGTTCCCGGTACTGATAATTGCAGCATGCGGAAATTATCTGGAAGCTGATTTACATACCTATGAAGAAAGTACAGAACAGCTGACCGGACTTAACAATGAATTTAATGAAACAGTAAATAATATGAATTTCGATAAACTCCAGGCGATGTATTACGGAGATGAAGACGTGGATATAGAGTATCTGCAAAATTTAAAAACTGAAGTCGATGAAACCCTCATGCCGATTACGGACAGCATGACCGAAGAACTCGACAGCATCGAGGTGACAAATAACGAGCTCGAAGAACTGCACGGCACATTAATTGAAAGTGTCAGTGTTAAGCAGGACTTTACGCAGCAGATGTCATCGTTTTTAAACTCATATGTATTATCGATTGATTCAAATTCCCAGCTTGTATCGCTGAGCCAGTCGTTTATAACGCACCAGGAAGAGCGGGACAATATTATTGAATCGGCAGAAAGTGCTGAAGAAATCGATGAGATTAACAAGCTGATTGACGTACTGAACAAAAACAGCGAAGAGCTCGATGAACATTCAACTGCGTTTCATAATGAGAAGAGTGTAGAAGACAAAGAAAAGTATGCCAACGATATTCTGCTGCCGATGCTCGATGAACATATCGGAGCACTGAATTCACTGAATATCTCGACGGACAAAGCGACCCGGGCACGAACGATTTCACTCGAAATGTATTATAATTACCGGACATATTTTGAAGAACGTAAAAAAGTTATGATGTCGGTTGAAAATCTGCAGGAAGTATCATTGCAAAATGTGCTGCCGCTGATTGAAACAGCTGCAACACTCGACAGCCAGTTTAAAGAAGCGCTTGAAAGTAAAAAAAATGAGGCCCGCTAGGAGTCTCATTTTTTTACATTGCCGTCTGTATCTTTGCCGGTCTGCATATTATGTAAAGGATGCTGAGGATCTTTTTCGATCTTCGAAATCATTACATTTCTTAACACTACGGTAACAATCCAAAATGCAAAGACTGCAAGCAGGATCCAGGACATTAAGTTGTTGTTTTCGAAGTCTAAAAAGAACAGTACGACAACGATAAACAGAATCGCGTTAAGCGAATCAAGGAATGTCCAGCGCTTTAATTTTTTAGTCATAATTAAACCTCCAGTACAGTTGCATTATATCATATGTTATTAATGCGATTTGCTATATTTTTAAATAAGTGATAAATTATATAAAGTTAATGAAAGGTGTGATGAAATGTTAACTAAAATAACCAATATAGATGCATTTCAAAAACTAATTAAAAATAAAAACGAATTTTATTTTTTAAAACACAGTAACACTTGTCCGATTTCTGCATCGGCTTTTGAAGAATTTCAAAAATTCCACTATGAGAGAGACATGGACGGATACTATTTAATCGTTCAGGATCACCGTGAATTATCAAACTATATCTCTGAAACTTACGAAATAAAACATGAATCACCGCAGGCATTTTATTTCTCAGGAAAAAAAGTGAAATGGCATGATTCACACAGCAAAATTACATTAAGCACTCTGGCGAGTGTAGAAGACTAAAAAAACGAGCCGGAGCTCGTTTTTTTATTATCCGATTGGGGCAAACATTACTCTGTTTTGTCCCAGTTTTTTCGCTTCAAACAGTGCACCTTCCGCTTCTTTCAATAAGTCGCGTTTCGTCGCACCTGCTGTATTCTTATAGCCTACTCCGATGGATACCGTCACGTTGACCGTATCAATTTCATTGACGTGGAACTTCGAAAATTCCACGCTGTTGCGGATGGCTTCACCGAGACGGACCGTTTTATCGAATGACAGGTTTGGAATGACCATGGCGAATTCTTCACCGCTGTTGCGGAAAAGGTGACCGCCGGTCGGTACGTAATTTTTTAACAGCGATGCCATCTGGCTGATAATTTTATCGCCTGAATCATAGCTGTGCTTGTCGTTATACGATTTAAAACTGTCGATATCGATTAACAGAAGACTCAGTGAATCGTCATTTTCAAAATGTTCGTCGACTAATTTGTCGAGCGATTTGACGTTGCCGAGCTGTGTTAAGTGGTCGATAAACTCATCATCATCAATGCGTTTGTTCAATCTGTATATCGCATTAATATCTTCGTACATCATATGTGCGACAAATATTATAAGCGATGTTACAACGAGTAGTATTATACCCGTCATTAATGATATATTGTAGAAGAATTGGTTCAGGATGATTATATATAAAGATGTGAAGATAATGTTCGTCACAACTAAATTCGTATGAGTAATTTTACGCATAAACGGTACAATCATCAGAAACAGCATATAAAGTATGATAAACACAACGTATGGTGCGATGCTGTGGTCAAAAATGAAATGATAGAAAAAATATACAACAGCGGCTGACATCAGACCGTAGTAAAATGTATTATATGCCGCGAGTATTAAAAGCGGAATAAAAAACAATGCAAATTCGCCCTGTGATGTGCCGATCGGCACGAGCAGCGATGAAATTGATAATGTTGTCATTAAAAGCGACTGAAACAAACCTGTTTCCACAATCTTTTTTTCTTCGAAAAACTGAATACGGTAAAAGAGGTATATACCGCTTATAATCAATGCGATATTTAACAGAAAATCAATAAACATAGCGCGCCTCCTGACCGGATGAATTATTGTCTTCATTATACAATGATTTATACATTTAGGAAAATTATCATTGGATTATTTAAAAAGGAAACATTTTATACCGGATATGGTATATTTAATTGGATTAAAAATACGGGTGAGAATATGTATACTTTATTTATTTTATGTATATCGTTCGCGATATCTTTATTAATCGTGCCGCTTTTTATATATATTGCGAAACGTTTCGGGTTTGTAGACTACCCGAACTACCGCAAAGTGCATAAAGTGCCGATGCCATACCTCGGCGGCGTGGCAATACTCATCAGCTTTACAATCGTAACGCTGTTTGCCCAGCCGGTTGAAACTGAATATAAACCGATTATTATCGGTGCATTTGTGATCTGCCTGATTGGTGTTATCGATGACAAGTATGATTTGAAACCGTTCATTAAGTTTCTCGGACAGCTTGTCGCTATTGCGGTGCCGATTTCATACGGTATTGTAATCGATACGATTACACCGTTCGGCTTTGAAATTAACTTCGGGGTTTTTTCAATACTGGTCACTGTTATTTGGCTTGCCGCGATTATTAACGCAATCAACCTGATCGACGGGCTCGACGGGCTTGCGACCGGGGTTGTCATTATTGCACTGGCAAGTATCGCAGTTATAACGATATTCCAGCAGAATATATTCGTAATGATGCTCTGTGTTATTTTGCTCGGAGCATGTCTTGGATTTCTGCCGTACAACTTTCACCCTGCAAAAACATTTCTTGGTGATAACGGTGCGATGATGCTCGGTTACATTATCGGGGTGCTGTCGATTATCGGCTTTAAGAACATTACGTTTATCTCGCTGTTCTTCCCGATTATCATACTTGGCGTGCCGTTTATGGATATTTTCTTTGCCGCAATCCGGCGGTACAGGGAAGGCGTGTCCGTTATGCGGGCAGATAAAAACCACCTGCATCACAGAGTGCAGCAGCTTGGGTTCTCCCACAGGGAGACCGTCGTACTGATTTACTTTATTGCCCTCCTGTTTGCAACCGGCGGCGTGATTATGTATCTCGCAACTGTACCGGGTGCGATTATTATCGGACTGCTCTTATTATTTACGATGAATATGGTCGTCGAAGCAACGAACCTGATCGGTTCAAACCGCAGGCCGGTACTGAATCTGTTTCAGAAAATATTTAATAAAATTCCATAATCAGACTGTTTCTTCCGCGATAATAATATCGCCCGCTTCACAGCCGAAACTGTTGCTGGTAATTTCTTTTAAGGTGTTGACGATATCGTCGACGCCTTTTTCTTTTATATGAAGCACGTAGCTCACTTTATCGGTATAGTCCGTTGACGCAATCTTTACATCTGTCGTACCGAGATAATGTTCGAACTTGCTCGTGAATGTATAGTCGAGTGTAACCGTCAGCGGCACAACCGGTACTTCAATAACTTTGCCTGCTTTCTGAACAGCACTTGATGCACCTTGTGAATATGCGCGGATTAATCCGCCGGCACCAAGTTTAATTCCGCCAAAGTAACGCGTGACAACGACTGCGACGTTATAGAGCTCTTCTTTTTTCAATACTTCAAGAATCGGCACGCCTGCTGTGCCCTGGGGTTCGCCGTCATCATCCGCTTTTTGAATCAGCGCACTTTTTCCGACGATATAGGCGCTGCAATTATGCGTCGCTGCTTTATGTTCTTTCTTTATATCAGCGATAAATGCCTTCGCTTCTTCTTCAGACTCAGTCCGTTTTATAAACGATAAAAACCGGGACTTTTTAATAACGATTTCAGTTTCTGCACTTTTGTAATTCATGTATTTTTGTTCCATAAAAACACCTCCATAATAGTTTATCATATGTCTGTAATGTAGTAGAATAGTTACGAGATGAATTGGAGGAGACGCATGTGAAAGTTGCGGTAGTGGTAGATTCAACGAGTTATATACCTGAGAATATTCTAGCTGAACATAATATATATACAATCCCGCTGAATGTAGTGGTGGGAGATGAAATTTATAAAGAAAATGAAATTGATTACAAATGGTATTACGCTGAGATGGCTGCGATGGATGAGCTGCCGACAACGAGTCAGCCATCCATCGGAGACTATATATTACTGCTGGAGTCGTTATACCGCGACGGCTATACAGATGTAATCAGTCTGCACCTGTCATCAGAAATCAGCGGCACGTATCAGAATGCGAGAGCGGCGGCAGCAAGTGTCGACGGCATCAATGTACACGTTGTAGATTCTGAAATCGCAGCGGCACCGCTCGGTGTGATGGCACTGTATGCAGCTCAGAATCTGGATAAGAAGCCGCTTGAAGCGCTGCTTGCTGATTTGAATGATATGAAACAGAAACATAACATGAATGCATTCTTCTTAGTCGATACGCTGACTAATCTTCAAAAAGGCGGACGTTTATCGAATGCACAGGCGTTTATCGGCGGACTGCTGAAGATTAAACCGATACTGGAATTCCAGGATGGAAAAATTGTTGCAATCGAAAAGATCAGAACGCAGAAAAAAGCGATGCTGAAAATTGAAGCGCTGCTGCAGGCTGAATTCGACAAACACAAAGGCAAAGAGCTGACAGCATGTCTGATTCACGCTAACGTCCCGGAACTCGGACAGCGCTACAGGCAGGAACTGGAAGAGAAGTTTCCGCAGGTTAAATTTATACTGCAGGAATTCGGTCCGGTTGTCGGCACGCATTTAGGAGAAGGTGCATTAGGCATAGGCTTTACGACGTACAAGGTTGATACTGCCGGCTTATAATTTAATATTTTTAAACCGCAGCTTATTCAGGCTGCGGTTTTTTTATTGGAGGAATATTATGATCTTAAAACATGGTGCTCCGGATATTATGTTTGAAGCGGGAGTGAAGGACAATCACTGTTTCCGCTGCGGCAATAAAAATAAGAACTTGTTTTACAACTATTATTCTTCATATTATCAGAGGGATGTAACGTACTGTCTGTTCTGTATTAATCTGGGACGTTCGGACTCGGTTAATCCGCTGTACGGCTATCCGACAGTACGGCAGCGTGAGAATATTAATTACCGGCTGGAGTTTGAGCTGAATGATATTCAAAAGGAGGCGAGCGGCAGGCTGGCTGATGCAATTAAAAATAAACATAATCTGATGCTGTATGCGGTAACGGGTGCAGGCAAGACAGAGATAACATTTGAAGGGATAAAGTATGCGCGGAATAACGGTTTGAATGTGGCATTCGTCTCACCGCGTATCGATGTGGTAAAGGAAGTTTATTTACGCCTGGCGGATGCATTTAAAGGGGTGCGTATCGATTTAATGTACAGCGGGGTGAAGTCGGTATTTTCCCATACGTTTACGGTCTGCACTGTACACCAGCTGTTTAACTGTATTAATCATTATGATGTTATTATTATCGATGAAGTCGATGCGTTTCCGCTGCCGGAAGAACCGCTGTTAATGGAGACAATTAAACGCGCGGCAGCGGATGATGCTTCAATCATTCTGATGACGGCAACACCGACGCCGGAAATGAAAACGCTCGCCGGTAAAGATAATATCGTCACGATTGCCCGCCGTTATCACGGTTATGATTTGGCGATGCCGAAAGTCGTCTGGCATAGTCCGGAAAAATATATAAAGAAAAATAAAATTCCGCCGAAACTTACCGCACTGCTCGATAACATTATTGAAGCGGACAGAAAAGTGCTCGTATTCTTTCCGGATATTAAGATGATGCAGCAGGTTTCGGCTCTGCTGAAAGAAAAATATCCGAGAATTGAATCGGTCTACAGCGGGGATACCGGACGCTATGAAAAAGTGCAGCTGATGCGTGACGGGGGACTCGATATTCTTTTGACAACAACCATTCTGGAACGGGGTGTTACGTTTTTGTATCTGGACGTTATTGTCGTCGACGCGCACCGGTTCGACAGTGCAAGCCTGATTCAGATATGCGGGCGCGTCGGACGAAAACCGAAGGATCCGACAGGTAACATATGGCTGATGACAGTATTCAATACTTCAAGCATTACAAAGACGCTTAAGGTGATCCGACAATTTAATCAGGGGAGGGCGGTCTTGTGAGATGTTTATACTGCCACAATGGAATTAATGAAGAGCCGACGCTGATTTCACTGTTTAAAAAAGATGTGCCGCTGTGTTCGTTCTGCCGCAAGGCGCTTATGTTCAAATATCCCGGTGACCGGTGCGGCAGGTGTCATCAGCTCGTGATGACCGCGGTGGATATATGCCGGGACTGCAAGGTGCTGAATGACCTTTATCCTGCCATTAATAAAATGTATACGGTGACGGATTACAATGAGGAAATGAAACTGCTCTTACACCGGTATAAGTTTGTCGGCGACTATGCTTTGTCGGAAGTGATTGCACTCTTAACCGAATTCAATTTTAAGCAGTACGATTGTGTCGCGCCGATTCCGGTATCACAAGCCCGCATGAAAGAACGAACATACAATCAGACATCTGCGGTACTCGATGCACTGGGTGTAAAATACACGGATTTGCTTGGGACTAAGAAGGTAAAAAGACAATCGGAACTGACGAGGCAGGAGCGGCTGAACAGTACAAATCCATTTTATTTGCTGGAAAATGTTAGAGGTATGAACTTATCGGGTAAAAGATTACTCATAGCCGATGACATTTACACGACGGGCATTACGATACACCAGGCGGCTGATGTGACAAAAGTGTTAAATTTTCAGAATATTGATGTGTTAACGTTTTCAAAAGCGCAGCACATTTGATATAATGAAGTTAGAAACAGAGGTACTTATAAGGAGGGCTCATCATGATTAGAGTTGAAATCAGAGGCGAAAACATTGAGGTAACAGATGCGATCCGCGAGCATATCGAGGAGAAAATTGCAAAGCTTGAACGTTACTTCAACGATGTACCAAACACTCATGCACATGTAAACATCAAGGTACGTAATAATAAACGGGGTAAAGTTGAAATTACGATTCCTATGAAAGATTTAACGCTGCGTGCTGAGGAAGGACACGATGATCTTTATGCTGCAGTCGATTTAGTAATCGATAAGCTGGAAAGACAAATCCGCAAGCATAAAACTAAGATCAACCGCAAATTCAGAGAGAAAGACCCTGAGGCCGATTTCTTCAATGCATCAGCGTTTGAAAATGGTGCACAGGAAGACAATGAAAACAATGACGAGATTGCAATTTTCCGTTCTAAGGAGTTCACATTAAAACCGATGGATTCTGAAGAGGCGGTACTGCAGATGAACATGCTCGGCCATGACTTCTTTGTCTTTAATGATAGAGAAACTGACGGTACAAGTATTGTTTACCGACGCAAAGACGGTAAATACGGTTTAATTGAAACAAATTAATGATGAAATTTCATGAAGCCCTGACGGCGGTTTATCCGCCTTCAGGGTTTTTTAATGTTACATATTTTATTTTCCTATATAATGGTGGTAAAATGTAATGATGTATAAACAGGTAATTTTTCATGAGGGAGAGAAAATCCATGGGTGTTTTGGATAAATTGTTCGACGGCAACAAAAGAGAGTTAAAAGCGCTGCGTAAACAGGCGCAGAAAGTGCTTGAGCTCGCACCGGAAATAGAAAAATTAAGTGATGACGATATTAAAAATAAAACAGCAGAATTTAAAGAGCAGTTAAAAACTGCAGAAGGCGACAGAAAGAAAGAAGAGAAGATGCTCGATGATATACTTCCGGAAGCATTTGCGATTGTCCGTGAAGCGGCAAAACGCACGCTCGGCATGGAGCCTTTCGAAGTTCAGGTAATGGGCGGTATCGCACTTCATAAAGGCGATATCGCAGAGATGAAAACCGGGGAAGGTAAAACGCTGACTGCGACGATGCCGGTGTATTTAAATGCACTGACCGGACGCGGCGTGCACGTTATTACAGTCAACGAGTATTTATCTGAAATTCAGATGGCTGAACTTGAAGTATTATATAACTTCCTTGGATTGACTGTCGGTTTAAACCTGAATGCGAAAAACAGCACAGAAAAACGCGAAGCATTCGCAGCTGATATTACGTATACGACAAATAACGAACTTGGGTTCGATTATTTAAGAGATAATATGGTGACGTATAAACAGGACCGCGTGCTCCGCGGCTTAAACTTTACGGTTATTGATGAGGTCGACTCGATTTTAATTGATGAAGCGCGTACACCGTTAATTATTTCAGGCAAAGCCAAAGAACGCGAAACATATTATTTACAGGCGCATCAGTTCTCTAAAATGCTGAAGGAAGAAGAGGACTACACTTACGATATTAAAACGAGAAATATTCAGCTGAATGAGTCGGGTATGGAAAAGGCGGAGAAATGGTTTAAGATCGATAACCTTTACGACGTTAAACACGTCAGTCTGCTGCACCATATTAACCAGGCATTAAAAGCAAACTTCTCAATGGAACGCGACGTGGACTACGTTGTTGAAGATGAAGGCATTTTAATCGTCGACCAGTTTACAGGGCGTACGATGAAAGGGCGCAGATTCTCAGACGGTCTGCATCAGGCAATCGAAGCAAAAGAAGGCGTGGATATTCAAAATGAATCTCGCACGATGGCATCAATTACGTTCCAGAACTTCTTCCGTCTGTTCCACAAACTGTCGGGTATGACAGGGACGGCAAAAACTGAAGAAGAAGAGTTCATGAATATATATAACATGCGTGTGACACAAATTCCGACCAACCAGCCGGTTCAGAGAATCGACAACACGGATAAAATTTATGCAGCAGAAGAAATTAAACTGCGTGCGGTCGTTGAAGATGTTATAGAACGCCACCGTGCAGGACAGCCGATTCTGATTGGTACTGTTGCGGTTGAAACGAGTGAACTGATCTCAAATCTGCTCAGAAAACACGGCATACGCCATAACGTGTTAAACGCGAAAAATCACGGCCGTGAAGCGGAAATTATTAAAGAAGCCGGTAAAAAAGGCGCGGTAACGATTGCGACGAACATGGCCGGACGCGGTACGGATATTAAGCTCGGCGAAGGTGTAAAAGAACTCGGCGGTCTTGCTGTTATCGGTACGGAACGTCACGAATCACGGCGTATTGATGACCAGCTCCGCGGGCGTTCCGGACGTCAGGGTGACGTTGGGGAAAGTACTTTCTACCTGTCGCTTGAAGATGACTTAATGCGCCGTTTCGGTTCTGAAAGAATTCAGAGCATGATGGAACGCATGGGCATGAGCGAAGAAGAACTGACGAGCAAAATGATTTCACGCGGTGTGGAATCTTCCCAGAAACGCGTTGAGGGTAATAACTTCGATGCGCGTAAACGACTGCTTGAATACGATGAAGTACTCCGCAAACAGCGTGAGATTATTTACGGTGAGCGCGATGAAATTATCGACCACGACGATGTATCGGAACTGTTAAACGATATGATTGAACGCTCTGTACAGCGTACAGTAGAGTTTTATGATCTCGATAATGAAGAAGATATCGATTATGACCAGTATGTTAAAACACTGACTGATATGTATCTGTCTGACGAAGAAATCAGCGTGGATGAAATCCGAGGCCGGGAGGCTGAAGAAATCTATACGCTTCTGATGGACAAAATCAAAGCCCATCTTGCAGAGAAAGAAGAAACACTTGGTACAGAGAAGATGCGTTTATTCGAACGTATGATGATGCTCCGCACGATGGACCAGAAGTGGGTTGAGCATATCGACAGCATGGATCAGCTGAGAACAGGTATTCATCTTCGTTCCTACGGTCAGATAAATCCGCTCCGCGAATACCAGAACGAAGGTATTCAAATGTTTGAAAACATGCTTGTGAGCATTGAAGATGACACTGCGAAGTTCGTACTGAAAACAACTGTCCGCACGGATGAGGAAATGAAACGTGAACAGGTTGTTGATAAGAAACAGATGCAGACAGGCGACGGTAAACAAAAAGCTAAAAAACAGCCGGTTAAACGTCAGGTTAAAGTCGGCAGAAACGATCCGTGTCCTTGCGGCTCGGGTAAAAAATATAAAAACTGTCACGGACAATAAGTTAGGGGAAATTATATGGAATTAAGCGAAGTAAAAAACTTTTTACAAAACAGCAGAGATAAATTAAATGACTTTAGGGGGTCTCTTTGACTTAGAAGAAAAAGAGACTCAGATACAGGAAAATGAAGAACTGATGCTGGATCCGGACTTCTGGAATGACAGCGACAAAGCAGCGGAAGTTATTGCTGCAAATAATCATCTGAAAAAAATCGTCGACGGGTTTAATACACTGCGCGCTTCACTGGATGATATTGAAACATCACATGAACTGCTGCGTGAAGAATACGACGAAGAACTGGCAGAATTGCTGGAAGAATCCGTCAATGAAACGTCAGCAGACATTGAAGAATATGAACTGAACCTGCTGTTAAGCGGAGAACACGATCAGCTGGATGCGATACTTGAGCTGCATTCGGGTGCAGGCGGTACGGAGTCGCAGGACTGGGCGGAAATGCTGCTCCGCATGTATCAGCGCTACAGCGAATCCGAAGGATTCAAAGTCGAGACGCTGGATTATCAGGGCGGCGATGAAGCCGGTGTTAAAAGTGTATCTATATCTGTTAAAGGACCGAATGCATACGGCTTGTTAAAAGCTGAAAAAGGTGTGCACCGTCTGGTGAGAATATCACCATTTGACTCGTCGGGACGTCGTCATACGTCTTTCGCATCATGCGAAGTAACACCTCAGTTTAAAAATACGGATATTGAAATTGAAATCAATAATGATGACATTAAAATCGATACGTACCGCTCAAGCGGTGCGGGCGGACAGCACGTCAACACGACGGACTCCGCCGTGCGTATTACACACCTGCCGACAGGTGTTGTTGTCACGTGTCAGAATGAACGTTCACAAATTAAAAACCGCGAACAGGCGATGCAGATGCTGAAAGCAAAACTGTATCAGCGGAAGCTCGAAGAACAGCGTGCAGAAATTGACAATATTAAAGGCGAACAGAAAGAAATCGGCTGGGGAAGTCAGATCAGAAGTTATGTCTTTCATCCGTACTCTATGGTTAAAGACCACAGAACAAATCACGAATCGGGAAATACCGATAAAGTGATGGATGGTCATTTATCACCGTTTATCCATGCATATCTGCGCTGGAGTATGTAACATATTTGGAGGTCTGTAATAAATGAAAAAAATGCTGCTGACTGCAGGCTTTAGTATTGTGCTTTTACTCGGGGCATGCGGCGGAAATGAAGAAAATATTGAAGAAGCTGTTGTAACAGGTGACGGCCAGGCAACGGTGGAAGACGGGGAAAGAGTATACCGTGCAACATCATGCTTCAGCTGTCACGGTGCTGACCTGGAAGGTGCATCAGGACCAAATCTCCAGGAAGTCGGCTCGAGACTCGATGCGGACCAGATTCGTACAGTAATCGTTGAAGGAACAGATGTTATGCCGGGCGGCATGGTTGAAGATCCGGAAGATCTGGATGCACTGGTTGAGTGGCTGTCAAACCAGAAATGATTTAAATATTAGGTGAAACACGGGCGTATATTCTGTCCGTGTTTTTTTGTATAAAGAATAATAAAGCTTGTGAAATAATCATTTATATTTCGAAGTAAAACTGAAATAATATTTATTAATAATAGTATACAAAATATGAGTAAATAAAATTACTATTGATAGTGACGGCTTATATAAGAGAGGAGAGGATTAAAAAATATTATAATTGTAAAGATATGTTCCCTACATTTCTAATAAATTTCTTTTATATTACAAGTATATTACAATGCACTATTTCCTGTTTCCTTATGCTATAGTTTGAATCGTGTCGTAATAGATATACGAACGGTAAAAAACTGATAAAGCAAACATACTTATTCAAAACATATAATATAAAACTAAATTATCTAGCAGGAGGAAATTCACTTTATGAAAAAGACAGTAGTTTCAGTAGCAACATTGACAGCAATTACAGGTGTAGCGGCGACAGCAGTTTCAGCAGACGAGTACACGATATCAAGCGGAGACACTTTATGGGGAATAGCTAATGAAGTCGGCACATCAGTTGCAGAGTTAAAAGCTGATAACAAACTTTCAAGTGATCTTATCTTCCCTGGAGATGT
>DAIPYL010000040.1:7654-14632 GCA_036782755.1 Jeotgalicoccus sp. | reverse complement strand
AACGTCTTCTCTAAACGTGCAACGAAACAGGCGATGAACATTGCGTTTGATCTTGCATCGAAGCGTAAAGGTCTTGTAACAAGTGCAACTAAATCCAACGGGATATTCCACGCCATGCCGTTCTGGGATGAGATTTTTGACGAGATTTCAGCGAAGCATCCAAATATTAAATCCGAGTCCAAGCACATCGATGCACT
This sequence comes from Jeotgalicoccus sp., assembly GCA_036782755.1. Lineage (GTDB taxonomy): Bacteria > Bacillota > Bacilli > Staphylococcales > Salinicoccaceae > Jeotgalicoccus. The sequence goes on along the minus strand of DAIPYL010000040.1, from coordinate 14,435 downwards.
GGCGGCTTATTTTATTACACACCCGCAGGAGCTTGATGTGGTTGTCGGCAGTAACTTATTCGGAGATATCTTATCGGATGTTGGTGCAGCAATTATGGGAAGTATTGGTGTAGCGCCTTCTGCCAACTTAAATCTGAATGGTAAATATCCGTCAATGTTCGAACCTGTACACGGATCTGCGCCTGATATTGTCGGCAAAGGTATTGCCAACCCGATTGGCCAGATTTGGACTGCTAAGATGTTACTGGAATTTAACGGTGAAGCAAACATTGCCGAGCATCTGCTGAAGGTAATTGAAGCGGTGACTGCTGATGGTTATCAGACAGCTGATTTAGGCGGCAAGTACAAGATGACTGAAGTCACAGATGAAATTATCAAGAGACTAGGTAAATAAAAAACACGCCGTTTGGCGTGTTTTATTTTTACAGTTTTTTATCGTCGATAGAGTTCAGGTAAGCATGGACTTCATCAATAACCGTTTCAAGAGAGCCTTCTTCAAACGGAGATTTCAGTTTAGCCAGCTCTACGAGTGAGTTGAACGGCAGTGAGCCGCCGACTTTGCATAGTGCCAGATAATCTGCCCATGCGCCGTCGAAGTCTTCTTTGGCACGTTTCCAGAACTGCAGTGCACATACCTGAGCAAGTGTGTAGTCGATATAGTAGAACGGCGCGCCGAATATATGACCCTGTCTGTGCCAGAATGCGCCGCTTTCAAGCGGTTCTATTCCGTCGTAATCAATGTGCGGTAAATATTTCGCTTCGATTTTCTTCCATTCCTGACGTCTCTGTTCAGGTGTCAGTTCAGGGTTTTCATAAACTACATGCTGGAATTCATCGACTGCCACACCGTATGGCAGAAATGAAATTGAGTCCGCCATATGAGAGAACTTAAATTTATCAGTATCTTCTTTAAAGAATAATTCCATCCACGGATAAGTAAAGAACTCCATGCTCATCGAGTGGATTTCCGCTGATTCGAGTGTTGGGAATGCATACTCAGGCACTGTCAGATGACGTGACATATACGTTTGGAATGCATGTCCCGCTTCGTGTGTCAGCACTTCCACATCACCCTGGGTACCGTTAAAGTTTGAGAAGATAAACGGCGCTTTATAATCTGCAATCATCGTGCAGTAGCCGCCGCCTTCTTTACCTTTCTTCGCTTCTACATCAAAGAGGTTGCGCTCAGTCATAAACGTGTAGAACTCATCCGTTTCAGGCGACAGTTCTTTATACATCTGTGCACCGTTTTGCATAATGTCTTTCGTTTTGCCTTTCGGCGCTGCGTTGCCTGTAATAAATTCAAAGTTGCCGTCATAGCTCTTCAGCGAATCAAGGCCGATACGATCAGCCTGACGCTTTTTCAGTTCAGTAACAATTGGCACTACATACTCTTCAACTTGTTTTCTGAACTTCTCAACCATCTTGCGGTCATAGTCGATACGGTTCATGCGGATATATCCGAGTTCAACGAAATCTTTGTAGCCGAGTGTTACTGCGATTTCATTTCTTGTTTTTACAAGCTCATCGTAAATATTATCAATTTTTTCAAGGTTATCTCCCATAAAACTCTGTACAGCAAGTGTCGCATCTTTTCTCACTGTACGGTCAGGGTTTTGAGTGTAAGGTGTGAATTCCGACAGATTTAATTTCTTGCCGTCGAATTCTATTTCAGCTGAAGCAAGCAATTTGTCATACTGCGTTGCCAGTTTATTTTCTTTTTGAAGCAATGTTTTGACTGACGGGTCAAACGTTTTTAAAGCATTATCCGACAGTTTGAAAAGCTGTTCCCCAAAACGAGCTTCCAGTTCATCGCGGAATTTGCTTGTTGTAATTGCTTTGCGGTAGCGGTTCGTAATTTCCGTGAATGACGGATCATTTTCATCGAAGAAATTGCGCTCTTCATCATAGAATTTATCGCGTGTATCGATTGATGAACGGATTGATGCAAGATTCGCCATCGTATCCAGGTGGTCAAATTCTACGTTCAGTTTATCGATTACAGTAACCTGTGCATCTGCAGAATCGGCAGCATGGAATTCCTTAAGCAGCGAATCCACAGTTTCTTCAAATTTTTCTAAATCGGGACGTTCATATTTAAAATCTTCGAACTTTGTTACCATGATAAAATTCCCCCTTAATGGTCTTAACACGTATTTTAGCATAAGGGATAAAAAGTCTGTTACAAATATGATAGTGTGGATAGTAATAATCTGCTGAAATTGGGGTAATATATAAGAACAATGCTTATGCATAAATTTACTACTTAAAGAAAAGGGGACACACAATGAAGAAATTTCTTATACCTATAGGTGTACTGATTGCGGTAATTGTGATTATTGCAATTATGATCGTACCGAGATATAACAGTCTTGTAAATCTCGATGAAGAGGTTAACCAGAAAGAATCACAAATCGAAACGCAGCTGCAGCGACGCGGGGATTTAATTCCCAACCTTGTAAGCACGGTGCAGGGCTACGCTTCTCATGAAGAAGAAATATTTACTGATATTGCAGATGCGCGTTCAAGACTCGCTGGTGCAAGCGGTGATGTTGAAGAGCTTGCTGAAGCCAACAACGAAATGACAAGTGCCTTATCACGTCTGTTAGCAATTTCAGAGAACTACCCTGATCTGCAGGCGAGTGAGCAGTTTACAGGTTTAAGAGATGAACTTGCAGGTGCGGAAAACCGTATCGCAGTTGCCCGTCAGGACTACAACACAGCAGTTCAGGATTATAACCGCAACACAAGAACATTCCCTGGTAACATTATCGCAGGAATATTTAATTTCGATGAGAAAGCTTATTTCGAAGCGGATGAATCTGCACAGGATGTACCGGAAGTGGAATTTAATACTAACCAAGATGATACAGACGGTGGAGAGTAATGCAAAAAATCTTTGCTTTTACAGTTGTCGTACTGAGTGTATTACTGCTCAGTACGCCTGCAGAAGCAAGAGTGGATTTGCCGGCGCTCAATGAAAGTCATTATTTTGTGCAGGATAATGCAGGTGTACTCAGTGACAGTGCAATTAATGAACTTAACGGCAAGGGTACACATCTCGAGGAAGGTACGGGTGCCGAACTGCTCTTAATGACGATGGATTCGACAGGACAGGAACATCGCCAGGACTTTGCGCTCCGTGCACTGAGAGAATACGGTGTCGGTAAGGCAGAGAAAGATAACGGTATAGTGATTCTTTTGAATCTCGATAACAATAATGAGTTTAATAACCGCGGTATCGAAGTGCAGGTTGGCTACGGTGTTGAAGGATACTTAAACGATGCAAAGATCGGGCGTATTATTGATAATGTGGCATACGAAGATTTAGTCGCCGGAAATTATGAAACGGCATTGATTAATCTGTATAACGCATTATATGAAGAGTCTTTAACAGCTTACGGCTATGAAGATGGTGAATTTACCCGTGAAGAACCGGCAGAAGATACCGAAACAGGACAGGATGACAGCATCTTCGCAATTATAATCAGGCTCGCAATATTTATGACGGTATTGTACTTCCTTTATAAAATGATGTCAGGCGGCGGTGGCTCCGGCGGTTCCGGAGGCTCTGGCGGCAGACGCAGAAGAAGCGGCGGACCGGTTATATTCTTCCCTCCAGGCGGGGGCGGCGGATTTGGCGGCGGTTCAGGCGGCGGCTTCGGCGGCGGAGGATTCGGCGGATTTGGCGGCGGCTCCGGCGGAGGCGGCGGTGCAGGACGCGGATTCTAAAATAAAACAAAAAATTCCGGGGAATAATTCCCCGGAATTTTTTTACATAAACAATGAAATTACAGCATTCAGCTGATTTTGAATTTGTTCCGTTTCTTCTAAAAAGTCTGCGAAGACTGTCTGCAGCAGTACAACAAGACCGTTCATAATAATATGAACCATAATTGGCACAAACAGACGTCCCGTAATTACATATAAGAAACTGAATACGTAAGACATTGATAAGTAAATCAGAATATGTGTGAAGTCAGCATGTGCAACAGCGAATATTAATCCGCTCACAAGTCCTGCTGCTAAGAAGGCGAGTACTTTCTTTGCTCTGCTGCCCGACGGCATCAGTTCGTAAATCTCACCGAATATTGCTCTTCTGAAAACATACTCTTCAATAATAGGACCGAATAATACAACGACAAGAATCATCCACGGCGAGTTGAAAATCATGTCGACAATATCTGTCGTATTCTGACTTTCAATCGGATTGCCGAGAACATATATATTGATAATACCGGCAGCAATCTGTGACATGTACGCAAGGAACACACCGCCGATAATCCATACTGTTGTAAGCAGACCGTCGGATTGGGACCCGCGTTCTATTCTGTTTTTATTCTTATGCAGATTGCCGATAAGGATTACGATAACTGCACCAAGTGCGAATGTAACGACCTGATACGGCATCAGTTTTTCAACGAGTTCGCCGGGACCGAGAGAAGGGTCCATGGCTGTGAAAATTAAGCCGACCGGGAGCAGTGCAAACTGTACTGCTAAAAATGTTAGGATAATTAATAAACTGTATACGCGTCTCACGATTAAACCTCCAATAATCAATAATATTATCTTACATTAAAAGTGCTGAAGTCCAAAATATTTTAGTCTTATCACTTGCATTTTTGACCAAGTTTGATTATTATAATTATTGTTAGCACTCGATAATCATGAGTGCTAAATCATACAATTAATTTTATAAAACTTAAGATTAATAAGGAGGGCATTTCCATGTTAAAACCAATTGGAAATCGTGTAGTTGTAGATTTAACTCAGACAGAAGAAACAACAAAAAGCGGCATCATTTTAACTGATTCTGCAAAAGAGAAACCGCAGGAAGGTACAGTTGTCGCGGTTGGAACTGGCCGTATACTTGAAAATGGCACAAAAATTGATCTTGAAGTTAAAGAAGGCGACAAAGTTGTCTATTCTAAATTTGCAGGTACAGAAGTACAGCATGGGGATAATGAATATTTAATTCTCTCGGAATCGGAAATTCTTGCAGTAATTGAATAATATAAAAACTATATATAATTCATATTAGGAGGCAGAAAAATGGCTAAAGAATTAAAATTTTCAGAAGATGCTCGCCAGTCAATGCTGGCTGGAGTGGATAAGTTAGCAAATGCAGTAAAGGTAACATTAGGACCAAAAGGACGTAACGTCGTTTTAGATAAAGCATTTTCATCACCGTTAATTACTAACGATGGTGTGACAATTGCCAAAGAAATCGAACTTGAAGATAAGTATGAAAACATGGGTGCAAAACTCGTAGCGGAAGTTGCAAACCAGACAAACGAAATTGCCGGTGACGGTACAACAACTGCAACAGTACTTGCGCAGGCAATGATTCAGGAAGGTCTTAAAAACGTAACGAGCGGTGCGAACCCTGTCGGCATACGTACTGGTATCGGCATGGCTGTGGAACGCGCTGTTGAAGCACTGCAGGAAGTTTCAAAACCTGTTCAGGATAAAGAATCAATTTCACAGGTTGGTGCAATTTCTGCAAACGACCCTGAAATCGGTGAATTTATTTCAGAAGCTATGGAGAAAGTCGGCAATGACGGTGTCATTACGATTGAAGAATCACGCGGCTTTAAAACTGAACTTGAAGTGGTTGAAGGAATGCAGTTTGACCGCGGTTACCTGTCACCTTACATGGTGACTGACTCTGAGAAAATGATTGCTGAACTCGACAATCCGTACGTATTAATTACGGATAAAAAGATTTCAAGCATTCAGGATCTTGTACCATTATTAGAGCAGATTGTTCAGCAGTCACGTCCAATTTTAATTATTGCAGATGACGTTGACGGCGATGCAATGACTAACCTTGTACTAAATAAAATCCGCGGAACATTTAATGTTATCGCAGTTAAAGCACCGGGCTTCGGTGACCGCCGTAAAGCAATGCTTGAAGATATTGCGACATTAACAGGCGGACAGGTGATTACTGATGAGCTTGGTCTTGAACTTAAAGATGCAACAATTGATCTTTTAGGTAACGCGAGCAAAGTTCACGTATCTAAAGATGATACGACTATCGTTGAAGGTGCCGGGGACAAAGAAGCTATCTCAGCACGTGTGAATCAGATTAAAGCACAGCTTGAAGAAACGACTTCAAGTTTCGATAAAGAAAAATTACAGGAACGCTTAGCTAAATTAGCTGGCGGAGTTGCAGTACTTAAAGTCGGTGCAGCAACAGAAACTGAAATGAAAGAACGCAAGCTTCGTATCGAAGATGCATTGAACTCTACGCGTGCTGCAGTAGAAGAAGGTATTGTAGCAGGCGGGGGAACTGCACTTGTAGAAGTGTACTCTAAAGTTGCAGAACTTGAAGCGGAAGGCGATGTGAAGACTGGTATCAGCATCGTACTGAAAGCACTTGAAGCTCCATTACGTCAGATTGTTGAAAATGCGGGCCAGGAAGGTTCGGTAATAGTTTCCCAGCTGAAACATCAGAAGCCGGGTATTGGTTATAACGCTGATACTGCTGAGTGGGTAAACATGATTGATGCAGGTATCGTGGATCCGACTAAAGTGACACGTTCAGCATTGCAGAATGCAGGTTCAGTCGCAGCAATGTTCTTAACGACAGAAGCAGTCGTTGCAGACATTCCTGAAGAAAACGGCGGCCCTGATATGGGCGGCATGGGCGGCGGAATGCCGGGCATGATGTAATAATAGTTAATCTATTTCGAATTTAATAGGTGTTAAGAGAAGGTCTTTCATAAGGTTATCCAACCTTGGGAAGACCTTTTTAAAACTCTATTATTGTAGGAAG
>DAIPYL010000040.1:2673-7554 GCA_036782755.1 Jeotgalicoccus sp. | reverse complement strand
CCGAAATTTGACCAGTCATCACAATCAGCGGCTTTTTCCCACTACAATAACCTTTCAGCACAGCTTCCAATAGATCCTGCAACAGGAAAATTAGTTGAAGGCGGAATTAAAGCACAGGCTGAACAGAGCTTTAAAAATATTGAAGCGGTACTTGAGAGTGTTGGTCACGTAATGAGCGACATCGTCAGAATTTCTGTTTTTGTTAAAGATATCCAGGATGTTGACGCTGTGGATGAAGTTTACAAAACTTTCTTCCCGACGTATGTACCTGCACGCACAACAGTTGCTGCTGCTGCGTTACCGATGGATGCTTTAGTGCAGGTGGAAGCACTTGTATCACACGGCGAAGGAACAATTCCAGACGCACCGCAGGCAGGAGATTTAATTAAACTGTCAAACAACACATCTGCTGCACCTGTGAGCAATTTATCATCACAGACAGTTGCTTTCTCACACTACAACAACATTACAGCTCAGCTGCCGATCGATCCTGCAACAGGCAGAATCGTTACTGGTGGAGTTAAAGCGGAAACTGTACAGAGCCTGAAAAACATTAAAGCTATTTTAGCAGGTATCGATGTACCGTTTGATGACATCGTTAAAATTAATATTTTCGTTAAAGACCTTAAAGATATGGATGCAGTAAACGAAGTTTACTCAACATTCTTCCCGGATTCTTCAATCGCAAGAACTGTCGGTTATGTACCTGCACGTACTGTAATCCAGGCTGAAGATCTGCAGATGGGTGCTTCAGTACAAATCGAAGCAGTAGTATCACACGGAGACGGTACGCCGCCACAGGCTATCGAAGACAGACACGGTATTGTAATCAAAGCACACAACACAGAAAATGCACCGGTTGACAGCTTATCTACACAAACTGTAGCATTCTCACACTACAACCACCTGTCAGCTCAGCTGCCAATTGACCCTGCAACTGGTAAATTAGTTGAAGGCGGAATTAAAGAACAGACTCAACAGGTTTTAACTAACATTAAAGCGGTTATCGAAAGCGTTGACCACGTAATGGAAGATATGGTTAAAGTAAATATCTTCGTTAAAGACCTTGCAGATATGGATGCAGTAAACGAAGTTTACGCAACATTCTTCCCGGAAGGCACGCCTGCAAGAAGAGTAGTCGGCGTTTCAGCTTTACAGGAAGATGCTTTAATTCAGATTGACGCAATTGCAGGAAATGCTGAAGGTACACCACCTGAATTTAAATAATAATTATGATATAAAAAATACGCCTCCGCTAATGCGGGGGCGTATTTTTTATTCCGGCAATATTTTATGGCCGATCTTTTTAAATATAAACGTACCGATAAATGTAGTAATCAGCGTTGACAGTCCAACTGTTGCTGCACTGAACCAGTATGGCAGGCCGAGTACTAAATACAGCGCCAGACCGACGAACAGGCCTGCAAGCACGCTGTACTGCAATGCATTTACCCAGACGTTTTTTATAAAGTAACTTAATGAATAAGCGATAACCGATATAGTTACGCCGACGATGACGTCGATTAAGCCGAGGCTTGAGAAAATATTTGCGATTCCGACTCCAAGAATCATACCTGCGATATATTTGCGGTTGAAAAATGGAATGACACAGAGCATTTCACTTATTCTGAACTGAATAGCTCCTGTGCCAATCGGATTGATAACAGTAAGAGCGACATAAACTGCCGCCAGGACACCGTTAATCGCCATGTCTCTAATGTTCATATTGCGTCTTCTCCTTAGTTTTTTTGACAGGGAGTTTGCGAACCTGTTTTTTTATTTATTGACTGATATCGTTTCTGTTATTTCACCGGTTTCAACACCGTTTTTAAACGTGCGTTCAATCAGTGTAATATTATTCTGACGGTCGACAAGCACGACAGTGGAACATCGTGTGCCGTAATCAAAATCCGGAATGTCGATAAACAGCGGTGATAATTTCTTTTCCAGCCCGGCATCAACACCGGTCTGCTGCACAATATCATCTGCTGCTTTCGTATCAATACGGAGCAGGCTGAATAATGCATCGATATCTATGTCGTCTTCCGATATAACTTTATCCAGCTGTTCTTTTCCGATAACGACTTTAGGCCACGGCGTATCGAGGTACTCATTCGATAAACCGTGTGTACCGTCAGTAACGCGTGAGATTTTGTTATCGTAATTGTTCATATAGTAAAGTTCATCCGGAGTGCCTGTAAGCAGATTAAATCCGGCATAATCACTGCTGTGACCTGCCAGAGCAGTTAAATACTCCTTTGGACTTTTTTTTGAAAGCAGATAGTTAACGACGAGTTCACCGCGCGACTTTTTAGCTTCCGCCGTCATTTCCTCAGGTGTGCGGATATTAGTCAATGCACCTATTTTACCTGATTTTGATACTGCGAGCCAGGTGCCTTGTGCTTTTAAATCGCGGCCGCCTAAAATATTCGGATGATCTTCCCAATAATGCACAGGTGCAGTGGGGCGTGAATAGAATTCATCGCGATTTGCTGCGATAATCATTTTATATTTATCATGCGAACCGATATTAAAATTAATAAGACACATTAAAATCACTCCACGGGAATGTTTCCGGCGGATTGCAGTGTACTTCCACGTACTCATCTTTCGTAGGATGTTTAATGCGCAGGTAAGTTGAGTAAAGTGCAATCTGCTGACCGACTTTAGCATTCTTGTTATATTTCTGATCGCCGAACAGCGGGTGTCCGAAATGCGACAGCTGAACACGGATCTGGTGAGAACGTCCCGTATGAAGGTTAACTTTTACAAGTGAATACCTGCTGTTTTCTCCAACTGTTTCATAATCCAGTTTGGCCATTTTTGAACCGCGGTGGTTTTTATGAACGACTTTCGAGATGTTTTTCTTCGCGTCTTTAAATAAGTGGTTCGTTAAAGTACCCTTTTTCTGGTCGAGGTGATTCTCGACTACAGCGTGATACTGGCGGTCAAAGTTTTGCAGTCTGACTTCATTTGACAGTCTTGCTGCTGCTTTTGAAGTTTTGGCAAACACTACAGCACCGCCGACGGGACGGTCCAGTCTGTGTACCAGCCCTAAATAAACCGCACCGGGTTTATTGTATTTCTCTTTAATATATTCCTTTAACATAGTTAATAAGTCTTTATCTTCTGAACTGTCTTCCTGGACAGGGATGTTAACCGGCTTATCGACAATGAGTAAATGGTTATCTTCGTACAATACATTAATATTCACACATTTCACTCCTTAAAATTCGTAAGTTATATTATACCATCTATACTGAAAATATCTTATCACTTTCGTAATGTTTCTTTGATAGAATAGAGAAAAGTGTAAATTAATACTATTAATTACAGAGGTGGATAATGAAAAAACGATATCTTTTTCTGATTATTTTTGCAGCATTAATGCTTATACCTCTCGCCGTTTCCGGTGTGCGTTACTTTATGCCGGTGCCTGCGGGTGTATCGTACGAGTCTGAAGAATATCTGACAGATGACGCAGCGTTTTTATACGACCTTACATATAAAAATAATGATGGCGGAATTACACAGGAACAGGAAATCTTTGAAGAAGTGTATACGATGATTGATGAAGCACAAGAGTTTCTGGTTATTGATATGTTTTTATTTAACGATGACTACAATCATGAGACGCTTGATTTCCCGCCATTATCCCAAAATTTAACGGATAAACTGACAGCTAAGAAGCTTGAGAATCCGGATATGGAGATTATTTTTATAACAGATGGAATTAATACGTTCTACGATACATATATGCCGCCTCATATTAATGAGCTGAAGGAAGCAGGCATAGAAGTCATATTTACTGATCTGTCAAAACTCCGTGATTCGAGTCCGCTGTACTCAGGATTTTACAGAACGTATTTCCAATGGTTCGGGACCTCTGAAGATCAGTGGATGATGAATGTTTTAAGACCGCAGGGGCCGGAAGTGAATATCCGTTCCTACTTATCGATGCTGAACTTTAAAGCCAATCACAGAAAACTGATTATCAATGAAAAGAACGGTCTCGTAATGTCAGCGAATCCGCATGACGCGAGTGTGCACCACTCGAACATTGCAATAAAGCTGAGCGGAGATATCCTTTATGATCTGCTGGAAAGTGAACGTGCAGTAGTGAACTTCAGCGGCGGCAATACGCGGGTATTCAGTGACTTTGCCGATAAACTTCCTGAGAAAACTGAAAACGGTGAAGGGTTGTACACTGTACAGCTGATCACGGAGGAGAAAATTAAAGACAATATTCTTGAGATGGTTAACAGTGCTGAAGCTGATGATACATTAAGTATCGGGTTATTTTATCTGTCGGACAGAGATATCATCGAAGCATTTAAAGAGGCACTCGACCGCGGTGTCGAGATGAATATGATACTTGATATTAACCAGGATGCATTCGGCAATGAGAAGAATGGTGTGCCGAACAGACCGGTAGCCGATGAATTGATGAGTTACGAAACACCAGCGAATATCCGCTGGTATAAATCGAGCGGGGAACAGTATCACTCGAAATTTATCATGCTGGAAACAGGAGATAAATTAATTTTCAACGGCGGCTCTGCAAACTTTACGAGGCGAAATCTCGATGATTATAATCTGGAGACAAACGTACTGATTACGGCACCGGGCGACAGCGAATTTGCAGAGGAAATTACCAGATACTTCAACAGACTTTGGACAAATGACGGTGCAGAATACACGCTGGACTATGAAGAAGAAGCAGAAGAATCGATGCTGAAAACAATTCTGTACAGAGTACAGGAAGCAACTGGATTATCGACGTTTTAAAAAAGGGCGGGCACTCCTCGGGGAGTGCCTGTTTTTTCTGTTTGCTCCGCAATGAGAAGCTGTCATTCCCGAGTAAGAGCGTTTGCTCCGCAA
>DAIPYL010000040.1:0-2573 GCA_036782755.1 Jeotgalicoccus sp. | reverse complement strand
CAAGCAAAAAAGCCGGGACGAAATGTCCCGGCTCCGAGTAAATTTATATAATTTCAGCACCCAGCGAGTTTTTAAAGTGCTGAAGTGCCACTTCATGTGCATCGTGGTTAAAGCTTGAGACACCGTCTTTGTGAATCACGATATTAAAGCCTTTGTTATATGCATCAATCGCGGTATGAAGAATACAAATATCGGTACATACGCCGACTAAATGGATTTCAGTAATTCCGCGTGCTCTCAAACGCTGTTCGACGTCTGTTCCCGCAAAAGCGGAGTAGCGTGTTTTATCTGTGTAATAAATATTTTTCTTCTCTTTGTTTTCCTGATACAGCGTTTCAAGTTCTCCGTACAGATCACGGCCGCTTGTGCCGATAATGTTATGCGGCGGAAACAGTTTTGTTTCAGGGTGATACTTATCGTCTTCTTCATGAGCGTCAATCGCAAAAATCGTATAATCACCATTAACAATAAATTCGCGTGTGACGTTCACAATGCAGTCGTGCAATTTTTGTGCAGGTTCACCGGCAGTCAGCTTCCCGTCTTTAGCGACAAAGTCGTAAGTATAGTCGATATTAAGCAGTGCTTTCATAAATAATTACCCCTTAGAAAAAAGACAATGGCATGCCATTGTCTTCAGTATTAATTATTTTTTATTTATTGACGCGTCGTAGATAGAATCGATTGCTTCAGCTAGTTTGCTGTCAAACTCTTCAGCAGACTGATCTGCGTTTAAGTCGCTTGAAAGTGCACGTGAGAAGCTCGCGATAATACCATCATTTTGTTTTAATAAGTTGTTTGCTTCAGTTCTGGTGTATCCGCCTGACAGTGCAACTACACGAATCACGTTCGGGTGATCAACAAGTTCTTTGTACAGGTTAGGTACAGTTGGAATTGTAAGTTTCAGCATTACAAGCTCATCTTCACTCAGACCGTTTAATTCTTCCAGGATTGCATCTCTCAGGATTTCTTCGATCTGCTCTTTGTCTTCAGCATTGATGCTTACTTCAGGCTCGATAATCGGTACAAGTCCTGCAGCGATGATTTGTTTACCAACTTCAAACTGCTGTTCAACAACTGCAGTAATTCCTTCTTTGTTTGCAGAAAGAACGTTAGAACGCATTTTTGTACCGAAGATGTGACGGTCGTTTGCACGTGCTAATAAATCCTCAAGATCCGGCATAGGTTTCATAAGCTGAACACCGTTTTCCACGTCCGCAAGTCCTTTGTCGACTTTCAGGAATGGCACGATACCTTTATCAGCTAAATAATCACCAGTGTACTGTCCTTCTACTTCACGGTCCATTGTCTGTTCGAAAAGAATTGCACCGAGAACTTTGTCAGAAGTGAATGAAGGTGACGTTACGATACGTGAACGCATTTCATGTACCAGATCGAACATCTCATCTTCGTTAGAGTACTGATCTTCGTTAACACCATATGCTTTTAAAGCTTTCGGTGTACTTCCGCCACTCTGGTCAAGTGCGGCAATAAAACCATTACCCTGTTTTACTTTTTCAAGTTGCTCCTGATTCATTAAAAAACACTCCTTAAATAGTTTTCCACTCTCTTCTAGTATCCTAAAAAAAGCGCTTTACTGCAAGGCTTTATGCATAATACGCCGATATGTTTGACGTATTGATGAAAAGGAAAGATATTTAATGTGTTTAATATCAGGAGGTATGGAAAATGACAGATTTAGTTGAACTCGGCAAATCGGGAATTATAGTACATCCAATCGCTCTCGGCGCAAATTTCGTCGGCGGTTATAATTTATATGGTGACGTTAATGAAGAAGAAGGCAAACAGACGGTAAGAGATGCTGTTGATGCAGGTGTGACCATGCTCGATACGGCATTTATTTACGGTCCGAAACGTTCTGAAGAATTAATCGGCGAGGTGCTGAAAGAATATAAAAGAGAAGATGTGGTCATTGCAACCAAAGCCGCACAGCGTGAACTGGAGAACGGCGACATGGTCATCGATAACTCGCCGGAGTTTTTAAAACAGGCAGTGGACGATGCGCTGGACAGACTTCAGACTAAATATATCGATTTGTTCTACATTCATAAACCGGATGAAGAGACACCGAAAGATGAAGCGGTCGAGGCGCTTTATGAAATGAAAGAACAAGGTAAAATCAAAGCAATCGGCGTGTCGAACTTTACAGTCGAACAGCTGGCTGAAGCGAACAAGAATAATCATGTCGACGTAATACAGAATGAATACAATCTGTTAAACCGTGAAGCGGAAAAAGAGATGCTGGATTATACTTCAGCGAATAAAATTACATTTATTCCTTACTTCCCGCTGGCGGCAGGGTTACTTGCAGGGAAGTATGACGAGAATACAGAATTCGAAGATCTGCGTGCGAAACTGCCGTTCTATCAGGGGGACCAGTTTAAAGATAACCTTCAAAAAATAGAAAAATTAAAAGAGCTCGCGAAGAAATACGATGAAGACGTGGCACAGCTGGTGCTCGCATTTTATTTAACACGACCATCGCTTGACGTAATTATTCCGGGTGCGAAAAAAGGTGAGCAGATAAAAGCGAATATGCGTGCTGCCGATATTGA
>DAIPYL010000039.1:1647-14637 GCA_036782755.1 Jeotgalicoccus sp. | reverse complement strand
TTACTGTTTGCCGCGATATAAGTCGTACTTAATATTTTCAGTAAACTCGCGGATTTCATCCACATCTTTTTTAAGTATAAATGCCAGTACAACTGCTGCAACAGCAGTCAGTGCAAATAAGACCACCAACACTTTAAATAGTAATCCTAATAATCCTTTAATAAGATCCACAATGATTCCCCCTTAATTAACACTTCTCTACTCTATTCCCACTTTTTTGTTTTATAATCTCAATTGCGGGAATATCTGCAGGTGCCCAGTCTAATTTTTCAATTTCCAGCGGATTAACCCACTTCATCTGAACGTGTTCCAGCAGCTGGATTTCTCCGGCAAGTATTTTAGCATAGTATGTCGTCAGTTCGACAATGCCGAAATCGTACTCGTATTCTGTTGTCGTAATCTTTTCACCGATACTGATATCGAGAGCCATTTCTTCGACCAGTTCGCGTTTTAACGCTTCTGCGGGTGTTTCACCCGCTTCTATTTTACCCCCGGGAAATTCCCACTTCAGTGCAAGGTTTTTACCTTCAGGACGTTGTGCACATAAGATAAAGTTATTATTATCTTCAATTACTGCACCGACGACTCTTATATGTTTTTCAGCCATTTTTTTACCCTCCGGATTATTACTTTGTTTCGAGCATCTCAATAATTTCATCTTCGGATAATTGTGCCAGGTTATTTTTATAATTTCCCGCCGCCCTCGTCTGGCGTGCGATTTCCGGAATATGCTTACGATCAATGCCAAGTTCTTCAAACGTCATGCGGAGACCGAGACGTTTTTTCAGTTCATTTAATTCTTTAGATAACTCTTCAGTGTTTTTAAAGCCAAGCTGAACGCTCGCTTCGTCGAGTCTTGAATCGACTTTTGCATTGTGAAGAATCCACTGATCGAGACTGAATGCGCACGCTTCTGCATGCGGAATGCCAAACTCTGAAGTTAAATAATAACTCATCGCGTGTGATCCGCTCGTTGCGGTCTGACTGAAGCCGAGGCCTGCTGTCGTGCTTGCAAGTGCCATATTGGAACGCGCTTCGGCATTTGCACCTTCACGGTAAGCTGTATCCAGATTGTTAAATGCAAGCCGCAGTGCAGTTACCGCCAGCCCGTCCGAAATCGGGTTATTGTTAACCGCACCAAGTGAATCGAGTGCATGGCAAATAACATCAATTCCTGAAATCGCCGTTACCTGCGGCGGGCATGTATATGTAAGTTCCGGATCTACAAGCGCCACTTTTGGATAAAGTACTTTGCCGCTGATCGATGTCTTAATGCCTTTTTCCTTATCGCTGATTACGCTGAACGGTGTCACCTCAGATGCTGAACCGCTCGTCGACGGCAGTGCGATGACGGGCAGCGCGTCAGTAATATTTTTATCCTGAATAATTGTTCTGGCATCAACATTTTTAACTGCTGCTGCAGCTGCTGCTTTCGCGGCATCCATCGTCGATCCCCCGCCGACTGCAATCAGTGCATCCACATTGTGTTCCACAGCTGCGTTAATAATATCATCGACGTTGCCGACTGTCGGGTTCTCTTCAATATCCGACACAACTGCTTTAATCTGTCCCGGCAGCATTGATTCAAGCAGTTCCGTAATGCCGTTCTTTACCTGCGAGTTTGAAGCAATGACAACGTATGATTTGTAGCCGTACCCTTCAAGCACTGTATCTATCGTCTGCAGTACTCCGGCACCGAAGTGCACCTCTGCAGTATTGTTAAAAGTAAACATCTTATTTCCCCCCTGGTTTATTTTTTACATTGTACTCATATCGTTTAAAGCGCACCGTCAGCGGCTGGAACAACAGTAAATACAAAAGAAACATTATAAAACTGATTAACAGAGACGGCACAATTGGCCAGCTCATAATCGGAATTAATATAAAGATAAACAGCGCCACACTGAGTATCGCGATGTAGTCATATATTATTGATAATGTGGACGGCTCAAGATACTCTTTGCACTCCGGACATTTAATACGCGTCCGCGGTTTCAGAGCGTAGCCGAACAGTTTTTCCTTGTATGTCCATTTATGTTTGCAGTACGGACACTCTCCCATGACATCACCTTACTTTACGTTTTTCTTAAGTTGATTATAACAAAAAAGAAGAGCGCATTCGCTCTTCCTATTCATCATCTTCAAATTCATAGTAATCTTGTAAAATGTCTTTAATGCTGTTTTCTTCTTTCGACTGTACGAGTTTAATATTCGTCGTTACATGCTCGCAGCCTTCATTTGCAAGATGGGCATTTATCTTTTTAACCAGGTTAAACAGTTCATCGATGCTGCCTTCAACTGTCGTTTCCTGCGGCCCGACAAAGTGTGTTAAGCCGCTGCTTTCAATCAGTTCGATTGCACCTGTCGTATGCGAATATACCTGCGCATCGCCCGGGTGGTACGGTAAAACCTGAACACTCATTAAATAGTTCATTTAAATCTCTCCTCAAAATCTTTTCTGTTACTATTATGATACTATAAATTAAAGAAAACAAACATTTAGAGGTGACTATTATGTTTAAAATCAGTAAAGGTTTAAATATTATATTAATCGTTATTGCACTTGGTGCGATTTACTATTTTGCACAGAGTTTTCTGAGTGCATCATGGAACATTCCATTAATCATTCTGCTGCTCGTACTTGGTGCTGCGTCGATTATTTCAATTATTAAAAAGGAAGAACCGGAAGACTAATCCAGGTAAGGCACAAAGTCGACCTGATCACTGTACGATGTCATATGTTCTTCGACATCCCCGTACACATCTTCCATCCCCATATCCGCCAGCGGATGAAGATAAAAGTCTTCATACTCATTGCTGTCGACATAAGTCGGCATAAAGCGCACTGCTCCAATATCAGTTTCACCGCCGGACTGTTCAACACTCACTTCGAGAATGCCGCCGAGGCGTGTATTTAATGACTGCTGGGCACTGAAGAAGTTCGACATTGAATATGCAATAACCGCTTCAGAACCGTCTGCTCTTTCGTAATGTTCAATCGGCTGCAGTGTGTGCGGGTGCGAGCCGACAATAATGTCGGCGCCTGCATCCGCCATCGTGCGGTATTCAGGCACGTGCTCTTCACGCGGGAAATCATCGTACTCAACGCCCTGATGATAGCTGACAATCAGCACATCCACTTTCTCTCTCAATGCTTCAATATCCGATAATATTCTCGGCATATCAATTATATTCACCAGATATTCCTGTCCTTCCGGCACCGGAATACCGTTCGTTCCGTATGTATATGCTAAAAATCCGACATCAATTCCGTTAACATTAAATATTCTGTCGCGCTCCATATCTTCCTGACTGATATTTGCTCCGACATAATCAATGCCGCGTTCAGTTAAGTTTTCAGCTGTCGCAAGCACGCCGTCAGCACTGCGGTCAAGCGTATGGTTATTCGCGAAGTTAACGATATCCGCATCGAAGTAACTCAACAGATCTGCGACTTCTTCCGGCGCGTTAAACGTCGGATAACCGCTTAAACCAAGTTCTTCTCCGCCGATCGGCGTTTCCTGGTTCATAAAGACCAGATCCTGCTGCTGAAGATACGGCGCAACGTTTTCAACACGCGATTCGAAATCGTAGCCGTTTTCCGTCCGGACATCTTCATATAAATAGTCATGAATCAAAATGTCCCCCGTTGCGGCAAAAGTAAATGAACTGTCCACATACTGACTCAGATTATCAAGGAACAGTCCTTTATCAATATGATTAAATGCTTTCTGGTGTGTTTCGAACTGCTCGTCATCAGAGCCTGAAAATAAGTTCAAAAACATTAATACCGATAAAATAATTTTCATATTATTCACCCCGTAAAGTATCTCCCTGTTTTGGCTCAAACTGCAGCGCTTCAAAACGGATGCGTATCGATAATGCTTTTTCCGGCACCGGTGCATCCATTACATGAAAATGCAGGTGCGGTGTATCGCTTGCACCGCTGTTGCCGCATTCTGCGATAATATCTCCGGGGCGTACTTCTGCCCCTTCTTCAACTAATATTGAACCTGCTCTTAAATGTGCCAGCAGCGAATATTCATTCTCAGCATGTTTAATTACAATCGCATTCCCCTGCGGTTCTTCCATATTCATCGAAAATGGGGCATTATCAGCAATATCGTCATAAACTTTTACGACCGTTCCGGCACCGGGCGCAGTCACCGCTTCACCGTAACTGTAATGATCCGTCAGAAGATGCCCGTCTCCGTCATACGGTCTTCCTTCTTTTTTAACGATAAAATCGTAGGCATAACGCTGGGATGAATGCGGATAATGATAGTTCCAAAAGCTGTTGTCACCGCCCCACAACACAAACCATTCTGTTCGAAACGGCAGCACATATTCTTTTTTGGTATAAATTTCATCGGTTTCAAATTTCTCAAAACTGCCGAACTGCAGCCCCACTATATCACGCTCGATTGAAAATGCTGCGGTAATCATGCGCATCGTCTGATAGTCGACATAGCTGAAGCGCTGCACTCCCGGTTCAAGCTGATTCTGCTTAAACAGTTTAAAATCACCGGTGCCCTCATGAAACTGTGACGCTTCTTTTTTAAACTGGTCGAACGGCATGACGTCCTGATAGCCTTTTAAAGTCTGAGAATAAATCTCTTTAAATTTCTCCTGATTAAAATACAATCCAAGTTCTTCCGGATAAATGACTGACACTTTACTCACCCGCTTTATTTATTTTTTCGACAATATGCTCCGTCTGTTTTCTGACAGATATTAAATCATTCGTAATATAATCATCTTTGTTTAATAAAATAACGTGATCTGCCGGTATGCCGAGCGTTTTTGCAAACTGCTGCTGCAGTGCCTGATCATCCGGGTTCTCCACACTTACAAACATAAAGTCCGCTGCAAACTCACCGAAATCTTCCGGCTGTTTTACATCGAATAAGTTTTCTTCGAGATCGCTTTTAGCATTGCCGTCCATCTGGAATCCGAGGACATCGTAAACAGCTTCTGTTCCGTAACTCATATATTCATTATACAAAAGATAGCCTTCTTCATGTTCCACTGCGACCAGCGCCTGTTTGTCGCCGGCCTGTTCATTCAGTTCACGTTTCAGCACTGTTGTCTCTGCTTCCCACTCGTCACCGATTCTGTTTGCTTCTTCTTCTTTATTTAAGATAACTCCTAAATAATACAGCTGCGTCAAATATGCGCGCGGACTGAAGGGGCTCATGATTCCCGATGAATAAGTTATTCTGATTGCAGGTGCAATCTCCTGATATTCTTCAAAATACTCGTCCGGTGAATATGTAACAATTAAATCCGGATTGATTTCTTTGAGTGAATCAATATCGCCCGGTTCAAGATACGTCACATCGGCACCGAATGCGTCTTCAATTGTACTGTTATTTTCCAGGCCCGCATTGACACCGCTTACATCAAAGCCCAGTAAAGCAGCATTGCCGGCATCAATCGAACGAAAGAGTACGATGTTTTCCGGTTCTGCCGGAACATCAATTTCACTCGTATCTTCTGTTGTAATACGTCTTGTTTCTCCATCGTCTGATACATCAATTTCTCTAAAGCTCGAACAGCCTGTCAGTATAAGTGCAGCTGTCAGGAGCATTATAATTTTTAATTTCATGGCGTCACCTTCACTATTGATACCGTCATTATACACATAAAAAAAGCCGGGGGGTACCCGGCTTTTTCTTCTTTAAGCAAGCGCTTCTTTTTCTGCAGTATCTGCAGTGTACTGTGCTTTGTATTTATAATAGAATTCGAGAAACTTATCGAGTTTCCCTTCCGATATACTTTTAACACTGATGAGAAGCTTGTCATCCTGCCAGATGTGAAGAATATGCCCCACCATCAGCAGTTCTTCAACTGTAACCCGTGTAATGTTATCGAAGCTGATTTCTTCTACGCATACTAAATCGCGGTCTTCGAGATTCATGAATAATCTGTGTGTTGTCGCAACTAATGATCCGTGGTATGTACTTTTTTCCCCATTAAAGTACTCCACTGATCCTACAAGTGCCGGTCCGACTACTTCTTTAGGCAGTAAATTAACACCCTCAATGTGTTTTAATTTGTTGTACATAGACAACATCCCCTTTTTTATATGTTGTATATCTATTTACCACTAAAGAGGACATAATAAACATCTTTGAACTTTATAAATATTACCCCAAGTAAAGTACCGGCAATCCCGCCGAAAGAATTTAGAATAATATCATCAACGCTCGTAATTCTTCCGATTGGCAGCAGGTACTGCATTGTTTCGATAAACACCGACATCAGAAGACATAAAATTGTCGTCAGCAGTTCTTTTCTGATAATGATGTACAGAAAAAATGCCGCTGGAATAAACAGGACGATATTCATCAGTACACTGTTAATCAGTGCTTCAGTCGTAGCAAAATACCACATGTCTTTAATACCTGCAAATGGTCTCAGCTCGACGATGTCACTGTCGTTTGACGTCGGCATCATCGTTACGAGAAAGATGCCGACGAGACTCATCGTCAGGCCGATCACCGATAAATATTTAATTTTCTTGGAAATTGAATCCAGCTGGTATCCGTGTTTGACATTAATCATCAGCGTAATGACTGTAATCACCATAAAAATCATAACGAATATCGGAATTACCGGCTGAAATGCTTCAAATAATATACCCATATAATATACTGCCTCTAATCTTCTCCAAATTGCTGTTCTGTAAATGCTCTGTATAAATCATGCGAAGCCATCAGTTCTTCATGGGTGCCTTCACCTGTTAACTGTCCGCTGTCGATAAAGTATATCTTATCTGAATTCACTATTGTCGACAAACGATGTGCGATAACAAGTACAGTTCTGCCGCTCATGAGTTCATTTAATGCTTCACCGACATATTTTTCCGACTGCGAGTCGAGGCTGGCTGTCGCTTCATCCAGCATTAAAATTTTCGGATTGCGTAAAAATGCACGTGCAATACCGATACGCTGGCGCTGACCGCCGGATAATTTCACACCGCGTTCCCCGACTTCCGTATCAATACCTTCAGGCAGTTCATTAATGAACTCTGCTGTATACGACTGCTCCACTGCGCGTGCTATATCCGCATCTGTATACTCATTTGCCTCTAAACCGTACGTTATATTTTCTTTAATAGTTCCTGATACAATCGCACTTTCCTGTGCAACGTAGCCGATACCGCTTCTGTATTCACTAAGCGGAATACTGTCGATGTTAATACCGTCGGCTGAAATCTCACCGCTCCATACTGAATAATAACGTTCAATCAGTGAGAAAATTGTGGATTTGCCGCTCCCGCTTGGACCGACAAATGCGATTTTCTGATTATTATTCGCACTGAATGAAATATTTTCAAGTACCGGTGTTTTACCATAACCGAAAGTGACATTATTAAACTCGAGCGTTTTGTATGCCAGCTCCGTGTGTTCAATATTTCCTGACTTCTCGTCATCCATTTCCAGTATGCCCATAATCCGTCCGGTAGCACCAAGCGCTTTATTGTATTCGGTAAAGAACATTGCAAACATCGTCATCGGCATAATAATCTGGAA
Source organism: Jeotgalicoccus sp. (assembly GCA_036782755.1). Taxonomy (GTDB): domain Bacteria; phylum Bacillota; class Bacilli; order Staphylococcales; family Salinicoccaceae; genus Jeotgalicoccus. The sequence continues at coordinate 7,099 of DAIPYL010000039.1, read as the reverse complement.
CAAGTACAGTAAAAATGCAACAAGCGTACCGATTGTCATTGTGCCGTCGGCTACTCTCAAGCCGCCGTAACCAATGACGAGTATAATGACGAACATCATAATCGTAGACATAACCGGTGACAGCAGTGCGTTAATCGCTGCTTCCTTCATCCCGTACTTATAGAGCTGACTAATGCCCTGACGTCCTTTTTGCTGTTCATAACGCTCTGCATTAAATGATTTCATCAGACGGATTTCACTCAGTGTTTCCTGAATGGATCCTGTGAACGCCGCTGTTTCATCCTGCAGTTTCCTGGACACTTTGCGCATACGGCTGCCGAGCGGGATAATAACCGCAATCGACACCGGCAGCGACACGAACATAATCAGTGTCAGTTTCCAATCGAGGAAGAACAGTATTACAACTGACCCGGCAACGCTCAGCACCCCGCTGATCAGTTGCGGGAAGTGACTCGTAATCAGATTCTGGATAATGCTCGTATCATTAACAACACGGCTGACTGACTCGCCGCTTTTCGTTTTATCAAAGTAGCTGACAGGAAGCTTAAGGAATTTGTCCCAGACAATTTCCCGCAGGCTTCTGACGACCGTCTGCCCGATTTTTGCGAGTATATAATATGAAATACCGTCAACGACCGCACTGAGTAAAAATACTCCGATAATTAAGACGAGCAGCGGTGCTGTAATTAAGTCCGTATTAAAGCCGTCGATAAACATTTGTGTCAACAGCGGCACTATCAGTGAACCTGCAGTACCAATCAGCGTTAAAAGTACACCTGTAAAGAATAATCCTTTTTTAACATTGGTCCGTTTTATTAAGCTGATAAAATTTTTGAATGATACTTTCTCTTCATTATTACTCAAATTCAAGCCCCTCTCGTAAATCCATCTTTCATTATAACGATTTTTATGTATTTAAGCATTATGGTAAAATTAATTTAATAAAGGTAAGGGGGAATATTATGGCTCTGGAAATTACAGACATCACAAAAGTGTTCGGTGAACAGACAGCAGTGGATTCAATCAGCATCAATGTGCCAAAAGGCAGTATGTACGGCTTCCTCGGCGGCAACGGTGCCGGAAAGACAACGACATTCCGCATGATTTTAAAACTCCTCACGCCGACTTCGGGTTCCATTTTATACAACGGGGAAGCAATCGGTTATCATATGACTGATAAAATCGGCTATCTGCCGGAAGAGCGCGGTCTTCATCCTAAATTAAAAGTATCGGAACAGGTGCTTTATTTAGCTGAACTGAAAGGCATGTCGAAGAAAGAAGCGAATAAGGCACTGGACTACTGGCTTGACCGTTTTAAAGTTACCGAGAATAAGTATAAGAAAATCGAAAAGCTGTCCAAAGGAAACCAGCAGAAAATCCAGCTGATTGCCTCAATCATACATAATCCCGAGCTGATTATTCTGGACGAACCGTTCAGCGGACTGGATCCGATTAATGTCGAGATGCTGAAAGATGCTGTAAAAGATTTAAATGCACAGGGTTCTACTATTATATTCAGTACCCACCGCATGGAACACGTTGAAGAATTGTGCGAAGAACTGTGTATCCTCGACCGCGGCAGACAGATTGTCAGCGGCAACATCGATCAGATTAAAAGAGACTTCGGCCAGAAAGAGGTCATTATTGAAGGAGAACACGATGTCTCATTCATTAAAGATATGCCCGGTGTTCTTGAAATGAAACAGGTCAGAAATAAGTCAGTCATTAAAATCGCCGAAGAAAAATATGCTGAGGATATTTATAACCGCATTACGGCTATTGGGTTCTTTAAGAAGTTCCAGGTTAACGAGCCGTCATTAAATGATATCTTCATCGCGAAAGTAGGCCGTGACTATGAGTAAATTTATGACGACATTTAAACTGACGTTTCTGTCAAAGCTCAAGGCAAAATCATTTTTAATTACGACGCTGATTATTATTGCAGGGATGTTTATCGCGTTTAACCTCGATAAAATTATTGACCTGTTCGACTCTGAAGATGAAACGTTAATGCTTGAAGTGAAAGCGGACGAATCATTCATGTCAGTCTTTGAACCGACGCTTCAATCTTATGACGAGACGATTGAAATCGTTGAAGAAGACGGCTCTGCGGTGCTCGAGGTCGTAAATACCGAACCGCTCAGAGCTGAAATGCGGATGGATGAAGACCTGTCAGCATCCCGGGAAGAAAGTATAAAGCTTGCATTAAATGAAACTAACCGTTCGTACGTGCTTCAGACGCTAAATCTCAGCGAGGAAGAAATTGCACAGATGTACGCGGAAGTCCCCGTGGAATTTTTAGTTGCTGCAGATGATAATTCAGGCGACTTTGAAGCGGCTGATTCCGATGATATGAATGTACTGAATATGATTATTTTCTATTTCTCGGTCATTCTGATGTTTATTATCATTCTGAACTATGCGAGTCAGATTGCGACGGAAATTGCGAATGAGAAATCATCCCGTGTTATCGAAATGATTGTTTCAAGTATCCGTCCGACACAGCACTTAATGGCAAAAGTATTCGCTATGATATCTGTCAGCGTGCTTCAGGTACTGTTAATAACAGCAGGCGGTCTGGTTGCATTCTACTTTTCAGATACATCTGCTCTTCTCGACCAGTTTGGTCTTGAAACAAATGAACAGACATTAAAAATTGTAGTTTACTGCATTATTTATGTCATTCTCGGACTGGTGCTCTATCTGTCCGTGGCAGCGATGCTCGGTTCATTTATAAGCAGAATGGAAGATCTTCAGCAGGGACTTATGCCGGTCACAATGCTCAGCATGATCGGGTACTTTATAGCACTTGGCGGAATGTCGTTCGCAGATCACATTGCTGTAACAATCACGAGTTATTTCCCGTTCTTCACACCATTTGTCATGCCGCTCCGCCTGCTCGTTAACGATACAGGACACTCACCAATGCTTATTGGTATCCTAATTATGGTTGTGACGATTATCATCACTCTCGCGCTCGCAGGTTTCGTCTATAAGAGAAGCGTGCTGTCTACAGAAAGCGGCATTATGAAAAACATTAAACGCATAAAAAAATAGACGATGCATAAACATCCCCTTCATTAATCAGATGAAGGGGATTATTTCTTTTGAAATGTATTTTTGTGCATTAAATTATTTAAAAATAAATTTCTTTATATTTCTAAAATATGTATTTATTTTATCCCAAAAAAAGAATGTGAAATACTCATTGACAAAGCATTATAATGTTGTATCATGATGTAGACGAAAAACAAAGGAGTCCTGAATATGCAAGTAGAGTTAACAAGATTTAGGGTGAAAAAAGGTAAAGAAGAACTTGTCGATCAATGGATGGAATTTCTGAATGAACATATGAACGATGCCCTCCTTACACTTGACGGCGAGAAAATGTTTGTTGAAACAATCATGAGAGACACGATGGGTAATCGCGATTATCTTTACTGGTATTCTATTCAGGCAGATGACGGTGATTCCAATTCGGAAACTGAGAAATGCATCGATACTAAACACCTTGATTTTTTCCATAAATGCATCGATATCACTTACCGTCCTAAAAACTTAAAAACAGAAGTTGTAATGATTCCGCAGCGAATCAAAAAACAAATAGAAGAAGCAGCGAAAGAAGAAGTTTAATTTATGAATACAGCTGAAAATGCATAAAACGGCACTGAAATCTAATTTTAGAATTCAGTGCCGTTATTTTAATTCTTATCTTTCTGTTCATCTCTCAGTGATTTTACACTGTATAGAATATAATACCCTGCAAAAATTACTGCGACTATCTGCAGGAACCAGTTCACTTCGACCATAGTATTCGCGATAATTAAAAATATAACGAGCATGGCCCCAGTATATATTATCTTTTGTTTATATTCATTCATAAAAATACTCCTAACACATATGTATTAGAAGTATTATCTCATAATTTAAATTTATTCACCAATCGCAGCAGCGTCTGCAATGATAGTTACGTCTTTATGGTTGTTCAAAATAGACGCCGGATTCTCTTCCGTTACTTCACCGCTTAAGAGCGCTTCAAGTGCTTCTCTTTTGTTTTCACCGTAAATAAGAATAACAATCTTTTCAGCTTTCATAATAGACTTTAAGCCCATTGTGAATGCCCTTGAAGGTACGTCGCCAAGATCGTCGAAGAAACGTGAATTATCTTCAATTGTTTCCGGTGTTAAATCTACGATATGTGTCACTGAATCAAAAGAAGTTCCAGGTTCGTTAAATGCGATATGACCATTGCGGCCGATACCTAGTAACTGCACATCAAGACCCGCTTCATCAATTGCCTCTTCATAAGCTTCCACCTCAGTTTCAGCAAATTCAGCTTTACCATTTAATAAATGGATGTTCTCTTGTGGAATTGATACGTGATTAAAGAAATTCTGGTGCATGTAGTATGAATAGCTCTGTTCGTGATATTTATCGAGTCCGACATACTCATCCAGATTAAATGTAGTGATATTGTTCTGATCAATATCGCTGCTGTTTAATTTTTTAATAAGTTCCTGATAAGTTCCTTCAGGCGTTGAACCTGTTGCGAGACCGATGACAGGCTTTTCCTGCTCTTTAATTACATCAAATAAAATATCCGATGCTTTCTTGCTCATTTCTTCGTAATTGCTAACTTTTACTAACTCCATAATGTCCTCCTAATTTGACTGCAGGTTTTCAATAATAATATGAACTGCGCGGGTGATATCTTCCTGAGGCCAGCTTGGCACACGCTGTGCAATACCGATTTCATGGCTCGGCGGAACATGGACAAAACCTGCCGGAATATCCAGTTCTTTCTGCTGCAGATAATACAGTCCGCTGTACATTAAATTGTTGCATAAATAAGTACCCGCTGAATTTGAAATACTTACCGGAATATTCTCTTCCAATAATGCTGACTCAAGCTGCTTTAACGGCAGTGTTGAAAATATACCATCAGCACCATTCTCATGAATCTTCTCACCATTCGGTTTAAAACCGGTATTATCCTCACGTCCGTCGATAGTATTAATCGCGATACGTTCAAGATGAATACTTGAAATACCGCTTGCGAGCCCTAAAGAGACAATAGCATCAGGCTCAATCTCTTCGATATCCTGCTCAATTAATGCATTTATTTCTTTAAACGCTACAGGATAAACCTTGCCGATAATTTTATAATCTCCGATTACTTTGCCTTCTAAACTTTCCACGGCAGACTGTGTCGGATTTGTTTTAAATTTTAAAAACGGTTCGTAGCCAGTTAATAGTAACTTCTTCATAAATTATCATCCTTTTTATATTACTTCGGAAATAAAGTAATAAGTAAATAAATAGTAGCATAAAACAGCTGAAATGTGTGAAATTTCTATGTATTGAGAGTGATTTTTTGTATTTTTTTGTCAAGAAGTACAGGATTACACGTCGTGCTTAAATGCGGACTGGGATACGACGGCAAGTTACTGTC
>DAIPYL010000039.1:0-1547 GCA_036782755.1 Jeotgalicoccus sp. | reverse complement strand
CAGCACACAAATTAAACCTCCAATTGCTTTAATCACAATCAGGGGTTACCGCAGTATCTATTTTAATTCCGGCCCCACTTCCAAAGATAATAAAGACAGCCACGGCATCGGGTTTTCTGTTATTAAAGATGCGGTCAAATTTCATAACGGTTCATTTACTGTGGTGCCTGCAGAAACAGGTGTACATTTCAAAATCGATTTACATTAAAAAATCCATCGGCTGGAATCAGCCGACGGATTTTTTATTTATCTTACTCTAAGTTCTTTAGGTAAGGGAAACTGCTCGGGTACTGGAAGTAACCGTCTAAATCAGAGTTGATTCCCGTTAATAATTTCGTATGGAATATAGGAATTAAAGGCTGCTCATCAATAATGATCTGCTGTGCGTCTTCGTACATTTGAAGACGTGTTTCCTCATCCATTTCAACACGTGCGCTGTCGAGTAATTCATCGACTTCAGGGTTTGAATATCTCGTTCTGTTCCCTGGTGCACCAACGTTGTCAGAGTGGAACATTGGATATAATCCGTAGTCCGCATCAAGTGTTACAGTTCCCCAGCCGCCCATGAACATTTCATGATCGCCGTTCGCTGTATATTCCTGATATGCGCCTGCTTCCATCAGTGATATTTCAAGGTCTACACCAATTTCAGATAATACTTCCTGCATGTAAGTTGCAACATCCTGGTGTGTTCTTGAGTTCAGTACAACTTCTGCGCTGAAGCCGTCAGGATAATCACTTGCTGCCATATATTCTTTCGCCTGCTCAAGGTCATACTCAATTGGCTCAAGGTCTTCACTGTAGCCGTATACTGTAGGATTTAACGGTGTTTCTGCTTTTTCATGAATACCAACTAAAATGTTTTCGATAATCGCATTTTTATCAATTGCTGATGCGATTGCAAGACGGACATTTTCATCGTTGAATGGTTCTTTTTCAGTGTTGAATCCCAGATATGTCATATTCGCACTTGGACGCTGCTGAACTTCGCTGCCTTCATTTGCATCTACCTGTTCAACGTCGTTAGGGTCCATCGGGTAAATAATATCTGCTGTACCTGAAGTTAATTCAGCAATACGCGACTGGTCTTCCGGAACAGCTCTGAATACGATTGATTCAGGTTTTGCCGGTTCGCCCCAGTATTCTTCGTTACGTACTAGTGTAATCTGTTCACCTTCAGTAATATCTTCAAATTTAAAGAACCCTGTTCCGATTGGTGTACGGTTAACTTCAGTCAGCGGATTTCCGCCTTCTTCCATTTGAGCGTAATCTTTATCAATTACTTCTTTACTGATCATATGGCCACCTGGATGTGCCAGGTGAGCAGGCAGTGCTGCAAATGGTTCGTTTGTATGTATTTGAACCGTATAGTCGTCAATAATTTCAACGTCCGAGATTTCCGTAAACAGGAATGACAGCGGTGATGCCACTTCTTCGTCGCGTACGCGGTCAAGGTTTGCTTTTACCACTTCTGCATTGAAGTCGCTGCCGTCATGGAATTTAATTCCTTCACGGAGTTTAAATTCCCATGAAGTATCTGAAATCTG
>DAIPYL010000038.1:4353-14991 GCA_036782755.1 Jeotgalicoccus sp. | reverse complement strand
TCCTACAAGTTGTATAATCCACCCAAAACCCCATCCACAATCAAGCGGACGGGGTTTATCATATACTAAAGCAGTTTCTTCTTAGTATTCTTGTTAACTATCCAGGCGTAATCCGAGTTTTACAGCCTGCCGGCCGACGAAAATTAAAAACAGTGCCGCCACGAAATTCCTGGAATACTAATCATTCGGTGACTGGCGAAAAATTGTAATACTTCCTGTCCTGTTGAGAATCCTGCACCGACGATAATACCGGCATACGCAAAGCCTATGCGCCATGGGGCACGGTTTTTATCTTGTGACATAAATTCCTATCCTGTTTGTTGTTTACATAACTTATATATAAACCATCCAGAAAAAATATAAACATCCAAAATAAAATGACATAAGAAAATACCCTGCAGATTACAATTAAGTAATAAGCAGGGCATAGTTCTAATCTTCGTTATTATTTGAAAGTTTTTCTGCAAGTCTGCGGGTTTTCAATTTCAGGAATCCCCAGCGGAGTGTCAGCATAAGGCCGATAATTAAACCGACATATCCGAATAACGGATAGATGATGTTAACCAGTTCAACAAAGCCGACATATGTTCCGAAATAACCGGCAACAAGTGAAATAACTAACAGAATCTTATAGTTCTTCGTTCTCGGTTTAGTAAATCTTGCCAGAAACGGGAATAAAAAGCCGACGATAGAGTTATAAATTAACAATATAATAATGACCGAGTATGCTGTGCCGAGCCAAGGTGCAACATTTGATGCCATCTGCATCGTCGGCAGTGCGACATCGTATGCGGTCGGAAGGATTGACAGTACACCAAATGTAATCAGCAGCATAAGTATCATTATTAACAGTCCGCCGTAAACAGCACCGCGTCTTACAATTGACTGACGAGCTGATTCGGACCCCATAATCGATAAAAAGCTGAATGCTGTTGCAAGCGTAAAGCCTGCATAAGTAATAGCGTCAAACCACCAGCTGCTTGTCGGTGTCCATGAAGGATCGTTATACTGATTAACTTCGGACAACGGAATCATAGGATTCAATATGTTATATCCGGCAATGAGGAATAGTGCAATAACCAGTACCGGCGTAATAATACCTATTATGGAGACGATTTTATCGAAATCCATTAATAATGTAATAAATGCAAGGATAATCAGTATTACCGCACCAATTTGCGGGTGAATGCCGAAACCTTCGTTAAATGTTGCACCGCTTCCTGCGATCATGACAATTGCCAGACCATATAAGAAGAATGCGAGAATAATATCCACGACCAGACCGAACTTTTTACCGAACAGTGTATTTAACGGAAGGACGTGGGATTCAGCGTGTGTTGAGTATCCCAGTTTAGCTGCCTGGCGGCCGATAAACATAATAATCAGGCCTGTTAAAATAACACCTGCGATACTGATTAAACCGTGACTTGCGAAAAACTGCAGTACTTCCTGTCCTGTTGCAAAACCCGCACCAACTACGATACCGGTATAGGCAAAGGCATATTTCCAGGAAGCCCTTTTGTTACCTTTTGACATATTTCCAACTCCTATTTCTGTATGTTAAAGATTATACCCTCTTTTCTGAATAGTTAACAAAATTTTTTAAAACTTCAGCGGGTGGTGTATTCTGTTATGCAAGAATTTCTGTATATAGTATACTCAGTTACTATAGATTGGATTTGAGCGTTGTCTTTTGGAAGGAGAAATTTTAATGTATAAAGGTTTTAATTTTACACATGATTATAAATCGCTGCCGCGGACATTCTGGTCGCCTTATGAACCGGAAGAGTCGGAAGCGCCGAAAGTTGTTCTTTTTAATAACCATCTGGCAAGACTGCTTGAACTGGATGAGCATGCACTTGAAGACGATGCTGAGTTTTTCAGCGGCAACAGGCTGCCGGAATCAGCAGAACCGATTGCACAAGCTTACATGGGACATCAGTTCGGAACACTCAACATGCTTGGTGACGGACGCAACGTCCTCTTAGGTGAGCATAACACAGATGAACAAAAGTATGATGTTGTCCTGAAGGGCTCAGGTGCGACGAAATACTCACGGCAGGGTGACGGACGTGCACCGATTGATTCGATGCTGCGTGAATATATTATCAGCGAGTACATGGCAAATATCGGTATTGCGACAACTCGCGCACTGGCTGTTGTCGATACGGGAGAACAGCTGACACGTCAGACAACGACGCCGAGCGGTATCCTGACACGCATTGCGAGTTCACATATCCGTGTCGGTACTTTCGAGTATGCTGTACGCCAGACGAAAGAGGACTTAAAAGAACTCGCGGATTTTGCGATTGAACGCCATTATCCGTATCTTGCTCCGCTGTCAGAAGATAAAAAGTATCTGCTTTTTTACGATCACGTTGTGCGTAAACAGGCTGAACTGATTGCACAGTGGCAGAGTGTCGGCTTTATTCACGGTGTGATGAATACGGACAATATAACTATTTCAGGTGAGACGATTGATTACGGTCCATGTGCGTTTATCGATGTATACAATCCGGATACGTATTTCAGCTCGATTGATACCGGGGGACGCTACCGTTATAAAAATCAGCCGCCGATCGGCCAGTGGGATTTAGGCAAGCTGGGTGAATCGTTATGTCCGCTGTTTGACAGCTCTGAGAACGAAGCGGTGAATCTGGCACAAAAGATTCTCGACAAGTATCCACAGTACTATAACCGAAAATATATTTCATTAATGGGAAACAAACTTGGTATTCTTGACCTTGATTACGAGGAGAAATACGATGTGGAACTCGTCGATGAGCTTCTCGGATTTATGTTTAAATATGAAGCGGATTACACCAGAACTTTCCGGGATCTTTATCTGACTAATTACGATAAACTGCCGATGTTTAACGACAGTGAATTTATAAACTGGTTTGAGAAATATCAGGCGAGAAAGAAAGCACAGACTGCTAAAAAGGATGAGATTAATATTGCGATGAATGCGGCGAATCCAAGCTTCATTCCTCGTAATCATCTTGTGCAGAAATCATTGAATCTGGCGCTTGAAGGAGACTACGGGGAATTGAAGCAGCTGTTAAAAGCGGTGTCGAAACCGTTTAATGATAAGCTCGGCGGAAAATATATCGATGCACCGGGCGAAGATGATGTTGACCCCGACTTTAAAACATATTGCGGAACGTAAGTGTTAGTTTTATTAAAGGACAGATGAAGCATGCAGAATTTTTTAGAAGAAGTCATTAACCAGTTTGGTTATGCCGCAATTATCGTTTTAATAGCAGTGGAAAATATTTTTCCTCCGATTCCGTCGGAAGTAATATTAACGTTCGGCGGTTTTATGACCGCAGGGACTGATATGACTATTACAGGCGTTATTATTGCGTCAACACTCGGTTCTGCCGGCGGCGCGGTAGTGCTGTATTACATCGGGAGTATCCTTGGAGCGGAACGTATGAAGCGGATCGTTGTGAAATACGGCAGCTGGCTCCGGGTGACGACAGATGATGTCGATAAATCTTACAGCTGGTTTAATAAATACGGACCGTGGACGGTATTTTTCTGCCGCTTCATTCCATTAATCAGAAGTTTGATTTCAATACCTGCCGGCATGAGTAAAATGAGTATGCCGAAATTCCTCGTGCTGACAACAATTGGTACGTTTATATGGAATACGGTACTTGTTAATTTAGGTGCATCAGTCGGAGAGAATTGGGGAGATATTGTTGCAGTGATGGATGTTTACTCCAATATTGCATACGCAGCTATCGCGGCTCTTTCTATTGCATTTTTAATCTGGTTCTTTTATTTCAGACCGAAAAAGAAAGCAAAATAAGATAAAAAGGACAGCCATTTACGGCTGCCCTTTTTTTGTTTACTGTTTTTCATATGCGTTAAGCAGTGTGACAACGATATCGAGTACGGGGGTTTCAATATTATGTCCTTTTTTCATCTCATGAATAAACTGCTGAATGTGTCTGAATTCCGTCTGCCGGTTTGCCATCACATCGTAGTACATACTCGTTCCCATATCGCGCGGATAGCTGAAGTACATATCCATTGCATAGCCGGTAAAACCGTCATCAATAGTTACGTTGTCTGCATTGTACTTGTTCACAACCGCAACGGATTCGTCAAGCAGCCGGCGTGTTAATTGAACCGTGCGCTCATCCTCAAAGATTTTTGAAGTATTTTTAGCGAGAGCAGTCATCGAGTTGATGCCGACATTAATCAGCAGTTTCTCGTATCGCATTTTATTAAATTCAGCAGTTTTCAGCAGTTCAAAATTTACTGCCGGATTCTGTTCAATCAGCTCAATCAATTTATCGATATACCTGTACTTTCTTTCAGGAAGAATAATCTTCTGGTTGACGAAGTGCTCGATATAATCGTCATGCTGCTGTCCGCTGATATAGACCACACCGGGAATTCCCTGTTCGAAAACATCATCGTAGCCCATGCCGTTCAGTGCATAAATAATTTCAGAATTCTTGTGCGTAATTTGCTGTATTTTATTTTCCAGCATACTTAGTGCAGGCGTCTTCGTCGCGATAAATAATATATCGAATTGTTCCGTTATTCCGTTTATATCATGAACTTTAATTTCATGATATGTTTTAATACCGCTCTCCAGTATTGTAAAACCGTCCCGTGCGGACCTTGCCATTAATGTCAGCTGAACTTTATCTTCCGGCAATGAAGAGAACTCGCGGGCGATAATGCTGCCGACTGCACCTGCACCGATAATACCAATTTTCATAATGTCACTCCGTTATTTTTTCTCATATTTGTGGTAAAATAATTATATCTAATTTCAGAAAGTAGGGAAACTATGAAGTCGACAGCAGATTTAATCAGCATGAAAAACAATGACAGAATAGTGATGGTAACAGCGTATGATTATCCTTCTGCAAAACTTGCAGAACAGGCGGAGACAGATATCATTTTAGTGGGAGATTCACTTGGAATGGTAGTACTCGGATATGAATCGCCGGTTCAGGTGACACTGGACGATATGATTCACCATGCGAAAGCGGCAAGACGCGGAGCGGGTAATACGTTTATCGTTGTCGATATGCCTTTCGGTTCACACCACGCGGACGTGAATGAAGGAATTAAAAACGGCATCAGACTGTATCAGAACAGTGATGCGAATATGATTAAAATGGAGGGCGCCGATTCTTTCGATGTAATCGAAGGGCTGGTTAAAGCGGGCGTTCCTGTGTGCGGACATTTAGGATTAACACCGCAGCACTTCGGAATTACAGGATTCAAAATGCAGGCGGGAGATGCTGAGCAGGCAGAAAAACTGATCGAAGATGCGAAAGCGCTTGAAGCAGCTGGTGCTTCGATGATGGTGCTTGAGGCGATTCCGATGGACCTGGCGAAGAAAGTAACCGAAACGGTAAATATTCCGACAATCGGTATCGGTGCAGGAATTCATACAGACGGCCAGGTACTTGTGTATCACGACCTTCTGCAGTACGGCAGCGACCGTCTGCCGAAGTTTGTTAAACCTTATGCAGACCTGAACTCAGTGGCGCGTGAAGGATTAACGAATTACCGCAACGAAGTGAAGAGCAGACTGTTCCCGACCGAGGAAACGACGTATAAGAAACGGGTGTATGAGTAAATGGAACATACTTCGGATATTAAAGAAGTCAGAGCGCTTATAAAAGCTCAGCGTGATAAAAAAATTGCGCTTGTGCCGACGATGGGCTATCTGCATGAAGGGCATGCGGCGCTTATAGAAGAAGCGAAACAGCATGCTGATATCGTAGCAGTCAGCATTTTCGTCAACCCGCTGCAGTTTGGACCGGAAGAGGATTATGACAGCTATCCGCGCGATCTTGAGCGCGATTTAAATATCTGTGAAAGACACGGAGTGGATATTGTGTTCCACCCTGCAGTGAGTGAAATGTATCCGGATGAAATGGAATTCACCCTCGGCATTAAAACGATGGCAAGCATACTGGACGGAGTAAAACGTCCAGGTCACTTTGAAGGTGTCATTACTGTTGTCAGCAAGCTGTTCAACATTATACAGCCGGACTTTGCTGTGTTTGGTCAGAAAGACCGCCAGCAGCTGATGATTATCGAACGGTACGTTGAAAACTTTAACGTGCCGGTTAAAATTATCGGCGTACCGACAAAACGTGAAGAGAGCGGCCTTGCAAAAAGTTCGCGGAACGTGAATTTAAGTGAGTCTGAGTATGAAGAAGCTGCTGAAATCCATGCGGCGTTAACAAACGCAGCTGAACAGATTGCGGATGGTAATGTAAATACAAATCAGGTGATGTCGTTTATCAAACTTCATATTGAACAGCGGACGAGCGGCAAAGTGGATGATTTGGCGATTTACGCAGCGGACAGTCTCAAGTCCGTTGATAATATCGAACAGGATGTTATCATATTTATTGCAGTGCAGTTTGAAAAAGCACGACTGATTGATAATTTATACGTCAGCATTTAATGGAGGAATAATATGGCACGGCGAATTACGGCACTGTTAATTTTATATGCATCATTGTTTTTAATCGTACCGGCCATACAATCCTACGATTTTAAGGACGGTCTGACCGAAGACTATTTTAATCACTGGCTTGAACAAAACGTTATCCCGAGTTATGATACGACGAAAATCGAACAGGTGCACGGGGCTCAGGAAACTAATATTGATTATTCGCTGGGTGCGTCATTCAGAGCTGACAATCAGCAGGTGATCAGCTCTGAATACGAGGGCGACTTTGTTATTATGAATCAGCCCGGCGCGTTTCATATGCTGCTTGTCCGGGACGGCATAATCACCGGTGGATATACGAACTCTAATGAGGTGTCATTCGGCAAGATGAGTATCGACGGTATGAACCGTGAAAATGTGCGTGAAATATACGGTGAACCGATTGAATATATACGGAAGCAGTGGAAGCGGCTGAAAGTTGATCACGAAGAATACGATGTGTTCGATGTCGGCAGCCATTATGCATATTTCTTTTACGACATACATGAAAACTATAAAGCGAACGGCATGCTGATTATTAATAAAGATGAAGTCATTGAAATCAATGACCTTTATAATAATCCGCCGAAGGAAGATAATGAACTGATGCACTACAATTTAGTTAATGCAACACGCGCGGAGTACGGTTATTCGGCACTAGAACGGGATCCCGCTGCGGACGAAGTCGCATACTATCACAGCTATGATATGGCAGAAAATAATTACTTTGATCACGATTCGCCGGACGGCGGAACACTGAAAGACAGACTGCTGAACGGCTCTGTTGACTTCAGACTGGCAGGAGAAAATATTGCGACAGGACATACATCGCCGATATTTGCACACCACAGTTTAATGAACTCGCCGTCGCACCGTGTGAATGTGCTGAATGATCAGTTCAACTCCATCGGTGTGGGTATCGAGTACAACCGTGACAATATACCGTATTACACGGAGAATTATATACAGAAATAATTGAGTGATCACCCGGATTTGTGGAATCCGGGTGTTTTTGTTTTGGTTGGGGAAGTGCCTAACCCTGTTCATTGAGACAAATAAGGTTAAACATCTCATTGTGCAGTTTACGTTGAGACAATAAGAATGCATCATCCCAATGAACAGCGCACATTGAGAAGAAAAAGATTAATTATCTCAACAGTGAGTATTCATTGAGAAGAAAAAGTTTTTAGGTCCCAATGAGAGCTTGCGCATCAAGACAAAAACCGCCCGGGGCACTCAGCCCCGGGCGGTCTTATAAACTATTATTTAAATAAACTCTCTGAACAGCCCGACGACTTTACCGAGAACGATGACATTATCAAGGTAAATAGGTTCCATCGTAGTATTTTCAGGCTGCAGGCGGTAATAGCCTTTTTCTTTATAGAAACGTTTAACGGTTGCTTCGTCGTCTTCAGTCATTGCAACGATGATTTCACCGTTGTGTGCAATGTTTTGTTTGCGGACAATGACTCTGTCGCCGTCGTGAATACCGGCATCAATCATACTGTCACCAACAACATTTAACAGGAAAATTTCACTGTTATGATTTGCCGTAAAGTGTTCGGGAAGAGGGAAGTACTCTTCAATGTTTTCCACGGCTGTAATTGGCAGGCCTGCTGTAACTTTACCAAGTACTGGTACATGAATAACAGGTGATGCATTATCATCCGATGCCTGGACGATTTCAATTGCGCGCGGTTTTGTCGGATCGCGTCTGATGTAGCCTTTAGTTTCAAGTTTTGCAAGGTGGCCATGCACTGTTGAACTCGACTGAAGTCCGACGGCATTTCCAATCTCACGAACACTTGGCGGATAGCCTTTATCATTTACGCTGCGTTTTATATATTGAAAAATATCTTTTTGTCTGTCTGTTAAATCTTTCATATTGTTACCTCCAGCCTTATATTAATTAAATTTTATCATATAGTACATCCACTTACAAACATTTGTTCGTATTTCGTTGACTGCGAACAAGTGTTCTGTTATATTGTTATTACAAACATTTGTTCTAAGGAGTGCTTAATAATGACAATGAAAGATTTCAAAACGTTCACAGGATTATTCGCGGTAATGCTAAGCTTCGGGCTTTTATATAGTTTTAATATGGTTGAACCCGATTATGGGGAGAACGTACATTCTTATGAAGAAACTGCATTTTCAGAAAATACGGATGAAAAATCAGACGAACAGAAAGCGAACAGTACAGTATCGGCTTCAGCTGTTAATGAGCCGGAGGAAACAGAGAATGAAACACTGGAAGAAAATGGTGCAGCAACAGGTTTTATCAGCAGCGGAATGCTCGCAAACTGGGTCAATTATGACGTTTCAAGCAGAAATTAACTAATAAGTGTATATATTGTCTATTAAAGTGCGGGACCGTTTGGTTTCCGCACCTTTTTTATGGTAAATTATATTGGAAAGGGTGGAGTCCATGTTAGACGATCAAAAATTAAAACGTCTCAACCAGCTTGCTAAGTTAAAACGTGAAGATAAAATATCTGAAACGGAACTTAAAGAGCTTACCGGGTTGAGAGAAGAATATTTATCCAACTTTAGAAATTCATTTAAGAACCAGATTAAAAACACTAAAGTTATTGATCCGGAAGGTAAAGATGTAACCCCTGACAAAGTTAAGGCATTACGCAACAAAAAACAATAATGTAGAGAATTTAAAGGAGTCGAGAGTAAATGTCATTTGATAAGACTGACTTATTAGCGGTCAATACGATCCGTTCTTTAAGTATTGATGCAATTGAAAAAGCAAACTCGGGTCACCCGGGACTGCCTATGGGTGCTGCACCAATGGCGTACGTATTGTGGCAGAAACATTTAAACTTTAACCCGAAAAATGTTGACTGGTTTAACAGAGACCGTTTCGTACTGAGTGCGGGACACGGTTCGATGTTAATTTACAGCCTTTTACATCTTTCAGGTATTTTGGAAATGGATGACTTAAAGGAATTCAGACAGTACGAATCTAAAACTCCGGGTCACCCTGAGTTTAAACATACAGACGGCGTAGAAGTTACTACCGGCCCGCTTGGACAGGGCTTTGCAATGAGCGTCGGTATGGCAATGGCTGAAACACACCTGAACTCTGTATTCAATACAGATAATCACAAAGTCGTTGACCACTATACTTATGTACTTGCTTCTGACGGGGACCTTATGGAAGGTATTTCCCACGAAGCTGCTTCGCTTGCTGGACACTTAGGTCTGAACAAGCTGATTGTACTTTATGATTCAAATGATATTTCACTCGACGGAGATCTTGATAAGAGTTTCTCTGAAGATGTTGCAGGACGCTTTAAGGCTTATAACTGGAACTACCTGCGAGTTGAAGACGGCAACGATCTGGATGCTATCGATACAGCGATTACAAATGCAAAACAAAGCGATAAACCAACACTTATCGAAGTGAAAACAGTTATCGGATACGGTGCACCTACCAAGTCAGGTAAATCAGATTCACACGGTTCACCACTTGGTGAGGAAGAACGCCAGGGTGCTTATGAAGCATACGGTCTTGACCACCTGAAGACTTTCGATGTGCACGAATCAGTTTACACACGTTTCGAAGAAACGTTAACTGCACGCGGTGAAAAAGCTGAAACAGCGTGGAACGAAATGCTCGAATCATTCAAAGCTGCTGATGAAGCGAAGTATAACGACTTCACATCTGCAGTTAACCGTGAACTTTCTGAAGACTACGCTAAAAACCTCCCTGTTTACGAAGCAGGAACTAAAAAAGCGACGCGCGGCAACTCCGGAGATATGATTCAGGAATTATCGAAAACAGTTCCGACATTTTTCGGCGGTGCGGCTGACCTTGCAGGAAGTAACAAAACCAACGTTAAAGAAGAATCTGATTACGCAAAAGACAACTACGGCGGACGCAACATCTGGTTCGGTGTAAGAGAATTTGCGATGGCAGCTGCAATTAACGGTATGGCTGCACACGGCGGCGTTTATCCGTATGCTGGAACCTTCTTCGTATTCAGTGACTACCTGAAGCCTGCAGTACGTCTGAGCGCATTGATGAAATTACCGGTTACTTACGTATTCACACACGATTCAATCGCAGTTGGTGAAGACGGACCGACGCATGAGCCTGTTGAACAGCTTGCAGGTCTCCGAGCAATTCCAAATCTGAACGT
>DAIPYL010000038.1:0-4253 GCA_036782755.1 Jeotgalicoccus sp. | reverse complement strand
GCCCGTTAATGTAAACTAAATAGTGGTTTACACGGAAAAGAGGTGAGCATTTTGGCGACTTGGATATGGATACTAATTGTAATCGTAGCCCTCATTGGTGGTTTCGCATTAGGATTTTGGATCTCTAGAAAATATATGATGGATTACTTGGAGAAGAACCCTCCTATTAATGAAGACATGCTCAGAATTATGATGATGCAGATGGGACAAAAACCTTCCCAGAAGAAAATTAATCAAATGCTGAGTATGATGAATAAATCATCAGAACAAGCTAAAAAAGACAAAAAGAAGTAAATATTTAAGAGAGCACGCACTTTTCATAAGTGCGTGTTTTTTATATTTATTTAAATTTTAGAAAATTATTGCAATTTTGTTATTGGCATGGATATAATACATTTATCAAACAAAGGGGGTAAAGCATCAATGAAAAACAAAAATTTTTTAGCGCTTCTTGTAATCGCTTTCTTACTTGTCGCAGCAGCATGTTCAAGCGATGAGAATGCCGATGAAGAAGCAAGCGGCGATGAAGCTGCTAACAGTGAAAAAACCGGGGATTTAACAATTGGAACAATGACGGAAATGGTAACGACGGATCCTCATGGATCGAACGACTCTGCATCACGCCAAGTACGAGCAAACATATATGAGACTTTAGTATTCCAGGACGTGGATATGTCATTATCACCGGGTCTCGCTACTGAATACGAACAAGTTGATGAAACAACATGGAATTTTAAGCTTCGTGAAGGTACGACTTTCCATAACGGTGAAGATTTCACTGCGGAAGACGTAGTTGCAACATTTGATCGCGTACAAGATGAGGCAATGGCTTCACCGGTACTTTTCTTATTCGAAATGATTGAGGAAATCGAAGTTGTAAGTGATTACGAAATTAATATTCATACATCGATTCCATTTGCACCGTTAGCGAGTCACCTGGCTCATAACACGGGCGGAATTATTTCAAAAGCTACAATTGACGCAGACTATCAGGCGGCATTAGATGCTGCAGAAAGCGACGTTACCCTTGAAGAGTACTATGAGCTGCGTGACGCAGGCGGGGACGAATATGACAGCGTTAAAGAAGAAATCAGTGAGCATTTAGGTACTGTGGTGGCAAATGAGCCAAACGGAACGAACCACCTTAAATTCGTATCACGCAGTGCAGGTGACTCAGTTGTCTTAGAGAAATTTGAAGATTTCCAGGGCGGCGACCGTTACTTTAATCAGGTTACTTTCAAAGTAATTCCTGAAAACGGTGCACGTATGGCAGAACTTGAAACAGGCGGAATCCAGGTTGCAACTGATGTGGATTCATCTAACATGGAACGTGTTGAAAACGGCGCGGATACTGCAGTAACTGCAGCGGATTCAGTACGTATGTCATATCTTGGATTTAACATTAACAAAGAGCCATTCAACGACGAGAAAGTCCGTCAGGCAATTTCTTACGCAATAGACCGTGAAGAAATTGTAGCGGGTGTATATGATGATATGGGTATGCCGGCTAAAGGACCGTTAGCTCCGGACGTATGGGGATACTCTGAAGACCTTGAAGGACAAGCATACGATATTGAAAAAGCTAAAGAAATTTTAGCTGAAACAGATGTGGCAGACGGTTTCGATACTACTATCTGGGTAAACGATGACCAGCAGATTATCGATACAGCTGTGTACATTCAAAGTGAACTTGCAGAACTTAACATCAACGTTGAGATTGAGCAGTTTGAGTGGGGCGCGTACTTGGAAACACTTGCTAACGGCAACCACGAAATGTTCATCCTTGGATGGACAACTGTAACAGGTGACGCGGACTACGGTCTGTATGCATTATTCCACTCTAAGAACCAGGGTGCCGCAGGTAACCGTGTGTTCTACGACAACCCTGAAGTGGATGAATTATTAGATGCAGGACGCGCAGAAGTAGACGAAGATGCACGTCAGCAGATCTACACTGACATTGAAAACATTCTTGTAGAAGATTCACCGTCAGCGTACCTGTTCCACGCACAGTTTGCTGCAGGTTATAACGAATCGGCAGTAAGCGGTATTGAAGTGGATCCGGCAGGCGGGCTTCACTTTAAAGATGTAAGATTTAAATAATACTAACAATAAAAATGTCCTTTAATTGATTCTTGGTTAAAGGGCATTTTTAATTAACAGCACGTCAAAGGAGAGATATTAATGATAAGTAAAAAACTTATATCTGTATTTATGCTCGCAGTACTATTTGTAATTGCAGGATGTTCAAGCGATGACAACACGGACCCGGAAGGTGAGGCAGGTGCAGACAGTGAGAAAACCGGTGATATTACGGTAGGAATGCTGTCGGATGTTGTGTCACTTGATTTGCATGGTTCAAACGATGCTCACTCAAGTCAGGTAAGATCGAACATTTATGAAAGACTTTTAAATCAGGATGTAAACATGGAACTGCAGCCGGGACTGGCTGAAGAGTTTGAACAGGTTGACGAGAAGACATGGAATTTTAAACTGCGTGAAGATACGACTTTCCATAACGGTGAAGACTTCACAGCAGAAGATGTCGTGGCAACATTTGACCGTGTGAGAGATGAAGCATTGGGTTCACCGGTACTGTTTCTGTACGAAATGATCGATGAGATTGAAGTAGTTAATGATTACGAAATCAATATTCATACATCAATTCCATTTGCACCGCTTGCAAGCCACTTAGCTCACAGTACAGCAGGAATTATGCCTAAAGAACTTATCGATAGTGATTATGCAGCGGCACTTGAAGCGGCAGGCAGTGATGTAACGCTGGAAGAGTATTATGAACTCCGTGAAGCTGGCGGGGAAGAGTATGACACAGTAAAAGAAGAAATCAGCGAACACCTTGCTTCTGTAATCGGTAATGAACCGAACGGAACAAACCATCTGAAATTTGTCTCACGTTCGCCGGGTGAATCGGTAACATTAGAAAAGTTCGAAGACTTTAAAGGCGGCGACCGCTATTTTGAAAATGTAACGTTCAGAGTGATTCCTGAAACAAGTGCACGTATTGCAGAACTGGAAACAGGCGGTGTACAAATCGCGGCTGATATTGACTCATCGAGTGTCGAGCGTCTTGAAAACGGTCCGGATACGGCAATGGCAGTGAAGGATTCTGTACGCATGGCTTACCTTGGTTTTAATATGAATAAAGAGCCCTTCGATGATATTAAAGTCAGACAGGCTATTTCATATGCAATTAACCGTGAAGAAATTGTTGAAGGTGTTTATGACGGAATGGGTATTACAGCTAAGGGGCCATTAGCTCCCGACGTCTGGGGGTATTCCGAAGAACTGGAAGGACAGAGTTACGATATTGAAAAAGCGAAAAAACTTTTATCTGAAACAGAACTGGCAGACGGGTTTGATTCGAAATTGTGGGTATACGATGATCAGCAGGTAATCGATACAGCAGTATATATCCAGAATGAACTGGCAAAGCTGAACATCAATGTTGAAATAGAACAATTTGACCTTGGTGCGTATTACGACACGCTTGCAAATGGCAATCATGATATGTTTATGCTTGGCTGGACGACGGTAACAGCTGATGCTGATTACGGTCTGTATGCACTGTTCCATTCCAAAAATCATGGAGCAGCAGGAAACCGTGTATTCTATGATAATCCTGAAGTGGATGAATTATTAGATGCAGGCCGTGCAGAAGCGGATGAAGCGAAACGTCAGGAAATCTATACAGAAGTTGAAAAGATTTTAGCTGAAGAAGCGCCTTCGGCATTTTTAAATCATTCACAGTATGCAGTCGGTTACAACGATGCATCATTATCTGATGTGGAAATTGATCCGACAGGCAGAATACATTTAGATAATGTAAGATTTAAATAAGATGGAAATACCCTTTAATTGCTTAATGCAGTTAAAGGGTATTTTTATGCAAATTTTCGCTTTAATTTTTAACTTTATACGAAATCGAATTATTATATTGCATAAATTCATTATTTTCTATATAATTCAAATTATCAAAATATTTTGGAGGTTAACAAAAATGGTAAAAAGAGGATTTAAGTATTTTCTTTTACTCACTGTAGCACTGGTACTGGCTGCATGTTCAAGTGATGAAAATGTAGACGAAGCTGCAGCCGGGGAAGAAAGTACAGATGAAGGTTCGGGCGGAACGATTAATATCGGTATGTCTGAAGATATGGTAACAGTAGATCCGCACGGTTCGAATGACTCGGCAAGTGCACAGATCAGACGTAACATTTACGAATCTTTAATTT
>DAIPYL010000037.1:0-15055 GCA_036782755.1 Jeotgalicoccus sp. | reverse complement strand
GTAAGTTTTTCACGATACTCATCCGGCGTTAAAGCGATGTCATAAAATACCTGTATGTTATCCATTTATCTCCCTGCCTTTTTAAGTGGTTACCTTTATTATAAGTCCCAGGGGTTAGATGATACAAATATTACATACCCCCCTTATATTTTTTAACGTCTTCATCTTTTAAATTTAAAAAGAGATTCATACCGAAAAGGATAATAGCAAGAAGAAACATTGGTCCGCCGATAAACGTGAAGATATGTGCAACACCGGGATTAACCTGTACGTAGAATGTACTCTTAATGTCAGAATAATCAGTCTTAATATTTGCAAAAAAGATGAGCAGCGCAAACTGCCCATCCATGTTTTTTTATTGTAAGTTAATCAACGTTGCAATGACTAATGCAATTGAAGCAATAATTAACCAGATAATAATTAATTTCCAGACAAATTTCACCCATTTAATGTAGGGGATACCTGCTACTGCAAGCACACCCATCAGCGATGCCGACGTCGGTATAATACCGTTAGTAATCGCATCACCGTACTGGAATGCAAGTACTGCCACCTGTCTTGGAATATCCTGCAGATCCGAAATCGGGACCATAACAGGCATTGTTGTCATTGCCTGACCTGAACCTGAAGGAATGAAGAAGTTAATAATAACCTGTACAACAAGCATTCCAAGCGCTGTCAGTGCATTAGGAATATAATCAAGCACCGCACTCATGCTGTAAATAATCGTATCGATAATCAGACCCGACTCAAGAACAACAAGTATTGCTCTGGCAAACCCTACTATAATTGCACCATAGACAACAATCTTCATACCGTCGATAAATGCATCGAATATCGCATTCAGTTTCAATCCGCCGACAAAGCCGATAATAATACCGACAGCGAAGAAGTTTGCTGCAAGTTCTGTCAGGAACCAGCCATGTGCAAAAATGCCGTAAACGTTAAATGCAATTGTTGCTGCAAACAGTACAACGATAACGATATGACGTTTCGTTAATGGTTTAAGTTCCATTTCACCTTCTGTAAAGTTAAGCTGACCAGCCTGATTCTCCTCATAGACAAGACTTCGTTTCGGATCTTTCTTAACTTTTTTGGCATAATTCATTACGAACAGAATACCTGAAATTAATACAGCCAGGTACACTACCGTTCTGAACTCCCATCCTGAAAAAATCGGCAGCTCTGCAATGCCGTGTGCGATACCGACTGTGAATGGATTAAACATACCGCCGATAAATCCGGCAGCTGCCCCCAGCGTTACCATTGCTGTTCCGACCATTGCATCATACCCTAATGCAACTGCCAGCATAATACCGATTGGCACGAAAATAATTGTTTCCTCAGCCATGCCCGTCGTAAAACCCAAAATTGAAAACACTGTCATAATAACCGGAATCAACAGCATCTCATTCTTTTTAACATTATTCATTATTTTTTGAATGATTGCTTCAATCGCTCCGGTAGCACGGATGACTCCGAATGCTCCCCCAATTAAGAATATGTAAAAAATAATATCTGCAGCTTCATTTAATCCCGTAGGAATAGCCATGATTAAATCCATAAATGACACTGGATTCTGTTCAACATCATGGAAACTTCCGCTGACTACTTCGACTCTGTCATCGACTTCCTGACGGTCATATTCACCTGCGGGAATGATGTAACTGAGTGCCGCCCCTATAATAACGATGAACAGCAGTATCGCATATGTATGCGGAAACTTTTGGCTGATGTCCTTACTGTTTTTCCCTTTTGCATTTGTACTTTCTCCCAATATAATCACCCCTGAAATTATACTTATTCAAATACCCTGTAAAAAACTTTATACACCTTTTATTTGAATTTTTTTAATAATACATCAAATCACAGAAATATACAAAAAACCGCCACATATAAATGCGGCGGTTCTCAATATATTTAATTCTATTAACCGATTGATCCTTCCATTTCGAACGAGATTAAACGGTTCATTTCTACTGCATATTCCATTGGCAGTTCTTTTGTGAATGGTTCAATGAAGCCCATAACGATCATTTCTGTCGCTTCTTCTTCACCAAGTCCACGGCTCATTAAATAGAATAACTGTTCTTCTGAAACTTTCGAAACTTTCGCTTCGTGCTCAAGAGAGATGTTATCATTTAAGATTTCGTTGTATGGAATCGTATCTGAAGTAGATTCGTTATCCATAATTAACGTGTCACATTCGATGTTAGAACGTGCACCGTGTGCTTTTCTGCCGAAGTGAACCTGACCGCGGTAAGATACTTTACCGCCGCCTTTAGCAATTGATTTAGAAACAATTGTAGAAGATGTGTTTGGCGCAAGGTGAATCATTTTCGCACCGGCATCCTGTAATTGTCCTTTACCAGCTAAAGCGATTGATAATGTCATACCGCGTGCACCTTCGCCTTTAAGGAAGATAGACGGGTATTTCATTGTAATCTTAGAACCGATGTTTCCGTCAACCCATTCCATAGTTCCGTTTTCATCAACGAAAGTACGTTTTGTAACCAGGTTGTAAACGTTGTTTGCCCAGTTCTGGATTGTTGTGTAACGGCAGTAAGCATCGCGCTTAACGATAATTTCAACTACAGCAGAGTGCAGTGAGTTTGTCGTATAAGTCGGAGCAGTACAACCTTCAACATAGTGTACGCTTGAACCTTCATCACAGATGATTAAAGTACGCTCAAACTGGCCCATGTTTTCAGAGTTAATACGGAAGTACGCCTGTAATGGTGTATCCAGTTTAACTCCCGGCGGGCAATAGATGAATGATCCGCCCGACCATACAGCCGAGTTTAATGCAGAGAATTTGTTATCAGAGAATGGAACAACTGTTCCGAAATATTCTTTAAATAACTCTTCATTTTCTCTAAGTGCAGAGTCAGTATCTTTAAAGATAACACCTTGATCTTCAAGGTCTTTCTCCATGTTGTGATAAACAACTTCAGATTCATATTGAGCTGAAACCCCTGCTAAATACTTCTGCTCAGCTTCAGGAATACCTAATTTATCAAACGTACGTTTAATTTCGTCAGGTACTTCATCCCATGAACGTTCAGTCTGTTCAGACGGCTTTACGTAGTACGTGATTTCGTCGAAATCTAATTCTCCTAAATCTCCGCCCCATAAAGGCATTGGTCTGTCATAGAAGTGCTGCAGAGATTTTAGACGGTAGTCCAGCATCCACTGCGGCTCTTCTTTCATATTTGAAATTTCACGGACGATTTCTTCAGTTAATCCTCTGTCAGAACGGAAAATAGAGACGTCCTTATCGTGGAAACCATATTTGTAATCGCCAATTTCGGGTGCTTGCTTAACCATATATGATCGCTCCTCAATACTATATTTTATCGGATTCTTTGAATCCTTTTTCCAGTGCTTTCCAAGTGAGTGTTGCACATTTAATGCGTGCCGGGAATTGGCTTACTCCCTGCAGTGCTTCAATGTCTCCCATATCTTCAGAGATATGGTAATCCTCACCAAGCATCATATTCGAAAATTCAGCAGCCATTTCTAACGCTTTGTCTACGGGCTGATTCATGATAGCTTCTGTCATCATAGATGCGCTGGACATGGAAATTGAGCAGCCTTCTCCTTGAAACTTAACATCTTTAATGATGCCCGCTTCAACGTTCAATGTGAGCTGAATCTCATCACCGCAAGTCGGGTTATTCATTTCAACTGTCATCGAACCATTTTCAACAACGCCTTTGTTGCGGGGTGTTTTGTAGTGGTCCATTATCACTGAGCGATACAGCTGATTCAGGTTGTTAAAATTCATACGAGAAAAACTCCTTCGTTTTTTCCAGACTTTCAATAAATTGATCGATCTCTTCGATCGTGTTGTATATATAAAAACTTGCTCTTGCTGTAGACGATGCCTTGCACCATTTCATCAGCGGCTGTGCGCAGTGATGTCCGGCGCGTACGGCAATACCTTCTGAGTCCAGCGCAGTTGCCAGATCATGAGGATGTACGCCCTTGAGATTGAAAGTAATCAGGCCGGCACGCTCATCTTTGCCGGGACCGTATATTTCAATTCCTTCAATTGCAGACATTTTGTCGTAAGCATATGCAACAAGTTCTTTCTCATGCTGATAAATATTGTCGATACCGAGTTCGTTAATATAATCGATTGCTGCATTCAAACCGACAGCTTCGGCAATCATCGGAGTACCTGCTTCAAACTTCACAGGCAGGTCCGTCCATGTCGATTCGGTTTTATAAACATAATCAATCATATCTCCACCGTATTCAATCGGCTCCATTTTATCAAGTAACTCAGCTTTGCCGTATAAAATACCGATACCTGTCGGTCCGAGCATTTTATGTCCGCTGAACGCATAGAAATCGACGTCAAGATCCTGAACGTCCACTGCCATATGAGGTACAGCCTGCGCCCCATCGACAGAAATATATGCATCATGAGCGTGGGCGATTTCTGCAATTGACTTGATATCGTTTATAGTGCCGAGCACGTTGGATACGTGTGTAATCGCAACGATTTTTGTTTTGTCGCTCATCGCAGCCTTCACGCTGTCCAGTGCAATTGTGCCGTCTTCTTCCAGCGGAATGAAGACCAGCTCTGCACCTTTACGTTTAGCAAGCTGCTGCCAAGGTACGATGTTTGCATGGTGTTCCATTTCGTTAACGACAATTTCGTCGCCACTTTCAATAACCAGGTCACCGAAACTGCGCGCAACCAGGTTGATTGCCGCTGTAGTTCCGCGTGTATAAACGATTTCTTCAAAGCGTTTCGCATTGATAAAGCTGCGTACTTTCATACGCGCTTTTTCATATGCATCTGTCGCTTTCGTTCCGAGTGTATGCACACCGCGGTGAACGTTTGAGTTATATTCTCTGTAATAGTCGTTCATTGCCTCGATTACTTTCAATGGTGTCTGACTCGTTGCTGATGTATCTAAATATATGAGGTCTTTTCCGTTTACCTGTTCGCCAAGTATCGGGAAATCCTGACGGATTTTTTTTATATCCATTCGTCAGAGCCCTCCTTTCCTTAAGATAATACCTTAAGCTCGATAATCTCTTTGAGTTGATTTCTTACAGACTCGATCGGCAATGCTTTAACTACCGGGTCTAAGAAGCCGTGAATAACAAGGCGTTCTGCTTCTCTTTTCGCGATTCCGCGGCTCATTAAGTAGAAGAGCTGCAGATCGTCAACACGGCCGACTGATGCTGCGTGTCCTGCTGTAACGTCATCTTCATCAATCAGAAGAATCGGGTTCGCATCACCGCGCGCTTTTTCACTAAGCATAAGAATACGTGATTCCTGCTGAGCGTCTGCTCTTGTAGCGCCATGCTTAATATAACCGATACCGTTAAAAATGCTTGTAGCTTTATCTTTCATTACACCGTGTTTTAAGATGTGAGCGTTTGAATCTTTACCGTAGTGGATAATCTGCGTTGTGAAGTTCGCTTTCGTTTCACCGCGTCCTACAGTTACAATCTTAAGATCTGATTCAGAACGGTCTCCGTTCAAGTAAGTCGTGTTATCGTAAATGATGTTTGAATCGTTCATCAGTCCGAGAGCCCAATCGATGTTAGCATCATCTGAAGCAACACCGCGCCGGTTAACATATCCAGTCATTTCTTTCGGCAGGAAATCTACAGAGCCGTAAGTAATCTTAGAGTTGTTTAACGCGATAACTTCTGAAACGATGTTAATTTTTTCAGTTGATGATTCAAGGTTAGTGAAGTAATTCTCTACATATGTCACTTCTGAACCTTCGTCTGCTACTAACAATACGTGGTTGAATAATGAAGCATCTTTGTCGTCGTGAAGTACTACCATCTGAATCGGGTCTTCGATGTGAACGTCTTTAGGCACATAAATGAAGATTCCGCCGTTTAATAACGCAGCGTGGTAAGCCGTCAGTTTGTTCTCATCAATTTTAACGCCTTCAGTCATAAAGTACTTCTCAAGAAGTTCAGGATGATTGTCTGCTGCGTCAATGATATTTTCAGCAATTACACCTTTTCTTTTAAGGTCTTCGTCAAGACGAAGGTATGCAGGTGTGTTGTTGTGCTGTACATATATATTTTTACTGTTATCCAGGTCAATTAATTCTTTAACACCTTCAGGAAGTTCATCAAGAGAGTTATAAGTACTGCTCTCAACAACCGGCGAAGTTACGTTAAAGAAGTCCCATTTGTCTACCTTAGTCTTGTCAGGTTTAATCATGTCAAGACTATCAAATTTATCTACTGCTTCTTTTCTTTTACCGATAAGGAATTCTGATTCGCCTCTAGTATTTGCATTGGCAATAATCTCTTCCTTATTCAGTTCGAATGCATTTAATTCAGTAGCCATAGTGATCCTCCCGTCTTATTTGTCTTCTGAGCCGACAGTTTCGTCGTCGATGCCAAGTTCTTCTTTAATCCAGTCGTAACCTTCAGACTCAAGGCGTTCAGCAAGTTCTTTACCGCCTGATTTAACTACTTTACCTCTCATCATTACGTGAACAACGTCAGGTGAGATGTAGTTAAGTAAACGCTGGTAGTGAGTGATGATTAAAGAACCGAATTCCTGGCCGCGCAGTTTGTTGATGCCTTCAGATACAACTCTTAAAGCATCAATATCAAGACCGGAGTCAATCTCGTCTAAAATACCGAATTTAGGTTCGAGCATCATTAACTGAAGAATTTCGTTACGTTTCTTCTCTCCGCCTGAGAATCCTTCGTTTAAGTAGCGTGTAGCCATGTCCGGATCCATTTCAAGGTATTCCATGTTTTTATCTAATTTCTTAATGAACTGCATTAAGTTAATTTCGTCGCCTTCTTCACGCTGCGCATTAATTGCAGAACGCAGGAAGTCAGAGTTAGTAACACCAGAGATTTCTGATGGGTACTGCATACCAAGGAATAAACCAGCTTGAGCGCGCTCGTCTACTTCCATTTCAAGAATGTTTTCGCCGTCAAGAAGAACTTCACCTTCTGTAACGTCATAGCTCGGGTGACCCATAATAGCCTGTGCAAGTGTAGACTTACCAGTACCGTTTGGTCCCATTACAGCGTGAATTTCACCCTGTTTAAGTGTTAAATCAACACCCTTTAATATTTCTTTACCGTCTATTTCAACGTGTAGATTCTTAATTTCTAAAACAGATGCCATGTCTAATCCTCCAATTGAAATTTAAGATTTTCTAATACTCCTATAGTTTATAATAATTCTAATCTATAGTCAAAGTACCAGACTCTTTACAACACCTATACATTATACCTTAGAAAGCACGCAGTTTAAAGGGTTGCGGCTTGTAAAAGTACATTATTCATAAAAACATAAAACACCTCTAAATGATTTCGCTATCATTTAGAAGTGTATTATTACTTTTGTTTTATTTGAATATGTCGATTGTAAACGGCGGTTTGTAGACCTCTCCGTTGATGGCTTTGACGATACCGATGATGGCAAATACGTAAAATGCAATCGTTACTGCAGGTCCAAGTACGAGACCGATTAAAATAATTGATGTCAGCCATGCCGCAAACATATAAATCGTATACGATAAACCGAAGTTTGCAACGTGACGCAGAGCATCCGCAGTCAGCGGATCGTCATCTTTTTTAATAGCCCAGATTAAGAGCGGACCGACAACTGCAGTAAAAAGAGACACAATGTAGGAAACTAAGACCAGTGTGCTGTCGAAACCGGTATTCGGTGAATTGTTATATTCATTCATGTTAGTTCCTCCCGTTCATATATGAGTAAAATTCTACATTAAGTTTACCATTACTGCCGCTTCAGCACAATTTATTGCATAAAAAACCAGACAGCTTTTGCTGCCTGGCAAAGGGGTTTTACTTTATAAAATCAATCGTAAACGGCGCTTTGTAAATCTCGCCGTCCGATGATTTAACAATAGCAATGATGATAAATATATAGAATGCGACGGCAATCAGCGGAGTGAGTAAATAACCGATTAGAATTATCGTCGTTAAACTTGCAATAAATAAATAAATCGTGTACGAAATACCGAAGTTTACTAAATTGCGTAAAGCAGCTTCCGTTGCCGGATCATCATCTTTTTTAATCACCCAGACAATTAACGGTCCGATAACTGCGGTAAAGAACATAAGCACGCAGGTAATAATAACCAGTGTTTTGTCAAAACCGTTATGGACTAAATTGCTGTAAGGCTGTTCATTATTCTCCATTTCAAACTCTCCTCCTCCGGTTAATTGTATTTATACCCTGTAGTTTATTGACAGAAACATTTTCGTTCACATAATTTATCTATTCGTACATTTCGCGAATAAGTCACTACTGGTATAATGTACTATAAACGATTACAACACTTGCGAGGGAATCTTTTTGAATACAAAAAACGCTTCAACCGACAATTCGTCAAAACTGATAACATTATTAACCGACATAAAATACCTGTTAAAAGGAAAAGTGCTCATTGCGAACGTACTGCCTGTATTTACAGCATACTGGCTGGCACTTTACTTTAACGGAGAAAACTTTACCGACCACTGGCTGCTGTTCATTTTAACGATGCTTGGCAGTACACTGGTTATTTCCGGTGCATTGATGTTCAATAACTGGTTTGAACACGATCTTGATAAAAAGATGGATCGCACACAGCGCCGTCCGACTGTAACTGGCTCATTTTCATTAAAAGGCGTGCTCATTGCCGCGATTGTTACGACGATTACCGGTATGACAATGATGATGCTGACAACAATTGAAGCAGCCATCTATTCATTCCTGGGCTGGTTCTTCTACGTTATCTTATATACCTTCTGGTCCAAGAGAAGATATACAGTCAACACGATTATAGGCAGTATCTCGGGCGCATTTACACCGTTGATTGGCTGGGCGGTCATTGCCCCTGCCACTCACGTCGTGCCGATTGCATTATTCTACATATTAATCATATGGCAGATACCCCATACGCTGGCGATCGCAATTAAACGCCTTGCCGATTATACGAGAGCCGGCGTGCCGATGCTCCCTGTCGTTATCGGTGTTGAGGCGACAATCAGACAGAACCTGTATTACGTCATCGCGCTCTTGCCTGTACCATTCCTTTTACTTGGCACATTCGGCTGGATATTCTTTGCCGTGTCGATGCTCTTAACACTGGGCTGGATTGTCCTGTCAGTGAAGGGCTATAAAGCAGACGATAAACAGCTTTGGGCAAATGTGAATTTAAAATACTCGTTAGTATATTTGATTATCCTTTTTATGCTGATGATTGTATTGACTATATAGAGTGAACTGCGGAATGGCCTGATAATGGTTGTTCCGTTTTTTTGTGTGGTTAGAAACTTTATTGATATCCTCTTATTTTAAAGCTGAGTCTCTAGGAATCAGGTCTTACAGTACGACACCGCTTCACCGTCGTACTCCAACATCTTTTTATCATCGCCCAATAAAAAAGACACCCCTTTCGGGATGCCTTCATCAATATTATTGTGCTGGTATAATCGTACCGCCGTATTCTTCTTCAATGAATGTTACCATTTCTTCCGACTGCAGTACTTCAATCAATCTTTGCAGTTCCGGACGTTCCTCGTCACCTGCTCTTACAGCAACAAGATTAGCGTATGGTGAGTCGCCTTCTTCTACAACAATCGAGTCTTCAACAGGATTTAATCCTGCATCGATTGCGAAGTTGGCATTAATAATTACTGCAGGTGCTTCGTTGTTTTCGTACATGTTTACAAGAAGTTCAGGTGCAGTGTTGTTATCGAATTCAAAGTTGTGCGGGTTTTCTGTAATATCGTCGAATGTTGCATCCTGAATTTCGATGCCTTCTTCGATTTCAATTAATCCTGCATTGACGAAGAATGACAGGAAACGTCCTTCTTCAGCCGGGTTGTTTGACACTAAGATTGTTGAACCGTCCGGAATGTCTTCCAGTGAATCATAGTCGTTTGAGTAAACTGCCATTGGCTCGATATGTACGTTGCCGATG
The DNA here is from genome assembly GCA_036782755.1 of Jeotgalicoccus sp. Lineage (GTDB taxonomy): Bacteria > Bacillota > Bacilli > Staphylococcales > Salinicoccaceae > Jeotgalicoccus. The sequence goes on along the minus strand of DAIPYL010000037.1, from coordinate 5,105 downwards.
CTTGCTAATTCATAACCGTGTGATTCTACTTCACCGTCTAAATATGGTGTGTGCTGGAAAAAGTTGGCGTCCACTTCTTCGTCAGCTAATAGTCTGTTAGGCGTTGTGTAGTCGTTAACGATTTCCACGTTGACTGTAATATCTTCTTCAGCTAAAATTTCAGCTGCTTTTTCAAGAATTTCTGCGTGCGGTGCAGGTGATGCCGCAACAGAGATTTCAGCCGGCTCACCTTCAGCACTTTCGTCTGTCCCTTCTTCTGATTCCGAACCATTACCGCATGCTGCTAAAACTAATACGAGTGCAAACAGAGTGACAATACCAAAAATCTTCTTCATGTAATAGCCTCTTTTCATTATAGTTTTTATTGTTAGATCAGCGTTTATCGACTGCTTTTGAAGCAGTATCCCCAATTATCTGGATGATAAAAACGATGACCAGAATTACTACAGTTGCAACGAGTGTGACATCCGGCTGATTACGCGTAAAACCGACCATGTATGCAAGGTTACCAAGTCCGCCTGCACCGATAACACCGGCAATTGCAGTTGAACCGACAAGCATAATTGATGTCACTGTAATACCTGAAATCAGTGCAGGCAGCGATTCAGGAATAAGTACTTTCCAAATAATCGTCCATGTCCCCGCACCCATCGATTCTGCTGCTTCAATCACACCTTTATCGATTTCCTTCAGACCAATTTCAACGAGACGTGCAAAGAATGGCGCCGCACCAATGATCAGTGCAGGCAGCGCCCCGTTTGAACCCATTACTGTTCCCATAATTGCTTTCGTAAACGGCATAATTAAAATAATTAAAATGATAAACGGGATCGCTCTGAACAGGTTAACGATAAACGACGTGGCCCCGTATACAGGTTTTGATAATCCGCTCTTGTTTTTATTCGACAGGAAGAGGATGATGCCGAGAATTAAACCGATAACAAACGCTAACGCTGTTGCAATAACCGTCATATATACTGTTTCGTAAGTTGCTTCAAGTACTGCATCCCACTTCACGTTTTCGAAGGCGAACATTTCTTTAAATGCTGTCAGAAATTCATTCATTTGCTCTCAACCTCCAGCGTGACGTCATGCTTTTTAAATTCTGCAGTAATCTTTTCCAATGTTTCCTGGTTAATATCCAATGCTATATAAAGATGACCATATGATTCCTGGTTCGTCTGCTTAATATTCCCGGAAAGAATGTTCACATCGAGACCGTAATCCCTGATGACCTGTGATACAATCGGCGACTTCGTACGTGTGCCGACAAATGTCAGTTTCACGATAGTCGATGTCGGGAAAGCCGCTTTAATTTCTTCCATCGCCACCGTATGGTCGTCATCCGAAATATCGTCTCTGACGAAACGTTTCGTCACGCTCGACTGCGGATTCTGGAATAATTCAATAACCGGACCAACTTCAACGACTTTACCGTTCTCCATTACAGCTGCACGGTCGCATATTTTTCTGATAACATGCATTTCATGCGTAATTAAAACGATTGTTAAGTTCATTGTTCTCGTAATATCGACAAGCAGGTCGAGTACTTCATCCGTCGTTTCCGGATCCAGCGCACTCGTTGCTTCATCACACAGCAGCACCTGCGGTTCATTTGACAAGGCGCGTGCAATACCCACACGCTGTTTCTGGCCGCCCGAGAGTTCACTCGGATAGTTATTCTCGCGGCCTTCAAGACCGACGAGCCTGATTAACTCCCCAACTCGTGTCTGACGGTCTTTTTTAGGCACGCCTGCGATTTCCAGCGGGAAACTGATATTTTCAGCAACAGTACGTGACCAGAGCAGATTAAAGTGCTGGAAGATCATCGATACTTTCTGGCGTTTCCGGCGAAGTTCCTTCACCGGCATGCTGCTGATTTCATCACCGGTTACCGTTACAGTACCTTCAGTCGGCTGCTCCAATCCGTTTAAGAGACGGATCAGCGTGGACTTCCCTGCACCTGAATAACCGATTACACCAAAGATTTCACCTTTCTTCACGTGAAGGCCGACATTATCCACTGCAGTTATATTCTGATTTTTAGTTTTAAATATTTTTGTGACATTACTGATATCTATCATTTAAATTTCCTTTCTCCTCCACCGGTCTATATAAAAAAGCCTACTCCAAAAGTGAGTAGGCTTTTTAACGTTCATTATGCCTCTCATCTATGGATGTGAATCCGGTGATTTGGCACCTTGTCGCAATGACGGTTGCCGTGGCTTCAAAGGGCACATCCCTCCACCACTCTTGATAAGAGTAAATATTTGATTAAATTTATATTATCAGATAATTTAAGATTCGTCAATCAGGAAATCACTGAGTACTTCATTTAAATACGTCACTGATTGAAATGCGTATACTTCCCTAACCAGCTCACCGTCTTTAAACAGCAGGAGTGCCGGAGCCGAACGGATCTGATAATCGTCAATCAGTGTTTTATAAAAATTTAAGTTGATACGTTCATAGGTAATCTTCCTTGTACTTGCAGCAACACTCAGCATTGTTTCCGCGATATCACACGTTTTGCACATCGTTGCATAGCCGAATATAATGTACCGTTCCTTATCCCGTATGTTCTTTAATATATCTTCCGTTGAAATTGTTTCCTTCACGATAAAACTTACCTTTCATTATTAAACTCGTATCTACGTAAAATCCGTGTCTGAGCAAGAGGTTTGCGAGATAGTCATGCGGACAGCGTCCAACTTCACCAAATTTAGGATCTATATAGATATGTGTGCTTTCACTAATATGTTTTTTAAACCATTTACGAATTTTTCTTCCTTCTTTATCCGCATCGGATAAAATGAAAATTTGAGAATCACCAAGCTGCTCGATAATTTCGTCCAATTTTGAAATACCCATCGTACCGAATGTGCAAATAATCTGTACCGGTTCCACCAGTACTTCTTCCAATCTGCGCTTGTCCGTTTTACCTTCAACAATGAGTACTTTATCAGAAAGATTCATTCGTATCACCCTTAGTTAAATTTTTAATATAAATTCACTTTAAGCAATAAATACAGGTTTTAAAAAAACTCCGGACAAAAGCCCGGAGTTTAAGTTATTATTTCTCGATTACTGCCTGGTAACCGGCAGCGTCAAGAAGATTATCTAATTCGCTTTCATCTGAAAGTTCAACTTTCAGCATCCAAGCATTTTCGTATGGACTTTCGTTAACAAGCTCAGGACTGTCTTCAAGCTCTTCGTTCACAGCAACTATTGAACCAGAAACTGGTGCATATAGTTCAGAAACAGTTTTCACTGATTCCACGCTTCCGAATGAATCACCTGTAGAGATGTCGTCGCCTTCTTCTGGAAGTTCGACAAAAACGATATCTCCAAGTTCAGACTGTGCAAAGTCAGTAATACCGATTGTAACAGTATTTCCTTCAACTTTAATCCACTCATGATCTTCACTGTACTTTAAATCTTGTGGTAATGACACGCTAAAACCTCCCTATTAACTTATCATATTCATTGTTACACATTTAACATACTTTAAGCAAGCGGAATTATTTCAATAATGTATTTTTATAAGTTTCCTCTTTAAAACCTAATAATACATCGTCATCAAGTACCACCATTGGGCGCTTAATCAGCATTCCGTCACTTGCAAGAAGTTCGAGTTTTTCTTCCTCACTCAGGTCGCTCATTCGTTCTTTTAAGCCGAGCTCTTTAAATTTATTGCCGCGTTTGTTAAAGAAATCGTCGATTGAGTGTGATGATTTGTCCAGGATACCTTTCAGCGTATCTTTCGCAGGTACATGCTTAACCATGTCGATCACAGTGAATTCCAGATTATTCTCTGTTAAAAACTTTTTGCCTTTACGGCAAGTTGTGCACTTAGGGTATTCGTAAAATGTAATCATAATTATCCTCCCGAATAAGAAATTATTCTTACTTTTATAATACCCCAGATAAATTAATTTAGACATACGTAAAAATGAAAAAAGTCCGAAACCTCAGGGGAAGGTTTCGGACTCGAGGGGCCGGGGAGAAGAGTTATATTTTTCATATCTTCTAATCCTTACACTACCACTCTTTTATTATCCCTCTGTTAAGCCGCTGTAAAGATTGCTTAATAATTTATTTTTTAAAAGTTTTACGCAATTCCGTCACGTGAATCTGACCAGGTGCTGCATCTCTCGCTATAAAGCCGTATGTAAATACTGATGCTGCTTTACCCTGTGCTGTGCGTGTACGCTTCCCGAGCTCTCCCATAGAAATCCCGATGATTTTTTCTCCGTATTTCTCTTTCGCAGTTTTAACTGCTTCACTGACATTATCCACATCAGCTTCATCTTTCGGGAAATAGGCTACTTTATAAAAATCCCCGCCCAATTCGTCCATCTTATTTATAACGGATAAAATTCCATCAGTATCCGGCGTGCGTTTAAAATCGTGATGACTCAACAAACAACCCACATTATTTTGACGTGCTGTTTCAATAACTGATGATGTAATTTTATCGCCTGACTGAACTTCAATGTCTATGTAGTCGATGTCCATTGATTGGCAGACAGCCTTTAACAGCGCTTCATACTCAACAGTTGTTTTAGAACCGCTGCCGCCCTCACGCGCTGTACGGTATGTATAAATAATTTCTTTGTTTAACGGTTTAAATGAATCGATAATGAAACGAACATTTTTCCCGTGATCTTCGCGGTTCAATGCATCAAACACATCCCCGCGTATTTCCACGATGTCAAAATCATCTATGCTGTCTTTTGCTTTATTAATCTCTGCTTTAATTTCATCGTCATTATGACCTGAAAGTGTGACGACTATCTTCGTTGTATTCATAAGTCTTCCCCTTTGTGCGTACTGAATGCGATTGATAGATATTTCAATCTAATGGTATCATAAAACCATTATAGTATCCCGGGGGTTAAAGTAAATGAAAAAAATTAATTCTAATAACAGTGCCGGTTTTCGCTGTGATAACGCTTGCGGCATGCAGTGATAATGCCGATGAAGAAAATGCTTCTGTTGAGTAAGTTGGAAGTGCTGTATATGAATAATTGGGTTTTGTTTGATGGAGCGTGCCACCGTCGATTTTCGGCGGCGCGCAATCGTGTGTTCTGAGCCACCGTCGA
>DAIPYL010000036.1:0-15205 GCA_036782755.1 Jeotgalicoccus sp. | reverse complement strand
TACTTCTTATATTCCAGAATATCTCCGGGCTGGCAGTCCAGTACCTCGCATATTTTCTCCAGCGTCGAGAAGCGGACGGCTTTTGCTTTATTGTTTTTTAAAACGGACAGGTTCGCCATCGTTACGCCGACTTCACTGGCGAGTTCCGTCATGCTCATTTTCCGTTTTGCGAGCATTACATCAAGGTTCACTACTATTTTTGTCATATTGTCAGCTCATTTTCCTGTTTGATTGATACTGCTTTTGACAGTGTTTCTTTCATTACGACAACGAGTACGTGTATCGCACATGGAATGAATACTATTCCTGCTCCGAATAACACGAGTCCGGGAGCGTCATCCAGCTGGGCAATCGTAAAGAAGAATGGCATGAGGCCGATTGTCGCGACTGCAATACCCAGTGTCAGTTTCTGAATGCGGCTCATAATAACGAGCGTTTTATCAGAAAAAATTTCGTTCCGGTCGATTAATGTCAAAAGTTTATTTAAAGCATACACGATAAACAGCCCTAAAATCATATCGATCCAAATCACACCGACCGCAATATAAACAACTGTAAAAACATCGCTTTCAGATGTGAAGAGCTGCACGCCCATTAAAAATCCAAACAATATAAGAACTGCTGCCGTAATCAGCAGCGTAATTCGCAGCACTAACGTTTTTTTAATCATAATTTTTCCTGCTTTCAAATTTTATAAATTAAATTTAACACCTTTTATATTTATAATCAATAAATATATATCGATTATCGATAAATTACATAAATTATCCTATCTTGTGTTTATTTTATGAAAGCGCTATAATGAAATCAGTTATTAGTGATTAGGCAGGTATATTATGACTCAAAGTACACATCGTGAATTTGGTAAATTCACTACACTCGTTGCACTGACTGATGAAGAAACGGCACTCGGCATACTCCCCCACTTTAATTCTTTTAAAGTGATGACAGGAAAAGTCGGGTCAATGGATTTGAGCAAAGTCATCTCTTCGGTTGAAACTGCTGCGAAGCGCGGCGGGCTCATCGATGGTAATATTTATCGTGAAACTCATTCTTTATACCACGCAATATTGGAAGCACTTCAGGGTGTAACCCGCGGAGATTTAAGCGTCGGGGAAATTATGCGTACTGTCGGATTAAGATTCGCTATTGTGAGAGGGAATCCATACGACAGCGATGATGAAGGCGAATGGCTGGCAGTTTGTTTCTACGGAACAATCGGCGCGCCAATCAGAGGTAAAGAGCACGAAGCTTTGGGACTCGGTATTAATCATATTTAAAACTTAATAAATATTGTCATAGACATTAGCTGATAGGGACATAAAAATCTAAGGGATTTTTGTGTCTTTTTTTTGTACGTAATTTCAGGAGGGATAACATGTCAGTTTTACAATTGAACGGTAAGAATTTAACGATTGAACAGGTCAGAGATTTCCTGGGAAATTCCGAAAGCACGGTGGAAATTACAGAAGACGCTTATAAACGCGTCGATGCTTCACGCAGAATTGTGGAAAATATTATCGATGAGGGCAGAACCATTTACGGTATTACGACAGGTTTCGGCCTGTTTTGTGATGTACTGATTTCAAAAGAGAAAGTGGAAGATCTGCAGACGAATCTGATCCGTTCACATGCATGTGGTGTCGGTAAGGCGTTTGACCAGCCGGTTGCATTGTTAATGATGGTCTTCCGTCTAAACACGATGCTGAAAGGCCATTCGGGTGTGACGAGAGAATTAATCGAGCAGCTGAGACTGTATATTAACAAACGCATTATCCCGGTTGTGCCGGAACAAGGTTCACTCGGCGCTTCAGGCGACCTTGCGCCGCTGTCCCATATGGCGCTCACGCTGATCGGTGAAGGCGAAGTATTTTTTATGGATGAGAGAAGAAATACGCGTGATGTGCTTGAGTCACTTGGCATTGAGTCGATTACGCTGCAGGCAAAAGAAGGACTTGCACTGATTAACGGTACGCAGCCGATGACTGCACAGGGCGTTATTAATTACATTGAAGCCGATAAACTGATGGAAGACAGCTTATGGATTGCATCGCTGACTCATCAGGCGCTGAACGGTATTACAGATGCGTATAACCATCAGATTCACGAATCACGCGGTTATCCCGAACAAATTTATGTCGCTGAGAAAATGCTTGAACATCTGGAGGGTTCAGAGCTTACAACACGTCAGGGTGAACTGCGCGTACAGGACGGCTACTCTATCAGATGTATTCCGCAGGTGCACGGTGCTTCACTGCAGACGCTGAAATATGTAAAAGATAAGCTGGAAATTGAAATGAATGCAGCAAACGACAACCCATTAATCTTCGGTGAAGATGAAGTTTACTCAGGCGGCAACTTTCACGGCCAGCCAATCGCGATTGCAATGGACCTGTTAAAAATCGGAGTGGCTGAAATTGCGAATATTACCGAACGCCGTATCGAACGTCTCGTAAATCCGGCATTAAACGGTGATCTCCCGGCGTTCTTAAGCCCGGAAGAAGGACTGCAGTCGGGTGCAATGATTTTACAGTACGCGGCAGCAAGTCTCGTATCCGAAAATAAAACACTCGCACATCCGGCAAGTGTCGACTCAATCCCCTCTTCTGCGAATCAGGAAGACCACGTATCGATGGGAACAATCGGCGCACGTCATGCGAGAGACATTATTAATAACGCACGCTACGTTGTGGCAACAGAGCTGTTTATCGCGATGACGGCAGCAGAAATTAAAGGTAAAGATAAACTTTCTCCTGCAACACGCAAAAAGTTCGATGAATTCCGCCTGATTGCAGACTTTATCGACCACGACCGTAATTTCAGCATTGAAATTAACGACCTTGCGAGTGCATTAACTGAAGTTAATTAAAATAATCTTTAACTTCCGTCTAAGAATTTGTTAAAAATTCAGAATTTATATAAGCTTGAATCATATATCATGAAAATTGCTTATAAAACAGAAGTTTCGAAGTTTTGCGCTGCTGCTGTTTTAAGAGGAATTCAGTAAAGGGGTCATGTTATGGTCTCGCGGAATGAGATGCGTCGTGAAAAAGGCTTTAAGATCTGGCGTTTCTTTGTATTCAGTGCAATCGGGCTGTTTCTCTTTTTCGTACCGGTCACGATGTCCGGAACGACATCGATTATGCTCGATCATATCGTCACTGTGATTCATAAGATTTTTGGAGAAAACATTCAGTATTATACATTGGCAGTTGTATTTGCCGGCGCCCTGATTCCGTTTTTAAACAGGACGTGGAAAAAAAGTGCATTTAACATACTGTTCACCGGTTTTAAGGTGCTTGGATTGTTTATCGGTATTATGGTCGTCTTTAATATGGGACCCGCATTTGTACTCGATGAAAATATGGGACCGTTTCTGTACTACTCGCTCGCCATTAACCTGAGTCTGTTAATTCCGCTCGGGGGTGCAGCGCTCGGCCTCATTCTCGGCTACGGCTTCCTTGTATTTATCGGGGTACTGCTGGAACCGGTTATGAGAAGGCTGTTTAAGACACCTGGCCGCTCGGCGATGGATGCGATGGCATCTCTTGTCGGAAGTTACTCGGTCGGGCTGCTGATTACGAACAGGACGTATAAAGAAGGATTGTATAACAAAAAAGAAGGTCTGATTATAGCGACCGGATTTTCCACCGTGTCGGTGACGATTATGGTTGTTGTCGCGCGCACGCTTGATTTAATGGATTACTGGGTGCTGTTCTTTATCGTCGTTATGCTTGTGACGTTTCTGGTGACGGCGGTGACGACTTACCTGCCGCCGATACGGAACGAGAAAGAAGTTTATTTTAACGATAAAAACAGCATCACCGAAGAAGATTACGAGGGAAACATACTGGAGTATGCATGGTATAAAGCGAAGCAGCAGTCGCACAGTTCGCGTCCGTTACCTAAGGATATATGGACGAACTTTACCGAAGCGCTGAAGATGACCGCTTCAGTCGTACCGTCTGTCCTGTCAATCGGTCTGATCGGTTTAATCATAGCTGAGTACACGGATGTAATTACGTGGGTATCCTACGTTTACTACCCGCTTCTCTATATTTTCCCGCTTGAAAATGTGCCGCTGATTGCTGAAGCGGTAACGATATCGATTGTCGAAATGTTCCTGCCTGCCCTGCTTGTTGCAGAAGCGGACATTGTGACCCGGTTTATCATCGGAGTGAGTTCGATATCGGCCATCGTCTTTTTATCCGGGTTAATTCCTGCGGTATTAAGCACGAGTTTAAATCTGCAAGTATGGAAGCTGCTTGCTGTGTGGTTTATCCGCACAGTGCTGACGCTGTTAATCGTAATACCAATCGCATTATTAATATTTTAAGGGGATGACAATATGTCTAGAAAAATTACTGCAAAAACTGGTTTGGAATTAGAGTGTAAAGGATGGGAACAGGAAGCGGCACTCCGCATGTTATATAACAACCTGGATCCGGAAGTTGCAGAACGTCCGGAAGATTTAGTTGTTTACGGAGGTATCGGTAAAGCGGCACGTAACTGGGAATCGTTTGAAGCGATTGAAAATACATTAAGAAATCTTGAAGCGGATGAGACAATGCTGATTCAGTCAGGTAAACCTGTCGCAGTGTTCAGAACTCATGAAGATGCACCGAGAGTATTATTGTCGAACTCAGTGCTTGTTCCGAAGTGGGCAAACTGGGAGCACTTCAATGAACTCGATAAAAAAGGTCTTATGATGTACGGGCAGATGACTGCCGGTTCATGGATTTACATCGGCTCACAGGGGATTGTCCAGGGGACGTACGAAACATTCGCAGAACTTGCAAACCAGAACTACGACGGAACACTCCGCGGTACGATTACACTGACTGCCGGACTCGGCGGTATGGGCGGCGCTCAGCCGTTATCAGTAACGATGAACGAAGGGGTTGCGCTCTGTGTAGATGTCGATGAAACAAGAATCGATAAACGCATCGACACACGCTACCTGGATGTTAAAACAGATTCACTTGATGAGGCGTTAAAACTGGCAGAAGAAGCACGTGATGCAGGCAAACCGTTATCGATTGGTTTAATCGGCAATGCTGCTGAAGTACATCATGAAATTTTAAACCGCGGTTTTGAAATTGACGTGGTGACTGACCAGACTTCTGCACACGACCCGTTAAACGGCTATGTACCTGAAGGCTACTCACTTGAAGAGGCAAATAAACTGCGTGAAGAGAATCCGGAAGAATACGTTAAGCTTTCAAGTGCATCGATGGCGAAGCACGTTGAGGCAATGCTTCAGTTCCAGAAAAACGGTGCAGTTGTATTCGACTACGGTAACAACATCCGTCAGGTTGCATTTGATACAGGTGTTGAAAATGCATTCGACTTCCCGGGCTTCGTACCGGCATACATCAGACCGTTATTTTGTGAAGGTAAAGGACCATTCCGTTTTGTAGCATTAAGCGGAGACCCGAACGATATCGCAGTCGCAGATAAGAAAATGCGCGAGCTCTTCCCTGAGAACGAGAAACTGATGCGCTGGCTGGATATGGCAGAAGAAAAGATTGCATTCCAGGGTCTTCCGGCAAGAATTGCGTGGCTCGGATACGGAGAACGTGCGAAGATGGGTCTTGCACTGAACGAACTTGTTAAATCAGGAGAAATCTCTGCTCCAATTGTTATCGGACGCGACCACCTGGATTCCGGTTCTGTAGCAAGTCCGAACCGTGAAACAGAAAGTATGAAGGACGGCAGTGATGCAGTCGGCGACTGGGCGATTCTGAATGCTCTCGTGAACACAGCTGCAGGCGGCTCATGGATCAGCGTACACCACGGCGGCGGTGTCGGTATGGGTTACTCGCTCCACGCCGGTATGGTAGTCGTTGCGGACGGTACTGACCGGGCTGCGAAGAGACTTGAACGTGTACTAACTTCAGATCCGGGTATGGGAGTAGCCAGACACGCAGACGCAGGATACGATATCGCAATTAACACTGCGAAAGAACGCGGTGTCAATATACCAATGTTAAAGGAGAATAAATAATGAATGATGTAATGATCACAAATATAAAGTCATTAATTTTACCGAAAAAATCTGAGGGACCGTTAAAAGGCAAGGAAATGGACGAGCTGAACATCGTCGATGATGCGATTGTCGTTATTAAAGACGGAAAAGTCGTTTACGCCGGAGCGAAAACTGACGAGTATGAAGCAAAAGAGACGATCGATGCTGGAGGCAAAATCGTTTCCCCTGCTCTCGTTGAACCCCATACGCATATCGTGCACGGTGGATCACGCGAACATGAAATGTCACTGAAACGCCAGGGCGTAGACTACTTAACAATACTTGAACAGGGCGGCGGTATTCTAAATACGGTTGAACAGACTCGTAAGGCATCATTCGATGAATTGTTAAATAAAGCATCAGTTAACATGACGCGCATGATTCAGCACGGCGTGTTAACTGTTGAAAGCAAAAGCGGCTACGGTCTCGACCGTGAAAACGAATTAAAGCAGCTTAAAGTATCAAAAGCACTTGAAGAAAAATTCCCTGTGCTGATGCGCCACACTTTCTTAGGACCGCACGCGATTCCAAAAGGCAGAGAAGCGGAAGAGTTTCTTCAGGAAATGACGGATATGCTGGACGAAGTTAAAGAATACGCGGACTTCGCGGATATCTTTACGGAAACAGGTGTATTCTCTGTCGACCAGTCAAGAAAGTATATGGAAGCGGCACGTGAAAAAGGCTTCAGAGTTAAAATTCATGCAGATGAAATCGACCCGCTTGGCGGACTTGAGCTTGCGATTGAACAGGATGCAATCAGCGCAGACCACTTAGTTGCAGCAAGCGAAGAAGGTAAAACCCAGCTTGCAGATTCAAATACAGTCGCCGTACTTCTTCCAGGGACAACATTCTACCTCGGCAAGAATGAGTTCGCGGATGCACGCGGCATGATCGACCAGGGCGGTGCAGTTTCACTTGCAACGGACTACAATCCGGGCAGCTGTGTAACTGACAACCTGCAGATGATTATGGCTATCGCAGCATTAAAACTTAAAATGACACCGAATGAAATCTGGAACGCAGTCACGGTCAACGCAGCACATGCAATTGACGCCGACCGCGGTACGCTCGATGCAGGAGACAGAGCGAACATCGTTGTCTGGGATGCACCGAACCACGAGTACATTCCATACCACTACGGTGTAAATCATGCATACAAAGTCATTGCCGACGGCAGACTGATTTTCGAACGTCCGGGATTAAATTTATAAACTTGCGTTTTTAAGAACAGCGTTATAAAATAGCACCAAGTTAATATTTACTACTTTGAAAGAAGCAGTAGCGTATCTTCGCTGTTAGAGAGGTCATGGCTGGTGAAAATGATCACGGGATATGTGAATTTCTGTCTTTCGCTAAATAAAGTAGCCGGTGAAAACCGTTAAAATGTTAGAGGTAGTATCAGTAAATGATGCTAATTAGGGTGGCAACGCGTAGACCACGTCCCTTTCAGGGGGACGTGGTTTTTATTTTTCCCTGATTTAAGCATTAAAATATAAAATTTTTGGAGGTATGCACATGTTAGACATTAAAGTACTGCGCAACGACACTGAAACAGTTAAAGAGAAAGTATCAAAACGCGGACTGGAACCTGTGTTAATCGATGATATTTTACAGCTGGATAAAGAGAGACGTGCACTGATCGTCGAAACGGAAGAGCTTAAGAGCCGCCGCAACAAAGTATCACAGGAAATCGCTGTGAAGAAGAAAAATAAAGAAGACGCTGAAGACGTTATTAAAGAAATGCGCGACGTCGGTGAACGCATTAAAGAAATCGATGAAAGACTTAATACGATTCAAAATGACTATCACGATAAAATGAGCCGCATTCCAAACTTAATTCACGACGACGTGCCGGAAGGTAAAGACGACTCTGAAAACGTGGAAATCCGCCGTACCGGAGAACCCCGTTCATTTGACTATGAACCGAAAGCGCACTGGGACATTTTAGAAGACCTTGAGCTTGCAGACTTCGACCGTGCTGCCAAAGTGTCGGGTGCGCGCTTTGTGTACCATACAGGAGACGGTGCCCGCCTGGAGCGCGCACTGATGAACTTCATGCTGGATGTGCACAACAAGAACGGCTACCGTGAAATGATGACGCCGCAGATCGTCCGTGCTGAAGCGATGTATGCAACAGGGCAGCTGCCGAAATTCGGCGAGGACCTGTTCAAAATCGAAGACGAGGAAATGTATACAATTCCGACATCTGAAGTCACATTAACAAACTTCCACAAAGACGAAACATTGAAAGATGAACAAATGCCGGTGAAATTCACTGCACAGACAGCATGTTTCAGAAGTGAAGCTGGTTCTGCCGGCAGAGATACCCGCGGTTTAATCCGTCTGCACCAGTTCAACAAAGTTGAGATGGTCCGTCTTGAGCGTCCGGAAGATTCATGGGCAGCACTTGAAGAAATGACAGAGCATGCTGAAAACATTTTAAACTTACTTGATATTCCGCACCGCACAGTGCTTTTATGCACAGGCGATATCGGATTCGGTTCATCGAAAACTTACGATGTTGAAGTATGGCTGCCAAGCTATGATGACTATAAGGAAATCAGTTCAATATCCAACATGACGGATTTCCAGGCACGCCGCGGAAACATTAAATTTAAACGCGATAAAGACTCAAAACCAGAATTGCTCCACACGTTAAACGGCAGCGGACTTGCTGTCGGCAGAACGATGGCGGCCCTCCTTGAAAACTACCAGAACGAAGACGGCTCAGTGACTGTACCTGAAGTGCTTCAGCCATATATGGGTGGTCAGACTAAGCTCGAAAGGTTATAATATAATTACCGGATGCTCCTATTCAATATCAATAGGGGCATTCATTTTTAAAAGTATTAAAAGAGGAGTGTAGCATTGAACAACAAAATACCAACGGGTACACTTACCCTTACACTGCTCGCTGTTGTAGCTTATATTATGCTCACGGAGATCACCTTAATATTCGGTCCTGTCGTGATGCCTTTTGCAATATACTTATTGTTAAAAATCAGACAGCAGTCGAAGACAAACTACTGGGTGTTATTCTTTAGTTTTCTTATCCCGGCAATGCTGTTTTTATCACCGCTCGCTACGGGCAGCTTTATAATTTTATACATTATTACGAGCATCCTCGCACACACACTCGATAAAAAAATGTCGCAGGAAATTACATTGTTCTATACGACGTTCGCTATCGGCATCAGCACGATGGCAACAGTTGTGGTGATGCAGATGCTTGGATTTTTAAGGCCTTTATCGGAAATATATTCGACATTCAGAGACTGGTACAAAGAACAGCTCGAGACGGTCAGCGGATTGACGCCTGACGTTATGGATGCCGATATGATTCTCCAGTCGATGGATTTATATTTCCAGAACCTGCCTGCATTTTTAATTGTCGGGAGTTTCTTCCTGGCACTGTATATTATTCTGATGGTCAGAATCCTGCCTCAGGATGGCAGAAAAATGTGGCACTTCCGCAGCTTCGATAAGTGGATTATGCCGAGAATGCTGCTATATTTATACTTAATCATATTTATAGTGATGCTGTTCAGCGGAAACTGGGAAGAAAGTACCATTTCACTGTTCGGTAACATTTCACTCGTGCTCGAATGGGCACTGTTCATTCACGGCCTTGCGTTCGCTTATTACTTCCTGCTGAAGAAGAAACTGAACAAAGTGCTGGCAGTCATTATTTTAATACCGCTTGCTTTATTCAGACCCATTACTGTGCTTATCGGACTGTTCGAAATGATCTTTAGAATTCGATTAATTATGGAATTGAGGAGGAAATAGCGATGTTTAAAGTTTTAGATAAAAAGCTGATGCTCATACCGTTTATTGTGCTGGCATTCCATATTTCTATACTTAGCATTGCTATTGTACTTAACCATACTGTGTTTGGCATTGTGAGCGTTATTGTGAGCATTGTCATTCTTGCTCTGGTTTATATTTACCTGTACCGCTGGCTTGTATTAAGCGAAAACAGGATTATAGAACTGTCGAAAGACATGGCCGGTGCGAGACAGTATGTAATAGATGATCTGCCTCTCGGCGTAATTTTATTAAATGACGACGAAGAGATTTCATGGCTGAACAAGTTTATGTCCGAAGAAATTCCGGAAAACTTCCACCACGAACCGATCAACCGTGTATTTCCGAATATTATGACGACGCTGAAGGCGAACAATGTTCAATCTATCGATACGTCGTACAACGACAAAAACTATACGATTCATTTTTACGAAGAAAGCAACGCCCTTCTCCTTGTCGATAAGACAACTGAGAAGACGCTTGAAAAACGTCTTGAAGATAAGGATCCGGTTATCGGTATTCTGTTCCTCGATAACTACGATGATATGACGCAGAATATGACTGAAGCGCTGAAAAGTGACTTAAACAACAGTCTGACGAATACGATCAACGACTGGGCAACGGAACATAATATTTACCTGCGACGCTTTTCAAACGACCGTTTTATGATGGTTATGTCGGCGAAAAGTCTAGCTGTTATTGAGAAAACTAAATTCGTGCTGCTCGACCAGGTTCGCGAGAACTCTGCAGAGCACGGTGCCCAGATTACGTTGAGTATGGGTATTGGTGAAGGAACTGCCGATTTTATCGAAGTGGGAGAACTGGCGCAGTCGAGTCTCGATCTTGCACTTGGCCGCGGCGGTGATCAGGTCGCAATTAAGACAATAAACGGCAGTGCGCGTTTCTACGGCGGTAAAACCGACCCGATGGAAAAACGTACACGCGTTAAAGCACGTGTTATGGCGCACGCCCTCCGCGATATTCTCTTAGAAGGAGACAATGTTATTATTATGGGGCATAAAAACCCGGACGTTGACTCTATCGGTTCATCGATTGGTGTGGCGAAGATTGCGAGCTCGAACGGCATTGAAGCGCATATTGTTTTAAACGATGAGGATATTGATGATACACTGTCGCGCTTAATGAAAGAAGTAGAATCGCGTGAAGAGCTTTACGAGACGTTTATCAGCAGTGAAGAAGCATGGGATAAAATGACGCCGAAGACGACGATTGTTATCGTGGATACACATCGTCCGTCGATGGTGCTGGATGAAGATCTTCTGAATAAAGCAACGCGTAAAGTGGTCATCGATCACCACAGACGTGCGGATGAAATGATTTCGAATCCCCTGCTCGTCTATATGGAGCCGTATGCATCCAGTGCGAGTGAGCTCGTGGCGGAACTGCTGGAGTATCAGAACAAACAGAATAAGCTGTCCCGCATTGAATCGACGATTATGCTGACAGGTATTATCGTGGATACGAGAAACTACACGCTCCGTACCGGTTCACGTACGTTTGATGCAGCGAGTTATCTGCGCTCGAACGGTGCCGATCCGGTACTGGCACAGACATTCTTAAAAGACGATATCGATACATTTATCGCGCGGAGTGATTTAATTAAATCCGCAGAGATTAACGATAACGGCATCGCAATCGTTAAAGCGGATGAAACGATGACCTACCACCCTGTTACAGTTGCACAGGCAGCGGATCAGCTCCTGCAGATTGAAGGGGTTCAGGCATCATTCGTGATGGCATTAAGAGAAGATGAGACAATAGGCATCTCGGCTCGTTCACTCGGAAAAGTCAACGTGCAGATTATAATGGAACAGCTGAACGGCGGCGGGCATTTAACAAATGCTGCGACACGCATGGAAGGCAAATCCATCGATGAGGCATATGCCGAATTAACAGAAGCAATTGATACTTTTATAAGTAATAGGAGTGTAGAAGAATGAAAGTAATCTTTTTAAAAGACGTTAAGAATAAAGGTAAAAAAGGTGAAGTTAAAGAAGTAGCATCAGGTTATGCACATAACTTCCTGTTCAAAAAAGGTCTTGCTGAGGAAGCAAACGCAGTAAACCTTAAGAAACTCGACGCGCAGAAAGAAGAAGTCCGCCAGCAGGAAGCTGACGATCTTCAGGCAGCGAAAGATTTAAAAGCTGAACTTGAAGGTAAAGAAGTGGAAATTAAAACGAAAGCCGGCGAAGATGGCCGCCTGTTCGGTTCTGTAAGTTCTAAACAAGTGATTGAAGCGTATCAGAAACAGCACGGACTAAAACTCGATAAGCGCAAGCTGGATATGCCTGACACATTTAAGAGCTTAGGGTATCACAAAGTATCCATCAAATTGCACAGCGAAGTGGAAGCAGAGTTAAAAGTACACGTTGTTGAACAGTAATATTAATAACAGGAGGAATCGATAATGGAAATGAATCGCCAAATGCCGCATGATAATGATGCAGAACAATCGGTGCTTGGGGCAATCTTTATCGATTCCTCCATTTTTTTAAGTGTCACTGAAATTATTACGCCGGAAGACTTTTACCGTCCGGAGCATCAGCAGATTTTCCGTGCGATGATGCTTCTGTCGGAAGAAAATGCCGAGCTCGACGTCGTGACGATTACCGATAAGCTGCGCAGTATGGATGAACTGAACAATACGGTGAATCCGCGTTATCTGGCTGAATTATCAAACGTTACACCGACGAGCCGCAACTGGCAGTTCTACGCGGATATTATTGCGCGCCAATCGCTCCGCCGCAAACTTATCAGCGTGGCTGATGAAATTGCAAGCGACGGCTTTCAGAATGAAGTGGATATTAACGAACTGCTCGCAGAAGCTGAGTCGCGTATTATGGGCGTCTCTGAAGGCCGCCGCAGCGACGGTTTTAAATCGATGAAAGAAGTCGTGCACGAAGTTTACGAACAAATTGAATCGCTTGCCGGAAATAATACGGGGATTACCGGTATTCCGACCGGTTACCGCGATCTCGATTTCATGACATCAGGCTTCGGACGCAACGACTTAATTATATTAGCCGCCCGCCCTTCCATGGGTAAGACGGCGTTTGCACTAAACATTGCAGGGCATGTCGGTACATCACCGGACGGCTATACAGTAGCAGTCTTCTCGCTTGAGATGGGTGCAGACCAGCTCGTCAGCAGAATGATTTCCAGCCAGGGTATGATCGACGCAACGAAACTCCGCCAGGGCTCGCTCGACCATCAGGACTGGGACAACTTTACGACAGCAATCGGTACGCTTGCCAATTCGAAGATATTTATCGATGACTCGGCAGGTATCCGTGTAAACGAAATTCGTGCGAAATGCCTGCGCTTAAAACAGGAGCACGGACTCGACATGGTTATTATTGACTACCTGCAGCTGATTCAGGGCTCGGGCAGCCGTCAGGGTGAAAACCGCCAGCAGGAAGTTTCTGAAATTTCCCGTATGCTGAAAGGACTTGCACGTGAAATGCAGTGTCCGGTAATCGCACTGAGCCAGCTGTCCCGGAGTGTTGAGTCGCGCCAGGACAAACGTCCGATGATGAGTGACCTGCGTGAATCAGGTTCGATTGAGCAGGATGCGGATATCGTTGCATTCCTGTACCGCGATGACTATTACAACCGCGGCGACGGCGAGGAAGAAGAAGAAGGCGCACAAAGCGTGCAGGATGAAATTGAAATCATTTTAGCGAAACACCGTAACGGTCCGACAGGGACAGTTAAACTAATTTTCAATAAATCCTACAGCAGCTTTTTCGACCAGGATACACGTGATTTTGACGATAATTATATACCGCCGGCTTAGAAGTCCGAATGTTTTTCGATTACCTATTGAAAAACGTTCGGATTTCCGTTGATTTTTGTGAGGATTATTGGTAACATTGGTAACGGTAAAATTAATCAATCATTTGGAGGCAATCATATGTCTGGAACAGTAGTTGTTGGAACACAATGGGGAGACGAAGGTAAAGGTAAGATTACGGACTTCCTCTCGGAAGATGCACACGTTATTGCACGATTTTCAGGTGGGAACAACGCAGGTCATACGATTCAATTCGGCGGGGAAACATATAAATTACACCTCGTACCATCAGGTATTTTCTATAAAGATAAACTTTCTTTAATCGGTAACGGTGTCGTTGTTGATCCATTATCACTTATTAAAGAACTCGACGGACTGCTTGAACGCGGAATCAGCGTAGACAACTTACGTATTTCAAACCGTGCACAGGTTATTCTGCCATACCACATCACACAGGATGAGCTGGAAGAAGAAGCACGCGGCGATAACAAAATCGGTACGACTAAACGCGGAATCGGTCCATCATACGTGGACAAAGTTCAGCGCATCGGTATCCGCATGGCTGACCTTGTTGACGATAAAGTATTCAGACAGCGTCTGGAAGAAAACCTTAAACTGAAAAATCACATGCTGAAAGCATTATACGATCACGAAGGATTTACATTCGATGAAATTTACGAGTCGTATAAAGCCGCTGCAGAACGTCTTGCACCATATGTATGCGATACTGCCAAATTGCTCGACGATGCGTTTTCAGACGGTCAGAACGTCTTATTTGAAGGCGCACAAGGTGTTATGCTCGACGTTGACCACGGTACTTACCCGTTCGTTACATCAAGCAACCCGGTAGCAGGAAACGTTACTGTCGGCTGCGGTGTCGGTCCATCACACGTTAAAAACGTTGTCGGTGTATGTAAAGCATATACATCACGCGTTGGAGACGGCCCGTTCCCTACTGAACTGTTTGACGAAGACGGTCACCACATCCGTGAAGTTGGCCGTGAATACGGTACGACAACAGGACGTCCGCGCCGTGTCGGCTGGTTCGACTCAGTCGTTGTCCGCCACTCAAGACGCGTGAGCGGTATTACGGATCTGTCACTTAACTCGATCGACGTAATGAGCGGACTGAAAACAGTTAAAATCTGTACAGCTTATGAAATCGACGGTGTTGAAATTACAGAATACCCGGCTACGCTGGAAGACTTAAAACGCGCGAAACCAATCTATAAAGAAATGCCGGGCTGGTCAGAAGACATTACCGGTGTTAAAACACTGGAAGAACTTCCGGAAAACGCATATAACTACCTGCGTGAAATTGAGAAACTATGCGGTGTGAAAGCATCGATCTTCTCAGTCGGACCAGACAGAAACCAGACAAACTTACTGAAAAACTTCTGGAACGAGAAGTAATATTAATTGAAGCACCGGACATATTTGATGTCCGGTGTTTTTTTTGTGGGTTATGGCGGGTTGCTCCGCAATGAGTTGCCGTCATTCCCGAGTAAGCGCGTTTGCTCCGCAATGAAGCTCTGTCATTCCCGAGTAAGCGCGTT
>DAIPYL010000035.1:3168-15616 GCA_036782755.1 Jeotgalicoccus sp. | reverse complement strand
AAAGGCCCAACACACCTCCCAAACTCCCTCTATTATCCACCGCAAAATAATGTATAATTAACACAATAGATAGGGTGATTTGATGAGAATTTTATTCATTGGAGATGTTGTCGGAAAAATTGGCCGGCGCATGATTAAAAATTATTTACCGGGTCTGAAAAGAGAACATGGTGCACATTTTACGATTGTTAATGGTGAAAACGCGGCACACGGTAAAGGTATAACTGAAAGTACTTATAAAGAAATTTTAAACGGCGGTGCGGATTTTATCACGCTGGGTAACCACGCATTCGCTAAGCGCGAAGTGTATGAGTTATTAGAAAAAGATGTCAAAATGGTGCGTCCGGCGAACTTCCCGGAAGGCACACCGGGTGACGGCAGCCGTGTCGTTAATATTAATGGCAAAAAGCTGCTCATCGTTAATCTGCAGGCGCGCAGTTTCCTTGAGCCGATTGAAAATCCGTTTAAAGTGATCGATAAAATTCTCGAAGAGAATGAATACGATGCTGCATTCGTTGATTTCCACAGCGAGACGACGAGTGAGTCGATTGCGATGGGTTATCATCTCGACGGGCGTGTGAATGCTGTAGTCGGCACACATACGCACGTGCAGACGAACGATGCGACGCGTCTGCCGAATGGCACAGTTTACATCACTGATGTCGGCATGACCGGTTTTAAAGACGGTATATTAGGTATCAGAAAAGACGAAGTCATCCGCAGATTTATTACGAATCTGCCTGAACGCCACGTTGTGCCGGATGAAGGCAAAGGTGTCATCAGCGGTGTCATTATCGACACTGACTCGAAAACGATTAAAAACTTTAAAATCGAAGAATAACAACACAAATAAAACGGGCGCATCCGGACAAAGGTGCGTCCGTTTTCTGCATTCAAAAATAAAAATATAATTTTCAGTTCAAGTTTAGTGAAAATTATGTCACTTTTATGGCATAATATAATTAATTCGGATTTCGAAAGAATATCATCGAAGGGGATTTGTAACAATCTGGCATTCACGTCACAGATACAAAGGATGGTTTCAAAATGATTACAGTTTACCGCTATGCCATGAAGTACAAATGGATGATTTTTATTGCCTTATTTTTTATGTTTATCGAACTGTCTGTCGAGCTGATTCAGCCGCTGTTCATCCAGCAGATTATCGATAACGGGATTATGATTAACAGCATCGACAATGTAATTTTCTATCTGGTGATTATGTTCGGGGTGTCTTTAATCTCACTTTTTGCAGGTATATTTAATACATACTTTACGAGTCATTTAACGAACATGTTCGGATATGATCTCAGGATGGCGATTTTCACCCGGGTACAGCATTTCACACTTGCGACGTTATCGCGTTTTTCGACGTCCAGTCTGATTACCCGGATGACTCAGGATGTGCTGCAGACAGAAATGCTGCTCTTTATGAGTTTACGCATACTGCTCCGCGCACCGCTTCTCGTTATCGGATCGCTCGTTATGTCGTTCCTCGTCAATCCGACGCTTGGATTGTATTTATCACTGCTGACGCCGATACTTGCAATATTTCTGTTTTTTGCATCGAAGAAAGGTGCGGAAATATTCCTTCGCGTCCAGCACTGGCTTGACAGAATTAACCGTTTTATCCAGCAGAATTTAGAAGCGGTCAGACTGATAAAAGCCAACGACTCAGGCGAATACGAAACAGGGAAGTTTGCGAAAGTCGCAGCAAAACTGCGCAGCGATACAATATTTGCATTAAGACTGATGGAATCAATTCTGCCGGTTCTGTTATTAATTATGAACGGCAGTCTGCTGCTCGTATTATGGGTGGCATCGGATCTGCTGCAGACGAATGATGTTGCTGTCGGCGAGATTGTTGCCGTCATTAACTACGCACTCCGTATGCAGGGCGGGTTCTCGATGTTTGCCTTTCTGATTATCGCATCATCCCGTGCGAAAGCTTCGAGCGACCGTATCAGTGAGATTCTTCATGCACCGGTTGCTGTTGAAGAGAAGGAAACGTTTGAAGCGGCCGACAGCGCAGGCACAGTTAAATTTGAAAACGTGTCATTTAAATATCCGAATACGGGACGCTATGTTTTAAAAAATATTTCATTTGAAATTCACGATAATGAAAACTTTGTTATTATGGGCGGAACCGGTTCAGGGAAGAGTTCTTTAATCGGTTTGATACCGAATATGTATGATGCGACAGACGGTGTTGTTTCTGTCAACGGTAAAAACGTGCTCGACTGGCATACCGGAGAGCTCAGACAGACAATCGGATATGTGCCGCAGCGTGCAATTTTATTTACCGGCAGTATATATGAAAATCTGCTGTGGGGTAATCTGCACGCGGAAGAGGATGACGTGTTTATGTCATCTGAGAAAGCCCAGATACACGATAATATTATGAATTTTGATGATACGTATGAAACGCCGGTCGGCCAGATGGGTGTCACATTATCCGGCGGTCAGAAGCAGCGCCTGTCAATTGCACGCGCGCTTGTCAGAAAACCGTCAATTCTTATATTGGATGATTCGACATCTGCACTCGATGTCAGAACTGAGAATAATTTATGGGATGCACTGGAAGGCGAGAATGTGACACGTATCGTTATTACGCAGAAAATATCCACTGCCGAACAGGCAGACCGTGTGCTGCTTTTAGATGACGGCGAGATTTCCGCTCTCGGCACTCACGATGAGCTGCTGCACACATCGGCACTGTACAGGGAAATTTACGAATCGCAGAAAAAAGGGGGCCATCTCGATGACTAACTTTTTTGCACGGCCGTTTGGGCACGAGCCTCTTATATCAAAAGAAGATATCGGAAAGAACAAACGCTCAAACAAAAACAAAGCGGATAATATGGGCCAGACATTAAAACGAATCTGGCAATTTATGCGGGGTGAGCGGAAGCGGCTGTACTTTATCATTTCGCTCGTCGTTGTCACAAGTCTGCTCAGTATTGTCGGGCCGTTCCTTGTCGGACGCATCGTGGATTATTACTTTATTCCGCGGGAGTTCGACGGACTGTTCCGCATACTGATGATTCTGCTCGCATCATATGTGCTGCTGTCGGCGACGACATTTATTCAGGCGTATCTGATGGTCGGGCTGTCGCAGCGCACGATTTACAATTTAAGGTACCATTTATTTGAACATATGCAGGAACTGCCTGTAACATTTTACGATAAACGTCAGCACGGTGAGCTGATGAGCCGGATGACAAACGATATTGAAACATTGTCACAGACGATGAACTCATCGTTCATACAATTTACGACGAGTATTGTTACGCTGATCGGTACGTTTTCAGTTATGCTTTACTTAAGTCCGCTGTTAACATTCCTGACAGCACTGATTATTCCAATTTTGATTGTCAGTGTACGATTTATTACAAACCGTACCGGTCCGCTGTTTAAAATGCGTCAGCGCCGTACCGGTGAATTGAACGGTTACATTGAAGAAATTGTTTCAGGCCAGGAAATCGTTAAAGTGTTCTCTCAGGAAGACCGTGCGGTACAAAACTTTGAAAGCCGTGCGAAAAACTTAAGAGAAGTGACATTCTGGGCGAACTTATACTCCGGGTTCATTCCTAAAATAATGAACATGCTGAATAACGTTTCATTTACGATTGTTGCCGGCGCCGGCGGTATTCTTGCACTGACAACGAACGGTGTAGTTACTGTTGGTATTATTGTTGTATTTGCTGAATATGCCCGCCAGTTTACACGTCCGCTCGCTGATTTATCGAACCAGTTAAACCAGGTGCTGTCAGCAATCGCAGGAGCAGAGCGTGTATTCCAGATTCTTGATACACCTGCAGAATCCAACGAAGGAAAGATTACTGATAAGACGATAAAAGGGCATATCGAATTTGAAGATGTGACATTCTCATACAGTCAGGAACAGAAGCACCCGACGATTAAAAATCTGTCGTTCGAAGTGAATTCAGGAGAATCGGTCGCGCTGATCGGTGCGACAGGTGCGGGTAAGACGACAGTTATGCAGCTCCTTGCACGATTTTATGAAACAGATTCAGGACGAATCCTTGTCGACGGGGAGAATATTAAAGATTACTCCCGTACAAATATTCGTTCACAGACAGCATTCGTGCTGCAGGATCCGTATCTGTTTGAAGCGACCATCCGTGAAAACATCCGTTACGGCAGAATGGATGCCACGGACGATGAAGTAGTGGAAGCGGCAAAAGTAGCTAATGCACACGACTTTATTATGACGCTTGAACAGGGTTATGATACGGTACTTGATTTAGATGAGGGCTTTATCTCACAAGGACAGAAACAGCTGATTTCAATTGCCCGGGCATTAATTACAGACCCGGCAATACTGCTGCTCGATGAAGCAACATCAAGTATCGATACGATTACCGAATTAAAAATCCAGGAATCGCTGGAACGCCTGATGAAAGGGCGGACGAGTATTATTATCGCCCACCGGCTCAATACGATTAAGGCAGTCGACCGTATTTTCGTGCTCGAGCAGGGAGAAATGCTTGAAGCGGGAACAGAAGAAGAACTGCTTAAACTGAAAGGCAAGTATTACGATATGGTGAATCAGTAAAATGACAGCCGCATCCGCTATCCTCTCAGAAGGCGGCTGCGGTTTCGTGTATGTTTACAAGTAATTAAGTGCAGGTTAAAATAGAATCAACTTAATATTGCACACCACTGGAGGTGCCCCGAGGGGGCTGAGAAATACTCTTAATACCTGATCTGGATTATGCCAGCGTAGGGAAGTGGCATAGATTCGTTATGCACACTCCTGGATCAGAGTGTGCATTTTTGTACTTTGACAAGCGAATCAGGAGATTTACATTTAATAAATGAGAGCTTTCATATATAATGAATGGTATATATCAACTAAAAGGTGGAACTTCGAATGTATACAAAGGATGAAATAATAGAAGAAGCGAAAAAGCTCGGCAAAATGATGTCTGAAACTGAGCAGGTCGAATTCTTTAAAAAAGCGGAAGCTAAGATTCATGAAAATCAGGAAATCCGCGAAAAAATGGCAAGTCTGAAAAGTCTTCAGCAGCAGGCAGTAAACTTCCAGAACTACGGTAAGGAACGTGCTTACAAAATGACGGAAGAAAAACTTGCTAAAATCGAACAGGAATTAGATGACATGCCGCTTGTTGACCAGTTTAAAGAATCACAGGCAGGCGTTAACGAACTTCTTCAAATGGTTTCACACGCAATCAGCTCTACAGTAACAAGCGAAATCATCGAAACGACAGGCGGAGACTTGATGCAGGGTGAAACAGGCGCGGCAATACGCAACAAACCGAACCGCGATCCGGACCAGTTCAAATAAGCACAGCTACATATTAAATGGTGTTGAAATCTCTTATTATAAGAGTATTTCAGCACCATTTTTTGTATTTAGATTCAGTGAGATGCCGCTCATTGAGACGATAAAAGATATTTATCTCATCGAGAGTTTCTCATTGGGACAAATACATCTAAATATCTCAACGAATTGTTCACATTGGGACGATAAATGTTGTTCGTCCCATCGTACACTCCACATTGGGACGATAATTACTATTCGTCTCAATGAGGGCCCGCCACCAAAAACACAACCGCTATAAGGAGGAACCACCATCAACAAACTGACTAAAAACATGACCCTCACCGCAGCTTTCGTCGCTTTAAATGTTATTCTGAGCACCGTTGTAACAATCCCCATCGGAATTATCCGTGCTGCGCCGATGCAGCATCTCATTAATGTACTCGGTGCCGTATTAACCGGCCCCTGGGTCATTGTCCAGGCGTTTATCTCATCCACAATCAGAGTGTTATTCGGCACGGGTACTGTGTTCGCATACCCCGGCAGCATGATTGGTGCGCTCGCGGCATGGTTTCTTTACAAATACACTAAAAAGCTGTCGCTCGCAGCAGCGGGCGAGGTGCTCGGCACCGGTGTTATCGGGGCACTCAGCCTGTACCCGCTGATCATCGTGCTCGAACTCGATCAAAATATTTTCACCATCGTCGCTGCAGCGTTTCTCGTGTCGAGTTTTATCGGTGCGCTGCTGTCGTTTATCATCCTGAAACAATTGGAAAAACACGGGGTCTTACTGCGGATATAAGCGTGCACGCGTGTTATAATAATACGACAAGATTAATTTAGGAAGTGTTAAAATGCGGGAACCAACACCGATGATGAAACAGTATTTTTCAATTAAAGATAATCATCCGGACAGTTTGCTTTTATTCAGGCTTGGAGATTTTTACGAGCTGTTTTACGACGATGCGGTCACAGCTGCGAAAGTGCTCGAAATTACTTTAACTTCACGCGATAAAAGCAAAGATCCGATACCGATGTGCGGAGTGCCGTATCATTCTGCGCGCAACTATATAGCAAAACTGATTGATAATGGATTTAAAGTGGCCATCTGTGAGCAGATGGAAGATCCGGCCGAGACAAAAGGCATGGTCAAAAGAGAAGTGGTCCGTGTCATTACGCCAGGTACATTAATCGATGATTTCGGTATGGATGACGGGGCAAGCAACTTTATTCTCGCACTGCATGAAACGGATGGAAGAACAGAAGTCAGCTATGCGGATATTTCAACAGGGGAAATATTTGCGTTCTCGACGAGTGATGAAACAGAACTTAAAAGTGAAATCGAAACGCTCGGCGCCCGTGAACTCGTGACGAATGCAGAAAGCGAGCATATCATTCACCGGATTTATAATGACCCGCCGTTATACACAGTATTTGAAGCGGCAGATCCGTCGGACTACGACTATGAAGATGATGTCGATGAACATCACGCAATTAACCTGCTGTTAAACTATATTCGCAAACAGAATATGCAGGAACTGAAACATTTAAAAACGGTTGAAAAGCACCGTATCAATACATTTATGAAATTAAACTATGCAGCGATTTCAAACTTGGAGCTCTTAGAAAATATTCAGACGAAAAAAGTAAAAGGCTCGCTGTTCTGGTATTTAAACCGTACGGAAACTCCGATGGGCAAACGCATGCTCAGAAAACTGATCGAGCGTCCGCTCGTGTCAAAGAAAGAAATTGAGAACCGTCAAAATATAGTAACGACTTTAATCGATAACTTTACCGAGCGCCAGCAGCTCTCAAATATTTTAAACGATGTTTACGATATCGAGCGTCTGGTCGGCCGTCTTGCATTCAACAACGTTGATGTCAAAGATCTGGTCCAGCTCCGCGACTCACTGCACGGCCTGCCTGAACTGAAGTCGGTACTTGAGTCATTAAAACTGACTCAGAACAAAACTTTCGCAAACTTTGACAGCCTGGAAGATGCATATGAACGGCTCGTCGTCTTAACAGATACACCGCCGAAAACAATCCGCGAAGGAAAAATCTTTAAAGACGGTGTCAACGATGAACTCGATAAGTTAAGAGATATCAGCACCAACGCACGGACATGGCTCAACAATTATCTGGAAACCGAAAAAGAACGCACAGGCATTAAAAACTTAAAAATCGGCTTTAACAAAGTGTTCGGTTATTACCTTGAAATTTCCAAAGTTCAAGCGATGAACTTCGATGCGGAAAAATTCGAATATAATCGTAAACAGACACTTACCAACGCTGAGCGTTTTATCACACCGGAATTAAAAGAAATGGAAAGCCGGATACTGACGGCAGAAGACGACAGCATTAAGCTTGAGTTCAAAATGTTTACGGAACTCCGTACGGACATGATGAATTACATTACCCGTCTGCAGCGTACAGCTGAACAGATTTCAACGCTCGATACACTGATTTCATTTGCGCTCGTTTCAAATGACTATCATCTGACAACACCTGAGTTTTCAAATGACAAATCAATCGAACTCGTTGATGCGCGCCATCCGATTGTTGAACGCATGCTGAACGAAAATACGTATGTGCCCAACGACCTCACGATGACTAAAGACAACTTTATTTATTTAATCACCGGTCCCAATATGTCCGGTAAATCGACCTACATGCGTCAGGTGGCATTAATTATCATCATGGCCCAAATGGGTATGAGAGTTCCTGCGGCAAGTGCCACACTGCCGGTATTCGACGCGATTTATACACGTATCGGTGCGAGCGATGACTTATCCAGCGGTAAATCGACATTTATGATTGAAATGATGGAAGCAAATAACGCACTGCAGCACGCCACAAAAGACTCGCTGTTAATATTTGATGAGATTGGCCGCGGGACGAGCACATACGACGGCATGGCGCTTGCACAGGCCATGCTTGTGTACATTCATGAAGAAATCGGTGCGAAGACACTGTTTTCAACGCACTATCATGAACTGACGAATCTCGAAGATACGCTGTCAGGACTGCAGAACGTTCACGTTAAAGCGACAGAATACGACGGCAAACTCGTCTTCCTGCACAAAGTAAAACCGGGTGCAGTAGAAAAGAGTTACGGCATTCATGTGGCGAAACTGGCGGAACTGCCGGACCGTGTTACGGAACTCGCAGGTGAGTACCTGAGCGGTTTCGAAAACCAGAAGCACAAACCGCAGCTGCAGCATCAGGATGATATCTTCCAGCTGGAACTGCCGCTTGATGACAGTGAAACCGTATCTAAAAACGATAAAAAACTCTTAACCGAATTAACATCGCTTGATTTAAATAATATGACGCCGATGGAGGCGCTGAATACATTGCACGGTTTAGTGAACAAAGCACGCGGGGAGGGATAAGAATGGGACAGATTCACGTACTGCCCGCTCATATACAAAATAAAATCGCAGCAGGCGAAGTGGTCGAGCGTCCGAGTTCAATCGTCAAGGAGATCGTTGAAAACTCGCTCGACGCGGAATCCACTGTCGTGGAAGTGTTCATTAAAAACAGCGGCATGGAGTCGATTAAAGTGGTCGATAACGGCCATGGCATCGATTATGAGGACCGCACGCTGTTATTTGAAAGACATGCGACGAGTAAAATAGATACAGCATACGAACTGTTTGAAATACGTTCACTCGGTTTCCGCGGCGAAGCGCTGGCCAGTATCGGGGCAGTATCGAAAGTGACGCTTGAAAGTATGCGGGATAATTCAACACCGTTCAAAATTGTGTACAGCGGCGGGAAATACGATGAAGATACCGTCTGGCATGAACGCCGCGGGACAATTATTGAAATTGAAGACTTGTTCTTTAATACACCGGCACGCTTAAAATATATAAAAAATCTGCGCACTGAAGCGGGTAAGATTATCGATATTATGCAGCGGATGGCATTGAATTATCCGGAAGTCAGCTTCCGCCTTGTCTTTGACGGCAAAGACCGCTTTAAAACGACAGGCAACGGCAACTTAAAAGAAGTGATTAACATTCTTTACGGCATTCAGGTATCGGCCAATACGCTCAGAGTGAATGCAGCAAGCCCGGACTATACAATCGACGGCTATATCGTGAGACCGGAAGTCACACGGAGCAATCGCAACTATATTAACTTGAGTATTAATAACAGACATGTCCGTCATTTTAAATTATCACAAAGTATTATTAACGCTTATCATACGCTGCAGCCGAAAGATAAGTACCCGCTCGCATTTTTAAATATTAAGATGGACCCGAAACTGATTGACGTAAACGTGCATCCGTCAAAAGTGGAAGTAAAACTGTCGAAAGAAACTGAATTACTGAGATTGATGGAAACTGCGGTTAAAGAAGCGCTGATGGAAACAGAACTGATTCCTGAAGTGGCACATAAAAAACCTAAAAGGGAAAAGCCTGAACAGTCAGCAATCGATTTTACCGAACGTCATGAACAAATCAGAGAACATATCGACACGTACGAACCGCCCGCAAGGCAAACACAGCTTGAAACGTTTAAAGAATCACCGCAGGTTCAACAGTCTGAGAACACGCAGCAATATCAGCAGCAAAAACAAATATACACCAATCCATTCAAACAGACACCTGCCGAGCAGCCGGCCAAACCGAAAGATACATCGTCGTTTGTTCAGCATGAACCGCTGCCTGAAAAAGAGAAGCTGCCGTATTTAGAAATTATCGGTCAGCTGCACGGCACGTATATTATTATGCAGAACGAAACCGGTATGTATTTAATGGACCAGCACGCAGCGCAGGAGCGTATTAAATACGAATATATTTATGCCAATATCATTAAAGAAGATGACGGCATTCCGCTGTTAATTCCGTATACGTTCGAGTTCAGTTTCGACGATGTCATTACAATCGATGAAAAACTCACTGAACTGCAGTCGCTCGGTTTCGATATCGAGAAAAGCGGCATTAAACAGTATACGGTATCGCGCTATCCATCGTGGATTAAAGCGGATAACCCGGAAGCGGATATTAACGATTTAATTGAGTTTATCTCTCAGGCGGATTACTTTGACGTGAATAAGTACCGCGAAGAAATGTCGATTATGATGAGCTGCAAGCAGTCTATTAAAGCGAATCATTATCTCGATAAAAACCAGATGGCGGCACTGCTCGAAGAACTTGGAAAATGTGCTTCACCGTACACGTGTCCGCATGGCCGTCCGGTAATTATTCATATGACAACGTACGAAATTGAAAAAATGTTCAACCGTATTATGAAGTAGGGGGGCTTGCATTGAAGATTTTAAACCGTACGATGAAGAATTCAGACAGGAGTATTTCAGTCACGCACTATATGCCTGAACAGCCGAGAGCAAGTATCCAGGTGCTGCACGGCATGGCAGATCATAAGGGCAGGTATAAAGAATTTTGCATGTACCTTGCCTTAAATAACATTCACTGTGTCATTCATAATCACAGAGGCCACGGCTCTGATGAGAAAAAAAGCAGTCTGGGTCATTTTAATTCTTTTGACGAGCTGCTCGAAGATGCGAAGATTGTCAGTACTTCCATGCCGCAAGATATACCGCATATCGGACTGGGTCATTCGATGGGTTCGATTCTGCTCCGGCGGCTGCTGGAAGAAGATATTTACGATGCAGGAATTATTGTCGGCACCGGCAGCAAGATGAGGTTTTCTGATACAGTAGCGAACGCGTTTATTCAGCCGCTGTCAAAACTGATTCCGGGAACGAAGTCGCGTCTCATCAATAAATTATCTTTTCTCGGTTATGACGGAAATTTTAAAGGTACTGTTAAAAACCGCTGGCTGTCGGCAGACGAACATCACGTTCTTTCATACAATACAGATCCGCATGCCGGTCAGAAGATGAGTGTCAGAGCGTTTGCTGAAATACTTAAAAACATCCGTGCTGTGGATTCTAAAAAAACTATAAAGAAATACAGAAATATCCCTTACTTATTAATCGGCGGCACGGACGATCCGTTTTCGCATTTCGGCAAGGACTATGAAATCTTAAACTGGCGGCTCCAGCGTCAATTTGATAACGTCAAAATGGAACTGGTGCCGAACGCGCGTCATGAAGTGCTGTTTGAAGAAAACAGAGGTGCCGTGTACTCTAACATTGTAAAATGGGTGGAACAATATGTTGAAAAGTAAATTGCTAATATTAGTCGGACCAACAGCAATCGGCAAAACGGCTTTATCGATAGATATTGCTAAAAAATTCAACGCTGAAATTATCAGCGGGGATTCGATGCAGGTATATAAAGGCATGGACATCGGCACCGGTAAAATAAGACGCGGGGAAATGGATAATGTACCGCATCATATGATTGATATTTTAAATCCGGACGAGACATTTTCTGTCTCCGATTTTCAAAAACAGGTGGAGTATCTCGTTAAAGATATCGAATCGAGAGGAAAGCTGCCGATGATTGCAGGCGGCACCGGTCATTATATTAAAGCTTTGATTGAAGGTTATGAATTTAACGATGAAAATCAGGAAGATATTGACCGTCTAAGTAAAGAATTTGAAGCGCTGTCAGATGAAGCGCTCTTTGCCGAGCTGGATAAAATTATGCCTGACAGCGGAATTCATCCGAACAACCGGAAGAGAATCATCCGCCAGCTCGTTAAGGTAAACCTTGATATAACAGAAAAGAAAGCGTATACACAAAAGCCGAAATATGATACATTCTTAATAGGTCTCACAGCAGACAGAAGTGTGATATACGACCGCATTAACAAACGGGTGGCTGAAATGTTTAATACTGGGCTTGTGGAAGAGGTAACCGGACTGCAGAATGCCGGGCTGTCAAAAACAGCCGGACAGGCAATCGGCTACAAGGAATTCCTGCCGTACTTCAAAGGGGAAGCAGCATTATCTGACGTCCTGGAGCGCATTCAGGCGCATTCACGTCAGTATGCGAAGCGGCAGCTGACATTTTTCCGCAACCAGCTCGATGTAAATTGGTATGATATCGCACATTCAAACACAGATATAATCTTTGAAGATATATATCAATTCTTACAAACAAAAGGGGAGAATTAAATGAATTTGCAAGATTCGTTTCTAAGGGAGTACAAAGAATCAGGACAGGAAATTACAATATTTTTAATGAACGGTTTCCA
>DAIPYL010000035.1:0-3068 GCA_036782755.1 Jeotgalicoccus sp. | reverse complement strand
TCTGTTTTCTCCATCACTGTATATGAAACCCCATGATGGCTGCTGTATGATTCGCGTGCTTCAGTTGCCGAACAGGGCTCTTGATTCATAAAGTTATTTGAGGGGAATGCCAGAATTTCAAGACCGATATCGTGATACTTTTTATATAAAATTTCCATCTCCCGCAGCTGATCGTTAAAACCGCACTCGCTGGCAGTATTGACAATCAAAATTACTTTGCCTTTCAGATGCTGCATGGGAATAACATTACCGTCTGCATCCTGTGCCGAGAGATCATAAAATGTAGTTTTCATTTATGAATCTCCTTTCTTTGTCTCATTTTACGTATATTGCTACTATAATATAACCGTATTAAAATTGCCCAAACATGATATTGTAATATTAAACAAAGAAATTGGAGGTGTTTGTCATGAATATGACACATACTGGTATAATCCTTGCGACGAACACTGTACAAAATAAAGATGTGGAGTCGGAAGTCAGAGAACTGAAAGAACTCAGTGAATCGATAGGAATAGAGATTATCGGCACACATATTCAAAACCGCACGTCGATAGACAGAAAGAGCTATGTCGGAAGCGGATTTTTGGAAGAAGTTAAAATGCAGTATGAGACAATCGATTACGCAATCGTCAACGATGAAATACTGGCGAGTCAGAACCGTAAAATAGAAACTATACTGGATACGAGCGTAATCGACCGTACGCAGGTCATCCTTGATATTTTCAGCCTGCGTGCCCAGTCTAAAGCAGGCAAGCTGCAGGTGGAACTGGCGCAGCTTGAATATTTAGTGCCGCGCTTAAAAGGGCAGGGTATTAATCTTTCAAGGCTGGGTGCCGGAATCGGTACGAGAGGCCCGGGTGAAACGAAACTTGAAACTGACCGCCGTCATATTAATTCACGTATCAGTGATATTAAAAGACAGCTGGCAGTCGTTGAAGAACACCGCTTAAGATACCGTGATAAGCGCCGTTCGAATCAGGTAACGAAAGTATCGCTGATCGGTTATACGAACGCAGGCAAGTCGACATT
Source organism: Jeotgalicoccus sp. (assembly GCA_036782755.1). Taxonomy (GTDB): domain Bacteria; phylum Bacillota; class Bacilli; order Staphylococcales; family Salinicoccaceae; genus Jeotgalicoccus. The sequence continues at coordinate 2,036 of DAIPYL010000035.1, read as the reverse complement.
GTTTAATAAGCTGACGAATGCAGAAACCCTGCAGGAAGATAAACTGTTTGCAACACTGGACCCGCTGACTCGGGAAATGGTCCTGCCGTCAGGATTTCAGTGTATAATATCGGATACAGTCGGTTTTATTCAAAAACTGCCGACAACATTAATAGAAAGTTTTAAATCAACACTGGAAGAAGCGGCGGACAGTGACTTTATCATTCACGTGATTGATAATAATGCACCTGATATTGTCAGTCAGTATGATACGGTGCTGGATTTAATCGATTCATTAAATATGAAAGATATTCCGCAGCTGATACTGTTTAACAAGACGGATTTAAATGATAAAAAACGACTGCTGCCGATGAAGCCTCATAAATTTGTAAATATGAATATGCCTGCACAGGATATATTAATGGATGTAGAAAACTTTATGACAAAAACTTTCGACGCATATAATACTCAGATACCATTGGCACGTCAGGATAAGCTTTACCGATTAAAAAGACAGACAATCGTGAAAGAAGTTGAGCTGGGTGAAGAGTCAGTTAAAATCAGCGGCTTTGAACCCCCAGGTAATTTTGCAGAACGCATAACAGATAAGGATGACGAACGTGAATAATGAGGAAAAAATTTTAAACATCATGAACGAGGCTGAAGACGCACTGCAGCCGTATTTTAAAAAGAATAAAGATACTGCATATAAAAACTTTAAAAAAGTAATGGCTGCATTTACTGAACACTCAGTAACAGAGAGTGACTTCAGCGGAACGACAGGCTACGGTTATGACGATGTGGGCCGCGATAAGCTTGAAGAGATATACAGAGACGTGTTTAAAGCAGAAGACGCGCTGGTGCGCACGCAGATTATTTCAGGCACACATGCAATCAGCCTGGTGCTGTTAAGCCTGTTAAAACACGGTGATGAGCTGCTGTATATTACAGGAACTCCGTACGATACACTTGAGAAAGTTATCGGCAGCAGCGCGGACGATGTCGGCAGTCTGATGGAAATGGGTGTCACCTTTAATACGGTGGATCTGAAAGATGATCAGTTTGATACACAAGCAATACTGAACAGTATTAATGAAAAGACTAGAATTGTCGGTATCCAGCGTTCAAGAGGATATTCATCGCGCAAATCGATGAATATCAATGAAATAGAAACAATCATAAAAACTATTAAAGAAAACCACCCAAATATTATTATTTTTGTCGATAACTGCTACGGTGAATTTGCAGAGACGAGAGAACCGCTTGAAGCGGGTGCGGATATTATGGCGGGATCGTTAATTAAAAACCCGGGCGGCGGACTCGCAAAAATGGGCGGTTACGTTGCAGGTAAAGAAAAACTTGTCGAACGTGTCAGCTACCGTCTGACTGTCCCTGGAGTCGGCAAAGAGATGGGAGCAAGCTTAAATGCTCTGACTGATATGTACCAGGGCTTCTTTATGGCGCCGCATACTGTGATGGAATCTATAAACGGCGCTTTAATGATGAGTTATATCTTTGAACAGCTCAATATGAAACCATCACCAAGATATACTGAACCGCGCACAGACTTAATTCAGAGCGTGTCGTTCAATAACGAAGAGGAAATGATTACATTTACTCAGATGATCCAGAAAGCAAGCCCGGTAAATGCGAGATTTATGCCGATTCCGGATTTAATTCCAGGATATCAAAATCCCGTAATTATGGCTGCAGGAACATTTGTACAGGGCGCATCGCTGGAATTATCAGCAGACGGTCCGATCAGAGCACCGTATACAGTATACGCTCAGGGCGGACTGCATATTGAACATGTGAAATATGCGCTGGAAATGTCTTTGACGGAACTCGCTGAGAAGAATATGATAGAACTATAATGAATTGTGATTGATAAGTGTCGCTATTGTATAGTGACACTTATTTAAATTAAGCGTATAATTAACTTCGAAATTATAAATTGGAGCTTACATAATGAAAAATGTCTTTGCTTTACTAAAAGAAAACTTTGAGAACCTTCATTTAATATGGAAGTTAAGTCTCTATAATATAAAAGCGCAGTA
>DAIPYL010000034.1:9398-16637 GCA_036782755.1 Jeotgalicoccus sp. | reverse complement strand
ACATGAGAAATGCTCATGACTCAGACTCGCGAATTTTATCAATTAAAAAAGCAGCGAAGTCATCTGCTGTAACAGAGTCTTTCGCTGCTGAATTTATAATTACTGTGCCGGAGTTTCTTTTCCGCTTCTCAGATAAATAACAAAGAAGAAGAATACTGCAGCTGCCAGTAACAGTACTGAACCGATATAGAATGCAAGAACCTGTGATCCTGTAACGTCACCGATGTACCCTGTTAACCAAGGTGCAACAACTGATGATGCCATACCGAAGAAGTTAAACAAGCCAAGTGCTTTAGCTGTTTTCTGTTCAGGTACTGAATCTGAGACGTACGTAATTAATACCGGGTCGATTGCAAGTTTACCCATTAAACCGTAGATAATAAGTGCAATGTAAAGTACCCATGGTGCCGGAGAATATACTGTCAGACCAATCATAACTGCTGCAACAAGAAGAAGTAACAGAATATACTTCAGACGGTCCTGCTGTCTTCTGTCGATTAAGCGTGCGAAAATTAATGCACCCGGGATACCTGCAACAGCAACAAGTGCTGAAACGTAACCGACATCAGATTGTGCGAACCCTTTTTCTGCAACTAAGAATGATGGCAACCATGTAACAATCATGTAGTAACCGTAACATACTGCGAAATAAGTGAAGTAAACTGTAATATGTTTTGGTGAGAACAGTGAAACGTCATCCCGTGGATCTGTCACTATATCTGCTGAAGTTGCACCGGTATTTTCCGGATTTTCAACTTTAACTGATTTTTTATCACTTTTAATGTTGATATAGAATACGAATGTTACACCTAAAATGATAAGTGCTGTACCGTAAAGCATCCAGTTCCATTCAATGTTCAATCCGCCGACAAGCACTGATGAACCGACAAGACCAATAATCATACCGACTGCCGAACCGCTGTTAATAATCGCATTGGCGAAAGTTTTCTTGTCTTTTGGAACGTGTTTCGCTGATAAGCTGTATGCAGAACCGTAGTAACTACCTGTCGCAATACCTGAGATTAGCGACCCGAGGTAAACCTGCGGAAGTGAGCCTGCTGTACCAAGTACAACAGCACCTATAGCGAATCCGATAAATGCCGGAATTAAGACTGTTTTCTGTCCGAACTTATCTACTAATATACCGGCAGGAATCTGCATTCCCGTATAAGCAAAGAAATATACAGAAGCGATTAAACCGATTTCTGCGTTTGATACATCGCCGAGTGAGCTCTGTATTTGAGGATAGATCGGCGTGAGAATCGTTCTGTAAATCCAAATTGCAACCCAACCAAGTACTAAAGCAACAATTATCTTCTTATAGTACTGTGAACCATTTTGCTCTAATTGACTCATTAAAGTACGCCTCCTATTAATTTATAACCATCTCTATTATAAAGGGTAAAAGGGAAATACTCATTGTACAATGTGAACAATGAGTGTTTTAATAATTATCGACAGTCCACAACTAATTATTTTGAATGTGCTGTGAAATAAATAAAGCCAGACGAATATTAAGCGAGTGTACCGGGTCCATTACATTAACTCTGAGGAGTTCCTCGCATTTGTTAATCCGGTACTTTACAGTGTTCCTGTGAACGAAAATTTCATTTGAAGTTTTCGTAATATCGCACTGATTATCCATATAAATCTGAAGTGTTTTTTTCAGCTCTTTATCCTTAGTATTCGTTGGAAAAGCAAGCTCGCCAAGTGTGCTGAGCACGAACGGGCGAACTTTATCCGGAGGAAGAAGCTGCAGCAGTTCTTCAAAGTTACGCGGACGGTAAACTTCAAGAAACTCACGCTTTCCTTCGTCCTGGGAAAGCTCAAATGTTTCAAGTGCTTCAACAAATGAAGAGTGGATTTGTGTGAAGTCTGAAACTTCGTTGCCGATACCGAAAGATAATGACTCTTTAAAGAATTTCTTATACTCCTGCTGCAGGTGGCGGCAGTATGCCTGATAATATTCATGCTTGTCCTGCAGCAGTATTGCGAACTTATTGGAGTCTCCAAATCCGAAAATACTGATGTTCGGATCCAGTGTAACAAGCACGCTCTTCAGCCATTCAAATGTCAGCTGATAACGTTCATTTACATACTCGGAGTTTTCAATATCGCTGCCTGCATCGATACCGCATATAATTACCTTATAATAAGTGGACTCTTTCAAATGATATCGTTCAAAGAACTCAGGATTGCTCTCAAAACTGATCGGTGAACCTTCGTTTGTGTTAATCAGCGAACTGAACAGCAGGTTAACATCTTCCTGTTCCGTTGCGCGGATTCTCGAATCTTTATATATTGCGAAAGACAGAGAGTTAATTGCCTGTTCAATCGCCAGATGGCTGAACGGGTAACTGATTGTTTCAAGATTCGACACGATTAAATAGAAGGGGAAGTAGCTGAACGCAGGTACTTCAAATACTGCAATTTTACTGTTGAAATCGACGTTAACGCCGTCTTTATCCGGCAGATAAACATCGTTGAAATATCTCAGGTTCTCTTTCAGCAGTTTCTGATTATTATTAAAATCGTTACTCGTGACTTCCACTTTGTAAAACGGATTAATCAGTACAAGCGGCAGGCGTAGAAACTGGCTCAGCTGATTCAGCATGCGCTCGACACTGAATTCTTTAATCAGCATGGAGTTCATACGCTGCTGCACTTCCAGCGCATAGTACAATTTTTCTGTTTCATCTTTAGAAATGTAAGTTGAAATGCTGTGAGTCGCCTGGCCGAGCTTCCAGTTTTCCGGAATTTCTATAAGCGGGAAACCGAGTTTATCGGCATGGTCAATCACTTCCTGATCGATTTCATGGATAAAACGGGACAGCTTTATACCAAGTGCAGCAACAGGGACGCTGTCGAGTTCGCTGATAAAATTAATCAGCGACTGCTGATCGTCTTTAAAATTCATCGCTGTTGTCAGCAGAAGAGTGTGCTGGGAAGTGTAGTCCTTTACATCGGGTGTTTCTGTAATATCGACACTTGTCACTTCACGTGACAGGTCGGCTTTTTTATTGATCAGTTTAAAATTACTGAAGCGTTCCAATGATAAAATTTCTCTAATAGATACCAATTATTCATCACCTAAAATCCTATCTATAAAAATTTGTACAAAATGCACAAATTTAATAATCAGACATAATATTTTAACTATATTTATTTCTTCATATAATAGTACACTAATAATAATTAAAACGTAAATATAATACACCGGCTATGCGTTTTGGACCTTAAGTTAGGGGTAAAGTATACAGATAGCTGATTGATGAATTTGCGTTTTACAGAAATGGTCAGGAGGAATTATAAATGGCTTTTGATTTAGTTGTAAAAAATGGCCTGGTAATTTTACCGGGTGGAGAAAAAAATGTTGATATCGGTGTGACTGACGGTAAAATCGCAGCGATTGGTACAGATATTGATGCAGGAGATGCACGCGTTGTAGATGCACAAGGTTTAATCGTATCACCAGGTATGATTGATGCTCACGTACACATCAGTGAACCGGGCGGCAGCATTCGCGATCACTGGGAAGGATACGATACAGGTACACGCGCTTCAGCAAAAGGCGGCGTCACTTCATTTATCGAAATGCCTTTAAATCAAATTCCGGCAACAGTTGATGCTGAGTCAATTAAGACCAAATTCGACGCTGGTGAAGACAAACTGTCAGTAGATGTTTACAGCTACGGCGGGCTCGTGCCATTTAACCTTAACGGCGGAATTCAGGAACTGGACGATAACGGTGTTGTTGCCTATAAAGCATTTGTAGCTACAGCAGGCGACCGTTCAATCGAAGGCGATTTTATGAACGTTGACGATTACTCTTTATATGAAGGAATGCGTCAAATTGCTAAAACAGGCAAACTTTTATCAATCCACGCTGAGAACGGTCCGATTACAGATAAACTCGGACAGCTTGCACAGGAACGCGGTGAAACATCACTTGCAGACTATGTTGACTCACGTCCGGTATTTACTGAAATCGAACCGATTCAGAAAATTATTTTATTCGCACGCGAAACAGGATGCCGTGTGCATATCGTCCACGTAGCATGTGCTGAAGGTATTGATTTAATCAATGAAGCGGCAAATGACGGTGTGGATATTACATGCGAAACATGTACTCACTATTTATACTTCTATAAAGAAGAACTTGATGATATCGGACCGGTAGTGAAATGTTCACCGCCAATCCGTGAAAAATCACGCCTTGAAGGAATGTGGGAACGCGTATTTGACGGCAAAGTAATGTTCGTTACAAGTGACCACTCGCCATGTACTCCAGATCTTAAAGATACGGACAACGCATTTGAAGCATGGGGCGGAATCTCAGGAATCCAGAACAACGTAGATATGCTGTTTGATGAAGCAGTTCAAAAACGCGGCATGTCACTTGTACAATTCTCTGACATTATTGCAACAAACGTTGCAGCACGCTTTGACCTTGAAGGAAAAGGACGCATCGAAGTTGGATACGATGCTGACTTTGTGCTGATAAAAGGAGATTCACCTTACACAGTTGAAAAAGAAGAACTGGAATACCGCAATAAAATCAGTCCGTATATCGGACGTGAAATCGGCGCACAGGTTGCCGGTACAATTTTACGCGGTGAAGAAATCTACTCACTTGAGCAGGGTGTAAGTGACGTTAAAATCGGTAAATTTTATAAATAATCAGAGGAGCACCGCGCAATTTTTGATTGCGCGGTGTTTTTTGCGGGGCGGGGCGGTGTGTTTTGTGCTGGAAGGACAATGTTGAATTGACAAAGTCCACCGGGGGAGCTGGAAGGACAATGTGAACTCAACAAAGTCCACCGAACCTTCAAAACCCCGAATAATACAAAAGCACCAGCCCATTACCGGACCGGTGCTCTAACAAAAGCTAATTTTCAGCGTGCTCACTCATAAACTCAACTGCGCGTTCATACAGTGCGATATTCTCGTCACTGACTTCCTGGTCGAAGTTGTGTATCACCGTGTCGACTTCAACAAAATCAGCAGCGGGTGCTGTTTTCGCAAGTTTGCGGCTGAAGAATACAGGAACGTCCGGATCGCCTTTTGCGTGAACGGCGAACACAGGCGGTAAAGCGGCCAGGTCGTTATTTGTCAGGCGGTATTTATCAGCATCAGCAGATTCACGGTCAATGCCGATCATTTCCAGCCAGTTGCCTGCATTCCGATAGTATAAATACAGCAGATATCTCGGATCTGGCGATTCACTGACAGTCACATAGTCACGAATATTCGCCGCGGCTAACTCTTCTGTCAGCATATTTGATAAATGTTTCTGGTCGTGCGGAAGATAATTAAAGTCGCTGTGCGTAAAGTTGAAATAGCCGTAAAAGTCAATCACACCGGCGATATCGAAGTCGCGTGCTGCAATTAAACTCAAGTATCCGCCGGCTGATCGTCCCATTATATAAACAGCTTCGTGTTTCAAAGAGGCCGCGAAGTGATATATGTGATGTATGTCGGTAAAAATATCATCGATATTAGATTCCGGCGCTAATCTGTAATCTGCAGCCAATACGTTAAATTTACGTCTGAGTACTTCTATATATTCTGAAGGGAGGTCTGTTCTTTCTCCAAATACAAGACCGCCGCCATGTAAATATATTAATGTACCGAGCACATCCGATTTATTCTGTGCGGTGCTTTCATACAAATCACCGTAGAGCGTATAAGCGTCTGTTTCTTTTATCGTTACTGTTGCCACAGGTGTTAAACCTCCTTTATTTACTTGTACTATTATACAGAGTAATGAATTTTTGTGTATTTGTCTAAAGTGAATAATTTGAAAAATGATGATTGTTAGAACTGTCAATGTCATCACATCATATAAAATCTATAATTAAAAGTGAAATAAGATGAGTGGAGTGGATAAAATAATGGATATTCGTGAAACCTTTCTAGAACTGGATAAACAGTTTACAGGTTATGGCGGTCTTGAACCGCGCGGTATTACACGATTACTGTATTCTGAAGAATGGCGCCAGGCAGTGAGTGCACTGCAGGACATCTTTAAAGAGAACGGCCTTGAAGTTTCGAGCGACGCAGTCGGCAACGTTTCAGGACGTTTAATCGGAAGCGAGCTGCCTGATGAAACAATCATGAGCGGGTCTCACATCGATACTGTAGCAGAAGGCGGACACCTTGACGGGCAGTTCGGAATCTTAGCTGCATTAATTGCAACACTTTACTTGAAAGAAAAATACGGTCAGCCGAAACGTACTATTGAAGTACTTTCAATTGCTGAAGAGGAAGGTTCACGCTTCCCGTACACATTCTGGGGCGTTAAAAACTTCTTTAACCTGCAGAACAACGACGACGTTAAAGACATTACAGACGGCGAAGGTATTAAGTTCGTCGATGCAATGAGAGAGTCGGGTTTTGATTTCAAAACAGACGATAAAGTCCGCGACGACATTAAAGCGTTCGTTGAAGTTCACATCGAGCAGGGCCAGATTTTAGAAAAAGAAGAGAAACAAATCGGTGTTGTTACAGGCATCGTTGGTCAGAAACGCTACACAATCAACTTAAAAGGTGAAGCTAACCACGCTGGTACTACACCGATGGGTTACCGTAAAGATGCGGTTGTGGCATTTACTGAAATTGCACAGACACTCGTTCAAAAAGCCCGCGACATCGGCGATCCGTTAGTAGTAACTTTCGGCAGTGTTAAACCGGTACCGGGTGTTGTAAACGTAGTGCCAGGCGAGGTTGAGTTTTCTATAGATACTCGTCACATCGACGAAGCTGAACTGAATTCATTTGCTGAAACAGTAGAAGCTACGATTAATGAAGTTTCTGACAAGTACGGTATCACAGCTGACATTAACTTATGGATGGAACAGTCACCGGCATTAATGGACGATTCAATCGTTAAGATGATTGAGGAATCAGCTGAAAAAGTAGCAGGCGGATCTTATAAAGTAATGCCTTCTGGTGCCGGACACGATGCACAGATTTTCGCAGGCTACATGCCGACAGGAATGATTTTCGTCCCTTCAATCGGCGGAATTTCACATAACGTCGAGGAAGAAACAGATGTTGAAGATCTGGTTAAAGGTATTGAAGTATTAGCAGAAACACTTTACAAATTAGCGTACTAATCAAATTTTAAATATACGGATATTAAGAAAGGGAGATTTTAATAATGGGTTACTTAAACCACCAGCAAGGATATAGAGAAGGCTTATTGGAAACACGTTCAATCGTTAAGAAAGATGCATT
>DAIPYL010000034.1:0-9298 GCA_036782755.1 Jeotgalicoccus sp. | reverse complement strand
GAAGACAGCCGTCTCTTCCTTTACAAAAAACGTTACCAGGAAGCTGAAAATGTTGGCAAACCGGAAATCGTTACAGGTAACGTAAACGATATTCAGGCTAAAGCTTACGAAGGAATGGACGAAGTACTTGTACAGGATCTGCTTCCAGCGGACATCGCATACGACATGAACTTCCACATCCTGTCATTTAAACCGGGTGCTTCACACGGTTATATCGAAACGCACGTACAGGAGCACGGTGCTTACGTATTGAGCGGCCGCGGAATGTACAATCTTGATAACAACTGGATGCCGGTTGATAAAGGCGACTACATCTTCATGGGTGCATATGCACTGCAGGCAACTTACGCTGTAGGTCTGGATGAGTCATTCTCTTACATTTACTCTAAAGATGCCAACAGAGACATTGAAATTTAATTAAAGCTATTAAATATTTCAGGAGGAAAAGACATGTCAGAAAAACTGGTAATCTCCAACTCACAGGAACTTCGCGGTTTATTTAAAAAGAAATTCATATTGAACGGTATGCCGGAAACATTTGCAGACAGTGCAGCTGACGTACTTGTCTGGGCAGATGAACGCGGTATTCACTCACATGGTTCGGTCCGTATGCAGTATTACTCTGAACGCTGTGCAAAAGGCGGATTCAACAACGAGCCTGAACTTAAGTTTGAAAAGACAGGCCCGTCAACTGGTGTGTACCATGGCGATAACGCAGTCGGACTCTACGTTGCTAATGAAGCGATGGAAGAAGCAATTAAACTTGCTAAAGAATCAGGAATCGGTGCAGTGGGTGTCAGTGAAATGAGTCATTCGGGTGCTATCGGCTACTTCGTGCAGAAGGCAGCTGAACAGGGAATGGTTGCTTTATCACTGTGTCAGTCGGATCCGATGGTTGTTCCATTCGGCGGCTCAGAACCGTACTTCGGTACGAACCCGATTGCTTTTGCAGCACCACGTAAAAACGATACGCCAATCGTTTTCGATATGGCGACAACAGTTCAGGCATGGGGTAAAATCCTCGATGCACGTTCCAAGAACAAAGACATTCCGGACACATGGGCAGTAGATAAAGATGGTAATCCGACAACTGATCCGTACGCGGTCAACGCGCTGCTTCCGGCAGCAGGTCCTAAAGGCTACGGCTTAATGATGATGGTTGATATTTTGTCGGGCAGCCTGCTCGGACTTCCGCACGGCAAGCACGTCTCAAGCATGTACAAAGACTTAAGCGAATACCGCCGTTTAGGACAGTTCCACCTCGTAATCAATCCTGATTTCTTCACGTCAAGAGAAGCGATGGAAGAAAAAATGGATACGATGGTTGACGAACTGCACGCAAATAAACCGGCAACAGGATTCGACCAGGTATACTACCCGGGTGAATTAATGGAAGCTCAAAAACGAGAATACGAAGAGTCGGGCATTCCGATTCCGGAAGATATCATGGAGTATTTAAAGTCTGATACACCATACTAAAAGGTGAGGTTTTGTAAATGCGGGTATCAAAAGAAGAACTATTCAACTTAATGAAAGATAAACTTCAAAAAGCAGGATTAAAAGAAGATGCGGCGGCGGACATCAGTGATGTACTGACGTTTGCTGACCACCGCGGCATTCATTCCCACGGTGCAGTGCGTGTCGAGTATTACGCAGAGCGTATTGCAAAAGGCGGCATTACGAACAATCCGGAATATAAGTTTGAGAAAACCGGTCCATCTACAGCAATTTTAGATGGTGACAACGGTCCCGGACATCAGGTTGCAAAACAGGGTATGGATAAAGCAATCGAGATTGCACGCGAAAACGGTGTGGCAGTTGTCGGCATGACAAACATTTCACACTCGGGTGCGCTCGGCTACTTCGTTGAACAGGCAGCTGAGCAGGATATGGTGGCAATTTCTGTCTGCCAGTCCGATCCGATGGTCGTACCGTTCGGCGGTACTGATCCGTACTTCGGCACAAACCCGATTGCTTTCAGTGCACCGACCAATGACGAGCGTATTATTACGTTTGACATGGCTACGACTGTACAGGCATGGGGCAAAGTGCTTGATGCTCGTTCAAAAGGCAATGATATCCCGGACACATGGGCAGTTAACGACAAAGGTGAACCGACGACAAACTCGAGAGACGTTCACGCGCTCGTTCCTGTAGCGGGACCGAAAGGTTACGGCTTAATGATGATGGTGGATATACTGTCGGGCAGTCTGTTAGGCCTGCCGCACGGTGTTCACGTTTCAAGTATGTACAAGGATTTATCTGAAGGCAGACAGCTTGGCCAGCTTCATATCGTTATTAATCCGGCACACTTTACAGATCTTGGAGCGTTCAAAAAACAACTCTCAACAATGCTGGATGAACTGAAAGAGCAGACACCGGCACCAGGATTTACAGAAGTCAACTATCCGGGAGAACGCGGCAGAATGCGTGCGGAGAAGTATGACGAAGACGGCATCGAAATTGTCGATGAAATTTATGATTACCTCGTGAGTGACGATATTCACTTTGATCGCTACCACGGCAAAAATAGATTTGCAGAATAAATATTAATGGAGGTACATGATGTTATATACAATTATTAAAGAAAACACGTATCAGGATTCCATCGTTTTAATGCTTTTAAGCCAGAAGTTAAGTGCTATGGACGGCGTTAACAAAGCTTCAGTAATGATGGGTACTCCTGCGAACAAAGATATTTTTAAAGGTGCAGGACTTGGTACACCTGAACTTGAAACTGCAAGTGCGAACGATATCGTTATCGTTGTAGACACTGACGACGAATCAAAAGTTGATGAAGTAAACGAAGCAGTTGACACTGAACTTGCAGGCGGAGGCGGTTCTGACGAATCTGCTAAAAGCAGTGAAGCTCACAACTGGAAACGTGCGCTTGAATTAGCAAACAACCCAAACCTTGCAATGATCTCAATTCCAGGTACGTACGCTGCTATGGAAGCTGAAAATGCTTTACGCAACGGTCTTCACGTATTCATGTTCAGTGACAACGTTCCTAAAGAAGACGAAGTTCGTCTGAAAGAACTTGCTCACGAAAAAGGACTATTAGTAATGGGTCCTGACTGTGGTACAGGTATTATCCACAGCGTGCCGTTAGCATTCACAAACACTGTTGCACAAGGCGACATCGGTGTTGTCGGTGCATCAGGTACAGGTATCCAGGAAGTGACTACAATTATCGACCGTCTCGGCAAAGGTGTTACAAACGCTATCGGTACCGGCGGTCGCGACTTATCAACAGAAGTCGGCGCTGTAACTATGCTAGACAGCATTAAAGCACTTAACCAGGATCCAAAAGTAAAAGTTATCACTGTTCTTTCCAAGCCGCCGGCTAAAGAAGTACAGGAAAAAGTTGAGAATCTTCTCCGCAGCATCGACAAACCGGTTGTTGCTCTGTTCTTAGGTAACAAACCTGAGTATCAGGAAGAAGAAATTTATCACGCTTATACTCTTGAAGAAACTGCAGTAGCTTCAGTACAGCTATCAAACGGTGAAGAGGTTAACTTCACACCGTCAACACTTGAAAACATTAAAGCAGACTTCGCAGAGAACCAAAAAGGAATCAAAGGCTACTACTCAGGCGGTACGCTTGCAAGTGAAGCAGCAATGCTGATTAAGCACTCTACTGACGAAGAAGAAGTTGAAGATGATGCGTTCACTTATAAATCAGCTTCACATGAAATCATCGACCTAGGAGATGACATGTACACTCAAGGTAAGCCTCACCCGATGATTGACCCTGAAAAACGTATCGAAAAACTGGAAACATCAGCTGACAGTGAGGATACTGCAGTCATTATGCTCGATAACGTTATCGGCTACGGCTCGCATGCGGATATGGCTTCTGAACTTGCTCCGACAATCAAACGTATTACTGACAAAGCAGCTTCTGAAGAACGTTCATTAGTCGTTCTTGCAACTGTAGTCGGTACTGATAAAGATGCGCAGGGATATGACAAACAGCGTCAGATTCTAAAAGATGCAGGTGCGGTAATTTGTGACACTAACGATCAAATGGTACGTACAGCTATCGAATTAATCGGCAGCAAAGTCGTTCAGCCTGAAACATCAGTGAAATCATTCGATAAAGGCACTGAAGACCTGTCAGTAGATGACAAGATGATGAGCCTGATTTCAAACAACCCGAGCGTAATTAACATCGGTCTTAAGAGCTTTACAGAAGCAGTCGAAAACAGCGGAGCAGAAGTTGTACAATTCAACTGGCGTCCTGTTGCAGGCGGCGATGAGAAGCTTATGAAAGTACTTCAATTCTTAAACAATTACGAAGGAGAGAATGTATAATGGCTTACCAAACTATAGATGAAGCAAACAAAGCAGTCGTACAAAAAATGATCGGTTCAGCACCTTTCTTAACAGATGTTGTACCTGCACACACAGTAATTCCAGAACTGACTGAGCATGTATTATTACATGCCGGTCCTCCGATTAAGTATGAAAACATGACAGACCCTATGCAGGGTTCATGTGTCGGTGCTATTCTTTTCGAAGGATGGGCCAAAGACGAGCAGGGTGCACGTGAATTACTGGAAAACGGTAAAATCACATTCATTCCTTGTCACCACGTTAACGCAGTAGGACCAATGGGCGGTATCACTTCAATGAACATGCCGCTTGTTGTCGTAGTTAACAAAGAGCACGGTAACGAAGCTTACTGTACGCTGAACGAAGGTATCGGTGCGGTTCTCCGTTTCGGTTCTTACAACGAACAGGTTCTTACACGTCTTCACTGGATGAAAGATGTACTTGGTCCTGTATTATCCAAAGCACTTAAAACTATGGACGAAGGTTTAAACGTTAACGTTCTTGTTGCTAAAGCAATTGCTATGGGTGACGAATTCCACCAGAGAAACATCGCTGCTTCATTAGCATTCCTTAAGGAAGTTGCTCCGGCAATTACAAGCCTTGAAGATGTATCTCTTAAAGATCGTCAGGAAGTTATGCAGTTCCTTGCAGACACTGATCAGTTCTTCTTAAACGTTGCAATGGCAACAGCTAAAGCAATGACTGATGCTGCACGTACAATCGAACACGGAACAATCGTTACTGCAATGTGCCGTAACGGTGAAAACTTCGGTATCCGTATTGCCGGTATGGGTGACGAGTGGTTCACAGCTCCGGTAAACACACCTCAGGGTCTGTATTTCACAGGATACTCTGCAGATGATGCAAACACGGATATCGGTGACTCTGCAATTACTGAAACGATCGGTGTCGGCGGTATGGCGATGATTGCTGCACCAGCTGTTACACGTTTCGTAGGTTCAGGCGGATTCAACGATGCTCTTGAAACAAGCAACAACATGGCTGAAATTACAGAACAGGAAAACCCTAACTTTATTATCCCGACTTGGGACTTCAAAGGTGCACCAACAGGAATCGATGCACGTAAAGTTGTTGAATCAGGAATTCTGCCTGTAATTAACACAGGTATTGCACACAAAGTTGCAGGCTTCGGGCAGATTGGTGCAGGTACAGTTAACCCGCCAATCGAATGTTTCGAAAAAGCAATCACAGCATATGCTGAAAAACTCGGGTTTAATGCGTAAATGATATATGAGTCAAGTGCGGTCGGTGAGATCGCACTTTCCTTGTTAAAAACAAATAAAGCAATGCGTGTGCACAGTATTTTCAACAATGGATTTAATATTGTTAATGATAAAAACGATTTGATTTTTATCGGCACCGATAAGAACGGCTATTTTCCGTTCGGTATTACAATAAATAAATACACAATGCACTATATAAAGGAATCACTGCAGGTCGGTGATGTATTGAAGACTGATGTATCGAGCATAAATCATAATGATTTTATGCTGGTGACCAGAAATGCGGAAATTTATTTATACAAAAAAGTAAATAAAAATAATACTGATGCAATAAAAAGTGTTGTCAGCGGCTACGATTTTAGCGATTATAATAATAGTGATTTCAGCGGAGAAAAACTGAACCGTATTATTGCGGACCTCAGCGATCCCGATGCTGAATTTCCACTCGGGTATTTAGTCGGCAGAGGGCAGGGGCTGACACCGTCAGGCGATGATATAATTACAGGCATACTGTATATCGACCGTCTCGAGCCTTTTATCGCGATTAAGCACCTGGATCAGCTGTCTTCGTATATACGTGAAAGTGTGACGACCATCGTCAGTGAGAACTTTATAAAACTGGCACTCAAGGGTATTTTCTCAAGACGTATTACGGACATCGGTGACTCACCGGATAAAGAAACCGTGGATGCGCTGCTTGAACTGGGCTCAAGTTCAGGCAGGGATACACTGTACGGCATTTATATGACATTAAATAGGAGATGAAACAATGGGTAAAAAAGTAGTATTAGCTTTAGGCGGCAACGCAATTTTACAGCCGAAACAAGAAGCGACATTCGAAAACCAGAACCAGAACGTAATCAACGCAGCAAACCGCATGGTTGAAATTTCAGAAGCAGGTCACAAAATCGTAGTAACTCACGGTAACGGACCTCAGGTTGGTAACATCATTGCTCAAAACGAAGCAGCTAAAGAAAGCATTCCGGCTATGCCGATTTTCGTTAACAACGCTGAATCACAAGGTATGATCGGCTACATGATGGAATCAGCACTGAAAAACAGACTGACTGAAGGCGGCGACGACACTAACGTTGTTACACTTCTTACTATGGTTGAAGTCGACAAAGACGACAAAGCGTTCGATAACCCGACTAAACCTGTTGGTGTATTCTTCACTGAAGAAGAAGCTAAACAGATGACAGAAGAAAAGGGCTACCAGATGGCTGAAGATGCAGGACGCGGATTCAGACGTGTTGTTCCTTCTCCGGAACCAAAAGTAATCCACGGTGTGGATGAAATTAAAACATTAATCGAAACATCAATCGTCGTATCATCAGGCGGCGGCGGTATTCCAATTTACCGCGATGACAAAGGTCAAATTCACGGCGTAGAAGCTGTAATCGATAAAGACCGTTCAGGTCTTAAGTTAGCAGAACAAACTGAAGCAGACGTATTCATGATGCTTACAGACGTTCCTAACGTATATATTAACTTCGGTAAAGAAAACGAGCAGAAGCTTGAAGAAATTACTGTTGAAGAAGCGGAAAAACACGTTGCTGACGGACAATTCCCGGCAGGTTCAATGCTTCCGAAAATTGAAGCGGCAATCGCATTCGCTAAGCACGAAGGCAAAGAAGGTATTATCTGTTCATTAGATGAGGCTGTATTAGCGCTTGAAGGTAAAGCGGGTACGAGAATTAAACTTTAATAATATTTGGTCGGCGGGGACTTTTGTCTCTGCCGTTTTTTTGTCTATATGATAAAACCCGGTACTGCGGATTATTGACCGCAGTACCAGGTTTTGGTATTTAAAATTATAAGAGTTTTTTATCAGTGTTTTTGTTCATAATCCATCTGACTAACAGAGCAATACCGATGAGTATCCCGACGTAGCCGAAAATTGGATAGAAGAAGTTTACAAGATCAACAAATCCGATAAATGTTAAAATATATCCAATTATAAGTGAAGCAACCAGCCAGATTTTATATTTTAACGAATACGGTTTTGTGAAACGTGCGAGGAACGCATACATCAGACCAACTACTGTATTGTAAATCAGCAGTATGATAATAATCGAGAATAATGTTCCAAATACCGGGTGAATTGCGTTTGCCAGTACCAGTGTCGGCAATGCAACGTGATTTGCTTCATCCAGTACTGCGAGCATTCCGGTATTTAAAAGCAGCAGCATAATGAGAAAGATTACAGCCCCATATACTGCACCGCGCCGTGCGACGAATTGTTTATCAGCATCTGCTCCCATAATCGAAAGGAAGCTGAACGCGACCCCTATAACGACACCTGAATAGGTAATAGCATCGAACCACCACAACCCTGTCGGAGTACGGCTGATATCAGCCGCCTGACTGACCTCGCTGAGTGCAACATCCGGATTAAAGATGTTTACAAGTGAAATAATTAATACTGCAATAATCAGGAAAGGTGTCACTGCGCCCAGTACAGAAACGATTTTGTCGAAATCAAGCAGCAATGTGAAAAATACTAAGACTAATAATACGATAGAACCAATCCACGGCTCGATTCCGAAACTTTCTTCAAAAGCCGAACCGCTTCCCGCGATCATTATAATTGCAATCCCATACATGAAAAACGCAAAGATATAATCGACCAATGTACCTGCAGTTTTCCCAAACAGTTTATGTAGTGGTACTTCATGAGAAACTACATCGTATCTATATCCAAGTTTAGCAGTCTGCCTGCTCATAAATAATACACAGATGGCCGCTACTGCGATACCTGCAAAACTCCATAGTCCAAAACTGGTAAAGAATTGTAAAACTTCCTGACCGGTAGAGAACCCTGCACCTACGACAATACCTGTGTAGGCAAAAGCAAATTTAATTGCATCTTTTTGTGCTTGCACAAAAATCTCCTCCTAAATAAATAACACAAGTTAACATAATAACATAGTTAGATTTTTAAAATAACCGTGATTGTGTAAAAAGTCACATATAATTGTGTGGTAATTTATGTAATTATATTTCAGAGGCTGCAATCTGCAGTTTTTCAATTTTTGTATGTTAGCTGATTTTGGTGATTTTAAGTGAGGTTTTTGCTGTATAAATAAAGTGAATTAATAATTTGCAGGAGGCGGGTAAATGTTCTTGAACCGGAGAGGCAAACCACAGGACTTATTATTTTATGAAACGCTGCAGAAGAGATGCGAATTAACGAAAGTTGAGGCAGGCTGGTATAAAACATATCAGAGAGGATTTGAGGGTGAAGAACTGTACGATAAAGTATTTGATGAAGTCGGGCACGATGACGTTTTAATTTATCGGGATCTTTATCTTAAAATAAGACGTTCCGTAACACAGTACGATGCGCTGGTTATTAATGATGACGGGATTGTTGTGAATGAAATAAAGAATTATACAGGGGACTATAAAGTGGAAGGCGGCGACTGGTTCAGGAGCGGACGTGAGATTTCGGAAGAACCGATTGCTCAGCTGAACCGTTCTATTGGGAAGTTAATCGCTATGCGGAATTCAGTTAACGGCAACTTTAAAATTGACGGTAAGCTGATTTTTGTCAGCGATGACTTTTATCTTCAAACCGATGATAATTCTATCTGGAGGAAAATAGTGGTGCGGATGGATCTGAAACGATACTTGCGTAGTCTCGGCGGCGGTAAGATTGGGAATAAGGCACAGTATATCGTTCGGCTGGTCAGTGATCGGATAGTCGAGAATCC
>DAIPYL010000033.1:0-18318 GCA_036782755.1 Jeotgalicoccus sp. | reverse complement strand
TTCACCCCGAAGCCGCCGCGTTTAATTGAGCGGTATTCTTCTTCGTGCGTCAGCTTGCCGTATCCTTTGTCTGTAACGACAAGAACGTGCTGTCCCGGATCAAGTACGTCAACGCCGACGACTTCATCGTCACCGCGAAGCTTGATTCCGCGTACACCGGCTGCTGTACGGCCCATGCTTCTGACCTGGTCTTCTTTAAAGCGCACAAGTGAACCTTCACGTGTTCCGAGGATAACTTCTTTCGAACCGTCCGTCAGACGCACACCGAGGAGTTCGTCTTCGCCTCTGAAGCTGATGGCAATTTTACCGTTTTTATTAATCTGCTTAAAGTCGTCGAGCGGCGTGCGTTTCGCAAGTCCGTTCTTCGTCGCAAATAATAACTGGTAGCCTTCAGTTTCTTCTTTGTCTTTCACGCTGATCATCGTACTGATTTTTTCATCTTTTTCGATTTCAATCAGGTTAACAATCGGCAGTCCTTTCGACTGGCGTGACAGCTCAGGAATTTCATATCCCTTCAGACGGTAAACGCGTCCGGTGTTCGTGAAGAACAGAATATAATCGTGCGTACTCATCGTCACGATCTGGCTGACGAAGTCTTCATCGATTGTATTCATCCCTTGAATTCCGCGTCCGCCGCGGTGCTGTGCACGGTAAGTCGATGCAGGCAGACGTTTGATGTAGCTGTTGTGGCTCAGTGTCACAACAATCTGCTCTCTCGGAATTAAATCTTCATCTTCAATATCGTAAATACTGCCGAGCGTAATTTCCGTGCGTCGCTCATCACCGTAACGTTCACGGATATCGATTAACTCTTCTTTGATAACTTCGAGAAGTTTCTCGTCATCGTTAAGAATGCTCTTCAGATATTCAATATTCTTAAGAATTTCATCATATTCAGCTTGAATCTTGCCGCGTTCCAGACCTGTTAAACGGCGTAATCTCATATCAAGAATCGCCTGGGACTGGCGTTCCGACAAGTCAAATTCACTCATCAGACCGTTTTTCGCTTCTTCATCCGTATCGGATGCACGGATTGTTTTAATGATTTCATCGATGTGATCGAGTGCAATCAGCAATCCTTCAAGAATGTGCGCACGGTCCTCGGCACGTTTTAATTCGTACTTCGTTCGGCGTGTCACGACAACTTTCTGGTGTTCTAAATAATGATAAAGAACTTCTTTCAGACCCAGTACTTTCGGTTCACCGTTAACAAGCGCCAGCATATTGACACCGAATGATGTCTGCAGCGGTGTCTGTTTGTACAAGTTGTTTAAAATAACGTTCGCATTTTTATCTTTGCGTATTTCGATAATGATTCGGACGCCTTCTTTAAGCGATGTTTCATCACGCAGATCCGTAATGCCTTCTATTTTTTTATCGCGTACAAGTTCCGCGATTTTCTCAACAAGACGCGCTTTGTTTACCTGGTACGGGATTTCAGAAACAACGATGCGTTCTTTACCGTTTTTCATCATTTCCACTTCACAGCGTGCACGCATAATAACAGAACCGTGTCCTGTTTCATAAGCGCGTTTAATACCGCTCTTACCGATAATTAAGCCCGCAGTCGGGAAGTCCGGTCCTGTAACATGTTCCATCAGGTCCATCGTCGTGACGTTCGGATTTTCTGAAAGTTCAAGTACAGCGTTGATAACTTCCGTCAGGTTATGCGGCGGAATATTCGTCGCCATACCAACTGCGATTCCGCTCGTACCGTTGACGAGAAGGTTTGGGAAGCGTGCCGGCAGAACAGCCGGTTCACGTTCGTTTTCATCGTAGTTCGGCTGAAAATCAACCGTATCTTTGTTAATGTCACGCATTAATTCCATCGAAATTTTACTCATTTTTGCTTCAGTGTAACGCATCGCTGCTGCACCGTCGCCGTCCATGGAACCAAAGTTCCCCTGGCCGTGCACAAGCGGGTAGCGGTAGCTGAAGTCCTGAGCCATACGTACCATTGCATCGTAAATCGAGGAGTCGCCGTGCGGGTGATATTTACCCATAACGTCACCGACGATACGTGCTGATTTTTTAAACGGCTTGTCAGATGTCATACCGTTATCGTGCATACCGTATAAAATTCTGCGGTGCACCGGTTTCATACCGTCTCTGACATCAGGCAGTGCACGGGATACGATAACACTCATGGCATAGCTTAAAAACGAGCTGCGCATCGTTTTCGTAATATTTATTTGCTGAAACTGTTCATCATGGTCCGCCATAAATTAAATCTCCTTTATTAGACGTCGAGATTCTCAACGTATCTCGCATTTTCTTCGATAAAGTTACGTCTGTGCTCGACAACATCGCCCATCAGCATTTCAAATACCTGATCCGCTTCAATCGCATCATCAAGCTGAACCTGCAGCAGATTTCTCTGTTCCGGGTCCATCGTCGTTTCCCACAGCTGATCGGCGTTCATCTCACCGAGACCTTTATATCTTGCCATTGAAATTTTAGGTGTTTCCGGCAATGTGCTGCGCAGAACATCAAGCGCCTCATCATCGTAAACGTAATATTTTTTCTTGCCCTGCTCCAGTTTATAAAGAGGCGGCTGTGCAATATACACGTAACCGTGCTCGATTAAGGGTCTCATAAAGCGGTAGAAGAACGTTAACAGCAGTGTTCTGATGTGCGCACCGTCGACATCCGCATCGGTCATAATAACAATTTTGTGGTAGCGGGCTTTCGCAATATCGAATTCTTCACCGATACCGCTGCCGAGTGCCGTTACCATTGAACGGATTTCATTGTTTCCTAAAATTCTGTCCAGACGTGCTTTTTCAACGTTTAAAATTTTACCTCTCAGCGGTAAGATTGCCTGAATTTTAGAGTTGCGTCCTGATTTTGCCGAACCGCCGGCAGAATCACCCTCTACGATAAACAGTTCACTTTTCGCAGGATCCTTGCTCGAACAGTCTGCAAGTTTACCCGGCAGGCTCGATACTTCCAGCGCCGACTTGCGTCGTGTCATTTCACGCGCTTTTTTCGCTGCGACACGGGCGTGCTGTGCAGTAATTCCTTTATCGACAATTACCTGTGCCGTCTGAGGATTTTCCATCAGGAATCTTTCGAATCCTGCCGAGAACAGCTGATCTGTAATGGTGCGCGCTTCGGAGTTTCCGAGTTTGGTCTTCGTCTGACCTTCGAACTGCGGATCCGTGTGTTTAATTGACACTATCGCTGTTAAACCTTCTCTGACATCTTCACCGGATAAACGTTCTTCCGTCGATTTAATCAGATTCTGTTTCGTTGCATAGCTGTTAATCACTCTTGTCAGCGCACGTTTGAAGCCGTCTTCGTGCGTTCCGCCCTCATGCGTGTAAATATTGTTCGCATAAGTTAAAAGGGTAGATGTATAGCCGAGGTTGTACTGCATCGCAATTTCAACTTCGATTTCATCTTTTGAATCATCCATGTAAATGATTTCTTCATGAAGACCTTCTTTCGTCTTGTTTAATTCTTTGACGTAAGATTTAATACCGCCTTCGTAATGGTATTTAAATTCAACAGTTTCTTCCCCGCGCTCGTCGATTAAATTAATCTCGAGGCCTTTGTTCAGGAAAGCAAGCTCTTTAATACGCTTCTGCAGAATTTCAATTTCGTATTCCGTCGTTTCAGTGAAGATTTCTTCATCTGCTTTAAAACGGATGATCGTACCTGTTTTGTCAGTTGTATCAATCACTTTTAAGTCAGCATCAGGCACCCCGCGCGTATAGCTCTGGTAATGCACCTCGCCGTTTTTATGAACGTAAACTTCAAGTGTTGAACTCAGTGCGTTAACTACCGATGAACCTACACCGTGCAGTCCGCCTGAAACTTTATAGCTCCCGCCGTCAAACTTACCGCCGGCATGGAGTACTGTTAAAATAACTTCAACTGCCGGACGGCCCATTTTCTCCTGAATGTCTACAGGAATACCGCGTCCGTTATCCGTTACTTTAATCCAGTTGTCTTCTTCGACAGTGACATTAATTTCAGATGCATATCCTGCGAGTGCCTCATCGATACTGTTATCGATAATTTCCCACACGAGGTGGTGCAGTCCGCGTGATGATGTTGAACCGATGTACATACCCGGTCTTTTTCTTACTGCTTCAAGACCTTCCAGTACTTGTATCTGACTAGCACTGTATTGATCCATATTTTTTTCAGCCATGTTTTCACCTTCCGTTATTCATCGATTTTGATTTTGCCGTTTTCTATTTCAAAGAGCTGCATATCATCCATAATCTGATGGTTGATATCGCTGATTGAAGTGGTCGTAACAAACGTCTGCACGCGGTTTCTGATTGAAGTTAACAGATGTGCCTGCCGCACTTCATCGAGTTCGCTGAGCACGTCGTCGAGGAGCAGTACCGGATATTCTCCAACTTCCTCTTTTATTAATTCGAGCTCCGCAAGTTTCACAGACAGCGCAGTAGAGCGCTGCTGTCCCTGGGAGCCGTAAGTCTGAACGTCAAAATCATTAATCGTAAAACCGATATCGTCCCGATGCGGGCCGACAAGTGAAGTCCCGCGTTCGATTTCTTTATTTAAATTTTCTGCTAAAAGAGCAGATATTTCCGCTTTCAATGCTTCCGGAGTATCGCTCTCATATTTAATATTAGGGTTATAAACTACGTTTAAAATTTCTCTGCCATTTGAAATATCAGCATGAATTCTCGATGCGTGGCGTTCAATCGTCGAGATAAACTGCTCGCGTTTTAAAATAATCAGACTTGCATGATGTGCAAGCTGGTCATTCAGCACTTCGATCATAATCTGGTCGACGTTCCGCGATTTTAAATACTGATTTTTTTGGGCAAGAACCTTGTTATAGTCGGATAAATGGTTCAAATATACTTTTGATATCTGACCGCATTCCATATTAATAAATTTTCTTCTGACCTGCGGTGATCCCTTCACTATGTTGAGATCTTCCGGAGCGAAGAGCACCGTATTCAAATGACCGATGTACTGTGACAGTTTCGCGACTTCAAGATGATTCACCTTGGCCCGCTTCCCGCCTTTCGCAATACCGATAGAAAGCGGCAGCGTGCTGCGCAGAGTCGTAATGGTCCCGTTAATATACGCGTCTTCAGCACCGAACTGAATCAATTCTCTGTCTTTTGATGTTCTGTGGCTTTTAGCCAGCGACAGAAAGTAAATTGCTTCAAGCAGGTTTGTTTTCCCCTGGGCATTATGGCCGATAAAAATATTCAGCTTAGGATGAAATGCCAGGGACAGGGAATCATAATTCCTGAAATCTGTGAGTTTAATTTCGTTTAGTATCATTGCACCGGATACTTAAATTTATATTCGCCGACACCTGTAATGACTAATTCGTCACCATCATGCAGTTTTTTGCCGCGCCGGTTTTCAGGTTCTCCGTTTAAAAACACTTCGTTTTCACTTAAAAACCATTTAGCTTCTCCGCCGGTGCCGATAATATTTTTATATTTCAAAAATTTACCGAGTGTTATCATGCCATCCAAATGAATCGTTTCCATAGACATAACCTCCTATAACATACTCATTCATTATACTACAATTTTCATATATTTTCATTATTTAAGCCCAAATAAAGCGTTTGAAGGCTTTTAGAGTCAAAAAGGCTTTTACCTACCGGTAAATAAAAAAAAGAGACCAGAGGCCTGTTTTTTATCAAAAAAGGCATAGTCCCGAATATTAGGTTCATGATTAATATGTTCTGATCGGTAAAATTAACTGTACAACTTCAGATGAATCGCTCGGTGTAATAGTGAACGGTCTCATCGTACCGAAGAATTCAATTGTAACTTCTTCGTCCTGGATTGCACGGAGTGCTTCCATCATATATTTAGAGTTGAACGAAATCTTAATTCCTTCGCCTTCAATAGCTGAAGCGTTGATATCTTCATTTACCGTACCGACTTCAGGGGAGTTCGACGTTAATTCCACGTTATTGTTTTCCACAGTCATACGGATGACGTTGTTGCCGCCTTCACGTGCAAGCAGCGATACACGATCGATTGCGTGATAAAACTCCGAATTATTAACGCTGACTTTAGTCTCGTAGTTTTCAGGGAACAGACGTGTTGTATCCGGATAGTTACCTTCAAGTAAACGCGAGATAAAGCGCATATTGCCGTAAGTGAAAAGTACCTGGTTTTGTGACAGGTTAATTTCGACATCTTCATCAGAGTCTGTCAGAATCTTGCTGAGCTCAGATAATGATTTACCCGGAATGATTGCGTTTGAGATTTCCGTGTTGAATGTTTTATCCAGCAGTCTTCTTAATGCAAGACGGTGAGAGTCTGTTGCAGTGAAAGAAATATGGTCTTCGTTAAAGTTCCAGTTAACACCAGTTAACACAGGTCGTGTTTCAGATAATGACACTGCAAAGTTAGTCTGGTTAATAATTGTTTTTAATACTGCAGAAGAAAGTATAAGGCTGTCTGCATCGTTAACTTCAGGCAGTAATGGATACTGATTGGAATCATTGCCGCTTAAATTGAATTCTGATTTTCCTGCGGTAATTTTAGTCTGGAAGTTTTCTGTTGTTTCCAGATCTACAAAATCACCGGAAAGCTTTTTAATAATGTCTACGAAGAAACGTCCTGTTAATACAACTGAACCTGGCTCTTCAATTTCAAGAATTTCTTCATTATCAACTTCTGTTGGTATTGTAATCTCAATAGATATTTCCGAATCACTGCCGGTAAGTATCATTTGATCATCAGAGACATCGATTTTTATCCCGTTTAAAATAGGCAGTGTTGTTCTTGGTGAAATAGCTTTTAAACAATGATTTAATTGTTCGATAAAGTATTGTCTTTTAATACTGATTTTCATAAGCAAAGTACTCCTTATTAATAGATATATAGTATATAAAATAATAGTAATAATAGTAGGGCCTGTGGATATGTGGAAAACCGTACTGAAACTATACGCACGAAGTTATCCACATGTGTACAAAGTGTTGACTACAGTGTAACATTTATCCACACTATTCACATTAAAATTTAATTGAGCTTATTCTCGATTTCCTTCAGTTCATCTCTGAACAGCTCATCTTCTGAAACAAGCTTCGAAATTTTCTCATGTGCGTGTATTACTGTCGTATGATCACGGCCTCCGAAAACTTCGCCGATTTTAGGCAGCGAGTTGTCCGTCAGTTCACGTGATAAATACATTGCAACGTGTCTCGGGAATGCGATTGACTTCGTCCGCTTCTTTGAACCGAGTTCATCGATATGAATACCGTAATATTCGCTGACCGCGACCTGAATATCGTGTATGGTCATGCGTTTTGACTTCGTTGTAACAACCAGATCTTTCAATGCTTCGGAAACGACTTCCGGTGTCATCGGCTGATTCGAAATTTTTGAATATGCTGCAACGCGAGTCAGTGCACCTTCAAGTTCACGGATATTCGTATGAATATGGTTTGCAATATAAATCATCGCTTCATTCGGAATCTCTACATTTTCCTCTTCACATTTTTTACGCAGAATAGCGATTCTCGTTTCCAGGTCAGGCGGTGTCACGTCTGTCATCAGACCCCATTCAAAGCGGGAGCGCAGACGGTCTTCAAGCGTTGGTATTTCCTTCGGTGTACGGTCGCTTGAGATAACGATCTGTTTATCATTTTCATGCAGCGAGTTAAACGTGTGGAAAAACTCTTCCTGCGTCGACTCTTTGCCTGCTAAAAATTGAATATCATCTATTAACAGTACATCGACATTGCGGTACTTGTTGCGGAACTGTTCTGTTTTATTGTCGCGGATCGAGTTGATGAATTCATTTGTAAATTTTTCACTCGATAAATAAACAACTTTCGCATTTGGACGGTGTTCCAGCACGTAGTTGCCGATTGCGTGCATTAAGTGTGTCTTGCCGAGACCCACTCCGCCGTAAATAAACAGCGGATTGTAAGCTTTGGCAGGTGCTTCGGCGACTGCGAGAGAAGCAGCATGCGAGAAGCGGTTGCCATTCCCGATTACGAACGTATCGAACGTATGCTGTGCATTTAATGCATGTTTAACAGGCACATCTACAGATGTGCTGTGTTCCTCAGATGAATTATTTTTCTGTGCGGATGATGCATCGCTCAGTTTTTCGTCCTGAAAGACGATTTTAACTGAAACTTTTTCACCAATCGTTTTGTAGATACTATCTTCAATTAATGTTGAGTATTTTTCTGACAGCCAGCCCTGCTGAAATTCGTTATCAGCTTTTACAATTGCATTGGTACTGTTTAAATCAATCAGTTTTGTATCTTTAAACCATGTTTGAAAACTGACGGTTGCGAGATTGTCACTTATATTTTCAAGGACATTATCCCAAATACTATTTAAACTGCTCATAAAATATTCCTTTCTTATTCACAAATAACAGGCTGTGGACAACTAATATACACAGGCGTAGAAAAGTTATGCACAACTTATGCACATTCTGTGGATAACTACAGTACGAAAGTCACTTATCCACAACGATATGGGTAGAATTATAACTGATTCTGCTATACATATCAATAGTTTTAAGAGTTATGCACAGAATTAACATTTTTCCACAAAAAATTACATACAGACTGTGGATTTGTGGGGAATAACGTTTTGAAGCTGTTGATAACTTTATCTTGAAAATAAGTTATCCACAATTTATTATTGAACGACAGATATCTCATAGAAGAAAAAACAAATAAAAAGTTGAAAAGAGAGCCTATTTTTGGTATTCTTTAATAGTTGCAATTCTAAGAGAACATATAAACAGATATATATATTTAAACGGAGGTGTCATTAATGGTAAAACGTACCTATCAACCGAATAAACGTAAACGTGCAAAAGTACACGGTTTCCGTGAGAGAATGAGTACTAAAAACGGACGCAAAGTTCTTGCGCGCCGTAGAAGAAAAGGAAGAAAAGTTCTTTCTGCATAACCATTAGATCATCTGACGAGGATGATCTTTTTTTTTGCGCCAATACCGGATGTTTTATAAAACAGGTGCTTTTTAGTATAATAATTAATCATAGATATGAAAGAGCGTAATAATGATGAAAAAGCGATATAGAATTAAAAAAGAAAAAGATTTTAAACTTATGTTTAAGCGCGGGAAATCGTATGCCAACAGACAATTTGTCGTTTATTTAAGACAGAACGATGAAATTCCGCACCTGAGACTGGGCATCAGTGTGTCCAAACGTCTCGGCAACGCGGTGAAGAGAAATCAGATCAAAAGACGCATCCGCGCGTTTTACCAGCTCCATAAAACAGAACTGAAGCCGCGCGAATATGTAGTTATCGCACGAAATCCCGTCAAAGATATGGACTATCACGAGATGGAAAAATCATTATTGCATGTCTTAAAAATCGCGAAATGTATTAAATAATACGGGGGTAGTATTATGTACAGAATTTATACTGAAAAGACAGTAGATGATGCAGTTGCAAAAGGATTAAACGAACTTGGCGTAACTGAAGACGATATTAAGATTGAAGTAATTGACGGCGGCAGCGGCGGGTTTTTAGGTTTTGGCAAGCGGGATGCAGAAGTGCAGCTGACAGTCATCAACCCGGAACTGAAAACATACGGTTCTATTGAAGAGATGATTGAACAGCGAAGCACAAAAGTTCAGGCGGAGCCTGTAGAAACAGCGGCCGAAAAACCTGATTCCGAACCGGTTAAAGTACAGCCGGAGCCGGTCCAGATTGAGCCTGAAACAGTGGAACAGCCTGCAGAATCCGAACTTGAACCTGAAATCACAGAAGAAGCTGATAAACCTGAAGTTCCTGAAGCGGAACAGCCGGCGGCAGCTGAAATGGAATCTGCAGATGATGTTGAAGATGAACATACAGTCTGCGAATCACCAATTAACGATGCAGCGGATGACACGGCGGATTATATTTCACGTGTTGTGCATGAAATGAACATTCCAAACGAAACCGAAGTGAGTATTAAAGATACGACGCTGACGATTGAATTTCATGCAGATCTTGCGGCTAAAATTATCGGCAAGCGCGGACAGACTTTAAATGCCCTGCAGGAACTCGCACAAAATTACTTCAATACTATATATAAGAGCTACGGCACAGTATTTCTCGATGTCGAGAATTACCGCGAAAAACGCCGTGAGACACTGGAAAGCCTCGCGATCAATATGTCAAAAAAAGCGATGCGCACAAACGAGCCGGTTAAAATGGAGCCGATGCCTTCATTTGAACGTAAAACAATGCACCACGTTTTGAGCAGAATTAAAAATGTAGAAACGTACTCAGAAGGACGGGAACCTAACCGCTACCTCGTTATTATTAAGAAATAAAAGGAGTTTTGAACATGCAATTTGAAACGATCTCAAGCATCTCCACACCGGTTGGTGAAGGAGCGATTGCTATCGTTCGTTTATCAGGTGAAGATGCGATTGAAATTGCAGACCGTCTGTATAAAGGTGCGAAAAAATTAACTGACACAGAATCACATACGATTAATTACGGGCACATTGTTGACCCGAAGACCGGTGAAACGGTTGAGGAAGTCATGGTAGCATTAATGCGTGCACCGAAGACATACACGAGAGAAGACATCGTGGAGATTAATTGCCACGGCGGTATTCACACAGTGAACCGCGTACTGCAGCTGACATTAAACAACGGTGCCAGAATGGCGGAACCGGGTGAATTTACGAAGCGTGCATTCTTAAATGGACGGGTGGACTTATCACAGGCGGAAGCGGTGATGGACTTTATCCGTGCGAAGACGAACGAAGCATCGAAAGTTGCGAACCAGCAAGTGCAGGGACGCTTAAAAACTTATATCGAAGAACTTCGCCAGAGCATTTTAAACATTCTTGCGCAGGTTGAAGTGAATATCGACTATCCGGAATACGATGACGTTGAAGAAGCGACGACATCTTTCCTGCTGGAAGAAGCGAAAAATGTCAGCATGAATATTGATAAATTGCTCAAATCGAGTGCTGAGGGCCGTATTTTACGTGAAGGCTTAAGCACGGTTATCGTCGGCAAGCCGAACGTTGGCAAGAGTTCGCTCTTAAACTATTTAATTCAGGATAATAAAGCGATTGTAACGGATGTTGCCGGAACGACGCGTGATATTCTGGAAGAATACGTTAACGTCAATGGCGTTCCGCTGAAGCTCGTCGATACGGCAGGTATTCGCGAAACGGATGATATCGTTGAAAAAATCGGCGTGGAACGTTCGCGCGAAGCACTGAAAGGTGCGGAACTGATTTTATACGTCATGAACAACAACGATGAGCTGACACCGGAAGATCTCGAGCTTTTAGAATCAGCAGATGATAAAAAAGTGATCGGTATCGTGAACAAGCTCGACCTTGAAAACAATCTGGATCTTAAGTATCTGGAAGAACACTTTAAAATACCGTTAATTAAAACGTCCATTATAAATGGTGAAGGCGTCGATGATCTGGAAAACGAAATCCAGAAGATGTTTTTCGACGGCAGCCTGTCATCAACGGATTCGACTTACGTATCGAATAACCGTCACATTAATCTTCTCGAGCAGGCAAAAGTATCGATTGAAGATGCAATATCTTCGGCAGAAATAGATGTGCCGGTGGATATTATTCAAATCGATCTCATTAAAACGTGGGAACTGCTCGGAGAAGTTATCGGAGAAGACGTATCGGAACAATTAATAGATAAACTCTTTAGTCAATTCTGTCTAGGGAAGTAAATACAGGAGGTTAAATAATGACCGGCAATATTAAATATGATGTGATAGTTATCGGAGCAGGTCACGCAGGTGTTGAAGCGGGACTTGCAGCAAGCCGCAAAGGATTAAAAACACTGATGCTGACAATCAATCTGGATAACATCGCATTTATGCCATGTAACCCTTCTGTCGGCGGACCGGCAAAAGGGATCGTCGTGCGTGAAGTAGATGCGCTCGGCGGACAGATGGCGAAAGTTATAGACAAAACACATATCCAGATGCGGATGCTTAATACAGGTAAAGGACCTGCGGTGCGTGCACTCCGTGCGCAGGCGGATAAAGTCCTTTATCAGCAGGAAATGAAATCATTGCTTGAACAGGAACCGAACCTCGATATTTTACAGGGACTCGTCGACGAACTCATTATAGAAGATGATATTGTACGCGGTGTCAGAACGAATGTCGGCACAGTATATGATGCTGATGCGGTAATTATTACGACGGGTACGTTCCTGCGCGGTGAAATTATTTTAGGCGATTTAAAATATTCAAGCGGACCGAATCACCAGATTCCGTCACTTGCTCTTGCAGATCAGCTGAAAGAGCTCGGTTTTGAAATTATCCGTTTTAAAACGGGCACGCCGCCGCGTGTTAACGCAGATTCAATCGATTACTCAAAAACTGAAATTCAGCCCGGAGACGATGTGCCGCGCGCATTCAGTTTTGATACGACAGAATTCATTATGGACCAGCTGCCATGCTGGTTAACATACACGTCACCGGAAACACACGAAATTATTACAGCGAACCTGCATCTCTCAGCAATGTACTCAGGTGTTGTTCAGGGAACGGGTCCGAGATACTGTCCTTCAATCGAAGATAAAATCGTCCGCTTCAACGATAAACCGCGCCATCAGATTTTCCTTGAGCCGGAAGGCCGCAATACGAAGGAAGTTTACGTGCAGGGCTTATCAACGAGTATGCCGGAAAGCGTTCAGCGCGATATGGTAACGAGCATACCGGGACTTGAAAATGCGCGCATGATGCGTGCAGGCTACGCAATTGAGTACGATGCATTAGTACCGACTCAGCTGTGGCCGACACTTGAAACGAAGAAAATTAAAAACCTTTATACTGCCGGCCAGATTAACGGGACGAGCGGTTATGAAGAAGCGGCCGGACAAGGCTTAATCGCTGGTATTAACGCAGCGAACAATCTGTTAGGCAAAGAAGAATTAATTTTAAGCCGTACAGATGCATATATCGGTGTACTGATTGACGACTTAGTAACGAAAGGTACGAATGAACCGTACCGTCTGTTAACGTCACGCGCCGAACACAGACTGCTGCTCCGTCACGATAATGCGGATATCCGTCTGACTGAAATCGGTCACGACAACGGTCTGATCAGCGACGAGCGTCTGGCAAGATTCCATAAGAAAAAAGAAAACATTGATGCTGAACTCGAGCGTCTGCAGAAAACGCGCATTAAGCCGAATGAGCACACGCAGAACATCGTCGCTGAACGCGGCGGTACAGCGCTGAAAGACGGTATCCTTGCAGCGGACTTATTACGCCGTCCGGAAATGGATTACAAGTCGATTATGGAAATTTTAAACGAAGAAATCACCCTGCACCAGGAAGAATACGAGCAGGTTGAAGTACAGATTAAATACGATGGTTATATTAAAAAATCATTACAGCAGGTCGAGAAGATGAAGCGTATGGAAGACAAAAAAATTCCTGAAAATATCGATTACGATGCGATACATTCGCTCGCGACAGAAGCGCGCATGAAACTAAAAGAAGTTAAGCCGCTTAACATGGCGCAGGCGTCACGTATTTCAGGGGTAAACCCTGCAGACACTTCCATTCTGCTTGTCTATATCGAACAGGGTAATGTGAAAAGGGTAGAATCATGAACGAACAAGAATTTATAAATGCCTTAAAAGAACAGGGAATTGAACTGACTGACACACAGCTCGGCCAGTTCAAAACCTATTACGAGATGCTTGTTGAGTGGAACGAAAAGATTAATTTAACGGCTGTAACTGAAATCGAAGAAGTATATTTAAAGCATTTCTACGATTCAATTACACCCTTATTCTATGCGGATATCGACGAAGGCGCGAGCCTTTGCGACGTCGGTGCAGGTGCCGGATTTCCGAGCATCCCGATGAAAATTATCCGTCCGGACTTAAAAATTACGATTGTTGATTCTTTAAACAAACGCATTAATTTCCTGAACGAACTCACAGCTGAGCTCGGACTCGATAAAATGCACCTGGTGCATGACAGAGCGGAGACATTCGGCAACCATAAAGCGGATGCGAGACATATGTTTGATGTAGTGACAGCACGCGCTGTTGCACAGCTGAACGTCTTATCCGAACTGTGCCTGCCGCTCGTACGTACCGGCGGACAGTTTATCGTGATGAAAGGCAGGAAAGCGCAGGAGGAACTCGATGAGAGTAAATTCGCGCTGGACGTGCTCGGCGGGGAAATGACAGCAGTTCACCAGCTGTCACTGCCGCAGGAAGAAAGCGACCGCTATATTATAATTGTCGAAAAAAAACGTAAAACACCTAAGAAGTATCCGCGCAAACCGGGTACACCTAATAAATCCCCATTAAAATAAAAGGGTGGTGGAATGTGTGAAAAAACCATTTTCAAAATTATTTAATCTCATAGATAAAAGCGAAACGCGTTCTGATGATGATTCTCTGGTCACTGTGCAGATAGAGCACATCGTACCGAACCAGTACCAGCCGCGTACTGTATTTAATCATCAGCGTATTGAGGAGCTCGCACATTCCATCAAAGCGCACGGACTGCTGCAGCCGATTACACTGCGTCCGATTGAAGAGGGCATGTATGAAATTATTGCAGGCGAGCGCAGATTCAGAGCACTGAAATATCTCGGCTTTGATGATACTCAGGCCATCGTTAAATATTTAACAGATCAGGAATCGGCAGCGATTGCACTGATTGAAAATATTCAGCGTGAGAATTTATCGAGTATCGAAGAAGCACGGGCATACAAACAGCTGCTTGCGATGGATGATATTACACAGAAGGATCTGGCGGAAAGCATCGGTAAAAGCCAGTCGTTTATCGCTAATAAATTACGGCTGTTAAAGCTGTCTAACGACGTTATAACGGCGCTCGAAAAAGATGATATTACCGAGAGACATGCACGGGCATTGCTTATTCTGGATAACGATACCCAATGCGACGTTCTTAAAAATATCGTTAAGGATAATCTGACGGTTAAAGAAACAGAACTTGCTGTAAAGAACCGTCAGAAAGTCCGCATCGAGCAGATTAACTTTAATGACGATGTGGCGTTTATGCTGAATGATTTTGAACGGGATATTAAGAAGCTGCAGGATAAAGGTATCGATGTGAACATTGAAACATCCGAAACCGACGAACTGCATGAAGTAACGATACGTATATACAAATAGTGCTCACACCTGACAGTGTGAGTTCTTTTTTGACTTACAAACAGTAACGATACTGTTATAATTGAACTGTATTTTAACTATGCAAAGTCGGTGAGATAACGGTGGAAATTATAGAGCTGCCTATTAAGGAAATCCGCAAAAATCCATACCAGCCGAGACAGACTTTTGATGAGGAAAAACTGGAAGATTTAAAGAACAGTATTTTGATTCACGGCGTAATGCAGCCGGTCACTGTAAGAAAATCGGTAAAAGGCTATACGCTGGTTGCCGGAGAACGTCGGCTTAGAGCAAGCCGGAGAGCAGGGCTTGAAAAAATTCCTGCGATTATTACCGGCATGTCTGATAAGGAAATGATGGAACTTGCAATTATAGAAAATCTGCAGCGCGAAGATTTGAGTGCGCTTGAAGAAGCGGAAAGCTACAGAGAGCTTATGACGAAAGCAGAGCTGACTCAGGATGAACTGTCACAGCGTCTCGGTAAGTCGAGATCCTACATCGCAAATATGCTGAGACTTTTAAATCTGCCTGCAGCAGTTAAACGCGCGATGAACGAACAAAAGCTGAGCAGCGCACACGGCAGAACGCTGCTGTCTTTAAAAGATTCCCTGTTAATGGAACAGGTGGCTGAAGAAGCAATTGCACAGAACATGAGTGTACGCTCGCTTGAAGCCTACGTGAAAACATTCGGTAAAAAGAAAAAGATTAAGAAAACAGCTAAGAAGCTGAGGTTTTTAGAAGGGTATGAAAATCAGCTCAAAGAGCATTACGGTACGAATGTGCAAATTAAAAAAGTAAAGAATAAAGGAATGATACAGCTGGAGTTTACATCTGAGGAAGAATTTAAGAGAATCCTCGCGATGCTTCAGAAAAAATAAAGAAAGAGGATTTAATATATGCAGTTTTTAACTTTGTTTAATACAGCAGACCCTGAAGATCCAATTGGGTTTATGCAGGAACTCATCCAGAAATTTCAGGACCCTCAATTATGGATCGATATTGGCAGAAATATTTTATTTGCGTTAATTTTTATAATCGCCGGTTACATCCTGATGAAGGTCGCGAACCGTCTGATTGATAATTTCTTTAAATATAAATCAAAATCCCGCTTGAAGGGTTCTGACAAACGTAATAACACACTGATTAATGTGCTGCAGAACGGTGCAACAATCTTCATCTGGTTCTTCGTTATCGTGGGCGTACTCGAATTATTCAGTATTCCCGTCGCCACACTATTAGCCGGTGCCGGTGTTGTAGGTCTGGCGATCGGTTTTGGTGCGCAGAGCCTAGTCAAAGATATGATTACCGGATTTTTTATCATTTTGGAAAATCAGTTTGATAAAGGCGACTTCGTCAGAGTAAATACGTCAGGTACTACTGTTGCCGAAGGCGAAGTGTTATCATTAGGATTGCGATCATCGCGTATTCAGGGCTATGAAGGCGAATTATATATGATTCCAAACGGCACGATTAACGAAGTAATTAACTTCTCGCGCTATAATTCCATTTCATACCTCGATATGAACTTCTCTATTCAGGAAAATCTGGATAATGTTGAAGATATGATTAATAAATATTTCGAAAATCACTGGCGTGAAGAAGAAGTGCTTGTCGAGCAGCCGGCAATATTAGGTGTGCAGGACATACAGCAGGGTGAAGCGACGATGCGCATTATGCTGACAACCCAGCCGATGGAGCATTTCGGTGCGACAAGACGCACACGCAAACGCCTGAAACAGTATCTTGAATCACATGGAGTATTTGTATCTGTACCTACAATGGACATTAGCGATTTCGATCAAAATGATGCCGGGGAGTAAGTAATTATGGAGAAAAAATACGATTTAAATAATATTGTTGAAATGAAAAAGCCGCATCCCTGCGGAACGAACAGTTTCCAGATTGTCCGGATGGGCGCGGATATAAAAATCAGATGTACGAACTGCGACCGGACGATTATGATGCCGCGCCGCGACTTTGATAAACGACTTAAAAAAGTAATTATAAACTAAAGGAGCAACTATTATGTCTTTAACTGCAGGAATTGTCGGATTGCCAAACGTTGGTAAATCAACACTTTTTAACGCAATAACAAAAGCAGGTGCACTCGCTGCCAACTACCCGTTCGCAACAATCGATCCGAACGTCGGAATCGTAGAGGTGCCGGATGAGCGTCTGAACGTTTTAACACAAATTGTCGAACCTAAGAAAACTGTGCCGACAGCATTTGAATTTACGGATATTGCCGGAATCGTAAAAGGTGCTTCGAAAGGCGAGGGCCTTGGGAATAAGTTTTTAGCTAATATTCGTGAAGTAGATGCGATCTGTCAGGTTGTACGCGCGTTCGATGACGAGAACGTCACTCATGTATCAGGTAAAGTAAATCCGCTTGATGACATTGAAGTTATCAACATGGAACTTATTTTTGCCGACCTTGAAAGTGTCGACAAACGTTTGCCGAAAGTAGAAAAAATGGCGAAGCAGAAAGATAAAGAAGCAATAGCTGAAGCGAAGATTCTGACGAAAATTAAAGAAGGACTGGAAGACGGTAAACCGGTTCGTGCACTTGAGTTCTCGGAAGAAGAAATCAAATCGGTTAAGCACTTCCACCTGCTGACTCAAAAACCGACACTGTATGTGGCAAACGTTGCTGAAGATGACTTAACATCACTTGATGATAATGAACACCTGACGGCAATTAAAAAATATGCTGACGAAGAAGGTTCAGAAGTAATCGTTATTTCTGCAAAAGTGGAAGAAGAAATTGCAGTACTTGATGACGATGAAAAAGAAATGTTCCTGGAAGAACTGGGACTGAAAGAATCAGGACTCGACAAATTGGTCAGAGCATCATACGACCTGCTTGGTCTTGCGACATACTTCACTGCAGGTGTGCAGGAAGTCAGAGCATGGACATTCAAAAAAGGAATGACAGCGCCTGAGTGTGCAGGAATCATTCATACTGATTTCCAAAAAGGTTTCATCCGTGCTGAAACAGTCGGCTACGATGATCTTGTGGAAGCGGGCAATGAAGCAAAAGCGAAAGAAGCGGGCAAAGTCCGTCTTGAAGGTAAAGATTACATTATGAAAGACGGCGACGTCGTTCACTTCAGATTTAACGTTTAATAATAACAGCTGCGGAATCTTAAAAAAGGTTCCGCAGTTTTTTTAATTTTTTGATAGATATAGTTCACATGAGC